>NZ_JBUZWC010000014.1:0-101543 GCF_055329585.1 Virgibacillus sp. GM2-2 | reverse complement strand
CACTTATATTAATCATTCCTGGGTGGCTTACATTATGGTTAGCCATATTTGCTGATATGGGAACTACCTTGATCGTTGTTCTTAATTCATTACGATTAATAAACGCAAAATATGACGATTAAGGATTTAATAACAAGCGGAGTAATTTTCTAGTTGAATTACTCCCTTTTTATTTACAGTTCATTAATACATAAACAATTTATTGTTCTTACATAATTTCAACTAGATTTCGAACAATTAATTGTTCAACTAATTTGTTTTCGTATGCAAATTTTAAGATTAATTGACAACTTATCTAATACCATTGAACATTCTCTGAACAATTCATGATTAAATCTACTACCATGAATTTTAATGGTAATATTGTATTATTCTAATAGGAGAGGTGCTTTAATGAAAAAAAGTATTTCACCATTTAAAATTGCTGTAATCATAACGTTAGTAGTTGTTGCACTAGTCGCTGTATTAGTTGTTATTACCGAAGAAAATACAGCAAGCGAAGGTGGTACGACGAACAAACAACCTTCAATTGATGGTCAACCAACTTTAGGAGACCCCAATGCACCAGTCACAGTTGTTGAATTTGGTGATTTCAAATGCCCAGCTTGTAAAGTTTGGGGTACAGAAATCTTTCCACAATTAGTAAATGATTACGTGGAAACTGGTAAAGTGAAATTCTCATTCATTAATGTGCTATTTCACGGAGAAGGGTCAGAATTAGCTTCTTTAGCAGCAGAGTCCGTATTTAATCAAAACCCAGATGCATACTGGGATTTTCATAAAGCTCTTTTCGAGGCACAGCCTAGAGAGAATCATGATGCTAAATGGGTTACCACAGATAAGATACTTGAGATAGCGAGCGGAATACCTGCTATTGATACGAGTAAGCTAAAATCTGCTATGGAAAACCAGGAAGCAATAGAAGAAGTGAATAAGGATGCAGAATTGGTAACGGAATTTGGTATTGAGCTAACGCCGACAATTGTGGTAAACGAAACTGTGATAGAAGATCCATTTGACTATGAGGCAATCAAACAAGCCATAGAAAATGAATTAGAGGAAAAATAGTTATGAATAAAACAACTAGTAATCAGCTTTTCTTATACATTGCTTGGTTGATTTCCATTGTTGCAACACTAGGTAGTTTATATTTTAGTGAAATTAGAGACTTTGTTCCATGTGAGCTTTGTTGGTATCAACGAATCGTCATGTATCCTCTGGCATTAATACTTGGTATTGCTACATTTCGAAGTGATGTATTTATTAAAAAATATGTACTGCCAATGAGTGTTATAGGTGTTCCTATTTCACTATTTCATTACTTAGAGCAGAAGGTTCCTGGATTCGCTGAAATAAAACCATGTGCGAATGGTGTTCCTTGCAGTGCAGAATATATCAATTGGTTTGGATTTATCACCATCCCTTTCCTTGCACTAACTGCATTTATATTGATAACTGTATGTATGATTTTTATAAAATCACGTGATTAATTAGTAAAAGATGTGCTGCTCATAATTGAGAGTGGCACATCTTTTTTCTTTTCTATAACTTATTGTACACTTATCATTATTCCAACATATATCGCAATAACTCCTAATAATGAAGAAAGCGTTGAAACAACTATTGATTTTCTTATTACAGCTGCAAAAATAGTTACTGCAAGGAATACAATTCCTAATCCGAATAAAACGTAACTTTCAAAACCAAACGTCATCGTTACATGAAAAATAGCTAGACTCTCTGCCTCTTGATATGCATTAAGTATTTCTCCATCATAAAGTGCTTTAAAAAGTGGTGAAGCCCCTTCTGTCATCAGTAAACTATAAATTTGATGCGGTGGCCAAGATTGGCCCATAAATGCTGTCAACCCAAATACAATTAATGCATACACACTTTCCAACCGTGCCCATTTGAGTGGATTATATGATTCTATGTCATATTTTCTCCAAAAAAATACGCCATTGATACATGCAAATAAAACTAATGAAATGATAAAAATGTGTTTTAACAGTAATGCTTGTCCGTAATTAACTAGAAGACTGTTTTGATAATCCTGAACAATAGATGTGCTTGGATCATCATTTGAATTAATATCAATTCCCATAGTGAAATACCCTACAACAAGCGCAATGATTAGACATGTTAATGCAACTGGCGTGAACCACTTAATAAATGCTAACCAATTCGTTTTATTTTTCCCAAACCAACTAACGACAAATAAAATACCAATCCAAACGATAACAGAAAGAAAATGTAATGTATGAAAAATAAATCCTTTCCATTCGGTAATCGTAGCCGCGTGACTAGATCTTGTATACCCAATTAGTATAGATAAGGCAAGAACTAATGCCCACACGATTATATGCTGTTTCTTTGTACTATTTTTATTTAATAGAACGATTAATAGAATGACAGACACAAACGTAATAAACAACCATGATTTCCCTATTTCAAATGTGAAAATAACATTTTTCAAAATGAACCATAGCTCTAAATTTTCACCAGACAATATGTTAGCCATCTTAAACACTGGTAAAAAAGTTGCTATGGGTATTAAAACCACAGCTAGATACAGGATTTTTTTAGGTATAACTACAAGTGGTTTTTTCTCATCAGGAACGAGTAATAAAATTAAAGATCCTATGAGAATAGCAAAACAAATATATAAGATAAATTCTGCTAGTGTGATTAAAAGCATTCTTATCCCCCTACTTCTTACGCTTTCCGAAGAACAACCAAGCTAGCATTCCTATTGTCGCTACTACTAGAACAATAATGATAATAGAGGTAAGTAAATCCTCATCTGTACTGCTTGTTTGCTCAGAGGAATTTTGTGTTGTATTCTTTTCGGTTTCACCAGTCTTGTTTTCAATATCATTTTTTTCATCTTGACTTGTTTCATCATTCGGCTGGGTTGTATTTGATTCTATCACGGTAAAGGAATACGTGCCTTCGATGGGATGACCGTCAGCACCGACTATATTCCAGTTCACCTTATATGTACCAGGTTCAAGCGCTTCTGGATAGCTAGCTTTTAGCACGTTATTGGTAACTTTCATTGATGTAGGATCCAGTTTATTTCCATCCTCATTTATTAAATGGAGTGTGCTTAAGTTTTCAATTTTTGTGCTAAAAGATAATTCTATACTTTTTACCTCTTCTACATTTGCCCCAGCACTAGGATTTGCACTTTCTAGTCCCGAATGCGCATTTGCAATGTTTGGAATGATTAGTGAGAGAACTAATGTAACGATTAATAATAAGAACATTCTTATTTTAATCATGCAATCATCCTTTCCTTATCTTCTTTACAGAAGCAATCATAACAAGAAACCGGCAAAATAAGGGCATTTATTAAGTAACTGTAGGAAATTTGTCAATAAGTTTAGCTGCTTTACACACACAAACTAATTTTTATAAGTTACATAACACCATAAAAAAAAACGAAGAGTTGCAAAACTCTTCGTTTTATTTTTTATTCCACCGACATAATATACGAATAAATCGGTTGATTACCTTTATGAACTTCAACTTCAATGTCCTCGTAAGTTTCTTCAACATAGCTAACAAGTTCATCTACTTCTTCATCACTTACGTCTTCACCTTGCAAAATAGTAAGGATTTCGTCGTCTTCTGAGATTAATTCTTCCAATAAGGCTTTTACTGTTTCCAATTTATTTTTATGTGTTGCTTTTATTTTACCATCAGCAATTCCCATAAAGCTTCCATTTTCAATCGTGATCCCATCGATTTGCGTATCACGAACGGCATATGTTACTTGTCCAGTTTTAACCTGACCACTTGCTTCTTGCATCGCATTTTTGTTTTCTTCAAGTGCGGCATCTGGGTGGAATGCAAGCATTGCACTGATTCCCTGTGGGATTGTTTTTGTCGGTACTACCGCTGCGTTTGCTTCAGCGAGCTCAGCTGCTTGCTCAGCAGCCATTATGATATTTTTGTTATTAGGTAAAATAAGAACATTTTCTGCGTTAGCTTCGACAATCGCATCGGTAATATCCTGTGTGCTTGGGTTCATTGTTTGACCACCTTCAATAACGACAGATGCTCCTAAACTTTCAAGCAGTTTTTTTAATCCTTTACCCATAGCTACTGTAACAATTGCATATGGTACTTTTTCTTTTGGTTTATCAGCTTTCTTATCGCCTACGATTGCTGTATGCTGTTCGCGCATATTCTCAATCTTCATGTTGATCAAGCTACCGTAGCGTTGACCAAGTGTCATCGCTTTACCGGGATATTCTGCATGAACATGGACTTTCACGACTTCTTCATCTGACACAACTAATAAAGAGTCACCAAGTTCACTCAATTCATTGCGGAATGTATCTTCATCATATGGGTTATCTTTTGTTTTTCCATCTTCAAACTTAACCATAAATTCAGTACAATAACCAAATTCAATTTCGCTTGTATCCATGAAATCCTGGTTAATTTTATGATGCTCGGCATTAACCATTTCTTCCATTTCTATATCAGCAGTTACACCTTCTGGGAGCTCTTCACCTTTAAGTGCAGCTAAGAACCCTTCGTAAATCGTAACTAAACCTTGTCCACCAGAATCGACTACTCCTACTTCTTTTAATACAGGCAAAAGATCAGGTGTACGTTTCAACGATGCTTTAGCTTCTCTTAATACAGTCTCCATTAAAGCGATTACATCTTTTTCATTTTCAGCACCATCTACCGCAGCCTTTGCAGCGTCTTTAGCAACCGTTAAAATGGTTCCTTCAACAGGTTTCATTACTGCTTTGTATGCAGTCGCAACTCCACCATCAAAGGCTTGAGCTAAGTCATTCGTTGTTAGTTCCTTTTTATTTTCCATTCCTTTTGCAAAGCCACGGAAAATTTGCGATAGAATTACACCTGAATTACCTCTTGCACCCATTAATAAGCCCTTTGAAAAGGCTTGTGCTACTTCTGAAATATTTGCACTTTCAATTTTTTTCACTTCATTTGCACCTGAAGTCATCGATAGGTTCATATTCGTACCTGTATCTCCATCTGGTACTGGGAATACATTCAGTGCGTCAATTTTTTTGGCATTATTAGTTAAATGGTGAGCTCCCAAGCGAACCATTTGTGTAAAAACTGTGCCATCTAACGTTCGTACTGTCACTATACTTCCTCCTCTTTCAACTAAACAAAGGGTTACTCTTTTTCAACACGTACACCTTGAATATAAATATTGACTGAATCGATGGATAAACCGATTGATTTGTTCAATGTATATTTCACCTGTGATTGTACGTTGTGCGCTACTTCCGATATCCTTGTACCATAACTAACAATAATATACATATCAATATGAAGATGATCATCTTCTTGACGGACAATTACGCCGCGAGAAAAGTTTTCTTTACGTAAAATTTCAGAGATTCCATCTTTAATTTGATTTTTAGAAGCCATTCCGACAATACCGTAACATTCAACAGCTGCACCACCAGCGATTGTTGCAATCACGTCATTTGTAATCGTTACATGGCCATCCGTCGTATTAAGTTCAATGGACATCATTATCCTCCTTTAATACCATTATTGATAAGGATATTTTACTATAAACGTGCAGATTTTAAAAGCACGGTTGTTTTAGGCAAATAGCCCCTTTTAACAATGGACGAAATCCTTTGTTCTGTCAAGATATTTTTCTTGATGAATTGTTCTAGATTCATTGCGTTATTGGCTTGGTTATGATAAATTATATAAGTAATAAAATGACACATGTATGAGTAGGAGGGATTAACATGGCTAGAAAATGTGTTGTAACTGGACGTAAAACTCGCAGTGGAAACCAACGTTCTCACGCTATGAATTCCAGCAAGCGTAATTGGAAAGCTAATGTACAAAAAGTACGTATTATGGTAGACGGCAAACCTAAAAAAGTTTATGTTTCTGCTCGCGCCTTGAAATCAGGAAAAGTAGAGCGCGTATAATATAACTACGTCTTAACATTAGTAATGTTTGGAAAAGCACCTATTTGGGTGCTTTTTTGCATTTCTGCCTGTCATCATGTCATCGTGTGATTAACGCGGACACAGGATCCCTTATTTGCCTAAATTTTACTGATTTTATCGATTTCGCGGACACCAGATCCCTTATTTCAAGATTTTATAGATGTTTTGCTTCCAAGAGAATCAATTAAGGAATCTGTTGTCCGCTCAAGCCCCAAAAACGGTCATTTTCATCAAAATAACGGCTTCTGTGTCCGCATCACTCACAACTCATAATTCCACACCGATATAGGTTACCCCAGCCACGCCTTTCCATGCCCTTCAGAACAAGTCCAAAAAAATAAGCTTTTGTCACAGGACAAAAGCTAAGAAAAAATTATTGATCTTTTTTGAACATGCCGATTACTACTCGAACACATCCACCAATAAATCTTGGGAGCTTAATAGTATAAAATTTCATGAGTTCCCCCTCCTCCATTAACAAAGAAAGCTTTGGAATCGTCTAGTCCTATCCATCACGACTCTTTATAAATAATAGTATGCCTTCACTAAACGAAAAAGTACCATTATTTAAAAGAAGCTTGTTTGAAATGCAACGAGTGGAACCCCAATTTAGTGTAAAATCATCTAATGGATAATAAAATCCTTCTAATGTAATGCCTTTAATCTGCTCTGTAAAAGGAACAAACGATAAATTGGGAAACTGTTCATCTTTTTTCACTGAATATGTTCCCGGTGAAAATATTTCTATTTGATTTGTTTGATCAATAATAATACCCTTACACTTTTTCTTTAGTAACATGTACAGCATTTGAACATTGATCAAGCCGTGATCCATTCGTCCACCTGTTACTCCAAAGAAATAAATCGTATCCGCCTCAAGTGCCATTGCTTTTTCAATCGCAATTTCAATATCGGTCAGATCCTTTTCAACTGGATATTTGGTAAAAGATTTAGATTCTTGTTCAATGCTAGATTGTTCCTCCACATTAATAGAATCAAAGTCTCCTAAAGCGAAGTCTGGTTGAATGCCATGGTTGATGATGTATAATGCCCCTCGGTCTGCCCCTATCCATATGTCTACTTCATGTTGAAATTCTGTTAATGGAGGGATTAGATTTTCTGGCCCGTTTGCGACGATACCTATCCGTGTCATGTTAATTACTCCGCTTTTGTTGCTTCTACAATCGCTTGAATAGCTTGTTTTCGGTCTGGTTTGTTGTATACTGCACTTCCAGCAACCAATACATCCGCACCAGCATCAACACATGTTTTAGCGGTTTCTACATTGACACCACCATCAATTTCAATTTCAAAGTTTAACCCTAGTTCCTCGCGCCAATCTGCAATTTGTTTTACTTTTGGAACAACACTCGTAATGAATGACTGACCACCAAATCCTGGATTTACGGTCATTAACAACACAAGATCTACATCTGGCAAAATTTCTTTAATCATATTTGCCGGTGTTGCAGGGTTTATTACCACACCAGCTTTTACGCCATGGCTTTTAATTAGCTGAATGGTCCGATGTAGATGGGGAGTTGCTTCTTGATGCACTGTAATAATGTCAGATCCCGCTTCGGCAAACGCTTGAATATAAGCATCTGGATTTTCAATCATCAAATGTACATCTAGTGGTAGATCAGTAATTGGTCTGATAGCTTGCACGATTAGTGGTCCAATCGTAATATTTGGAACAAAATGGCCATCCATTACATCAACATGGATGTAATCGGCTCCACCTTGTTCTACATCTTTAATTTCCTCACCCAATTTTGCAAAATTTGCTGAAAGAATGGACGGTGCTATTTTTGTCATGTTAATACCTCGGCTTTCTTGCTTGTATTTCTTCCATAAATGTTAAGTAGTGTTCATATCGGAAGGACGCTATTTCTTCTTGGTCAACTGCTTGCTTAATGGCGCATTTTGGTTCTTTGTTATGCATACATCCTCTAAATTTACATTCGCCTTTCCGTTCAAGCATCTCTGGAAAATAGTTATCTAGATCTTCAAGTTCTACTTCGGTAAATTCCAAAGCACTAAATCCAGGTGTATCTGCAACTAGACCACCAAATAAATTGAGTAACTCAACGTGGCGGGTCGTATGCTTTCCACGTCCTAAACTTTTAGAAATGTCGTCGGTTTTTATATCCAACTCAGGCTTTAACGCATTTAATAACGATGACTTACCAACACCTGATTGTCCAGCAATAACAGATACTCCGTCATTGAAATGCGTTTCAATTCCCTGATTTTGAAATGGCTCTTTTGATGATACATGTTCGACTGTATAACCTATTCGTCGATAGACCTCGGTATATTGATCAATTGTCTCTCTTTCCTCTTCTGAAACAACATCCATTTTCGATATTACGATAATCGGTTCGATATTCTTTGATTCAATTAGAACAAGAAAACGATCCAATAATAAAGGACTAAACAATGGTTCTACTGCAGAACTTAAAATAAACGCACGGTCTACATTGGCAATTGGGGGGCGCACCAGCTCATTTTTTCTAGGCTCGATGGATTGAATATATCCCTCCATGTCATCCTTCTTGTCAAACTCGACAAAATCACCGACAAGTGGGGTTATCTTCTTATTTCGAAACAAGCCTCTTCCCCGACATTGATAAATGCCATCATTTGATTGTACGTAGTAGAATCCGCTTAGTGCCTTTATAATTCTGCCTTCTGCCATTTATTCACCCTCTTCATATGGAACAGTTTTATTTATAACTACTTCTCCATCACGGAGTGCCTTGTATTCTGCAGTTTGTCCTGGTGCGATCGTTAATGTGATGGTATATTCTTTATCTTCGGTAATCGTTTCTTCTTTATAAACCTCTGAAATTGAATGCTCCGCATCCCCGATGTAAATCTTCACCGTTTGTTCTACCGGTTCATCCTTATTTTTTTGTTTGTCCTTTGGTTTATCTTTATCATCTGGCGGCTGCTCCGGGTTATAAGGAACAGTAAATGTCACAGTATGGGAAACTGGTGGTTTCTCTTCCGGACCAACAGATACATATACATCTACCGTCTCCTCTTCCTCTAATTCAACACCTGATTCTGGGTCTTGTCGGATTACTTCTCCTTCAGGGGTTGTATCGGAATATTCCTCGATAACATTGGCAACAAGATTATTTTCCTCTAAATAACTTACTGCCTCATCTCTTGTCATTCCTTGGAGGTTATTTAATGTTATTAACTCTGGGCCACTGCTTATTTCAAAAATTACTCTTGTCTCACTCGGTACAACCTCTGAATCTGGTGTAGGTTGAATCTGTGAAATAATCTCTCCCGGCGTACTCTCTGAAGTTTTTTCATAAGCAATTACCTCAAATCCCTTTTCCTCTAATATTTCTTTGGTTTGACTAAAGTCGTCACCAACATAATCGTCAAATGTAACCGTTTCTTTTCCTTCACTTACCATAAGTGTAACCGTGGATTCCTCTCTTACCTCACTATTCGGAGAAGGATTGGTACTAATGACGTCGCCCTCTTCCACCTCATCGGAAAAGGCTGTTTCTTTTTCTGTATCTAAATTCAGTTTTTGTAATTCATCAACAGCTTCTTCATAAGCCATACCCGTCACATCAGGAATTGTGACATTATCTGGCTGTAAAAGTTTCGGAATTACAAATAATGCTGCGACCCCTGATGCCAGCAGAAGTAACAATAGGATGGCAATCCACCATACCTTCTTCTTTTTACTTTTCGTTTTTTTATCCTTCTTGCCCGGCTTCTTCTTTCCGGATGGTTCATCTTCATCATTTGCAACAAAAGATTTTGTCGCACCATTTGTTTGATGGACAATTGTATTTTGATTGCTATTATCATGCATTTGGCTATCCGTAATAATTGGTATAGCTTTGGTCTCTTCCCCAACTCCAGTAGGTGGAATGTACCTTGCTTCGTCTAACTTTTCAGGATTTAATGCTGTTCCTAGCGCATCCTCCATATCATACACCGTATGATATCGATTAAACGGATCCTTCGCAGTTGCTTTTAATACAATATTTTCTACACTTTGTGGTACATCCTGGTTAAAACGCCGTACGGATGGCGTGTCGGTTTGTAAATGCTTCAAGGCAATAGAAACTGGAGATTGACCTGAAAAAGGCAGACGACCAGTTAATAATTCAAATAATACGATTCCTAACGAATATATATCTGACTTTTTTGTAGCCATCCCTCCACGAGCCTGTTCTGGGGATAAATAATGAACGGATCCAAGAATAGAGTTCGTTTGCGTTAATGCGGTAGCACTCAATGCTACTGCTATACCGAAATCAGTTACCTTCACCTGGCCATATGAATCAATTAGTATATTTTGTGGCTTAATATCTCTATGTACAATATTATTTGCATGGGCATGTCCAATCGCTGAGCTGATTTGCTTCATAATATCAAGTGCTTCCTCAACAGGAATTGGCCCATACTTTTGAATATATTCCTTGAGCGTCATCCCATCGACATATTCCATTACCATATATAAAATATGATCTTCTTCACCGACATCATAAATATTGACAATATTAGGGTGTGATAGACTAGTCGCAGACTGTGCTTCCCGATCAAAACGAGCGATAAATTCATCATCATTCGCATACTCTAATCGAAGTACTTTTAATGCGACATCCCGTTCTAAAATAATGTCTCTAGCTAAATAAACGTTTGCCATCCCACCGCCGCCAACGGTTTTCTTAATTTTATAACGTTCATTTAAAAGGCGCCCGTTTAACACGAAGTCTCACCTTCTTTCGGTAGGGAATCATGATGGACAATAATGAGGGAAATATTATCTTCGCCTCCACGTTCATTGGCTAATGCAATTAGACCATTAGTAGTCTCTTCTAAGTCATCTTCTTTTTTCAAAAACTCTTGCAGTTCACTGTCAGAAACTTTATTAGATAAACCATCTGAGCAAAGTAGCAGCTTATCACCAACATCCCAAGAAAGGGTTAGTACATCTGGATTAATTACTTGTTCTGTTCCTAGTGCTCGTAAAATAACATTCTTTCTAGGATGGTGTTCAGCATCTTCAAGCGAGATTTGTCCAGAACGAACGAGCTCATTTACTAGTGTGTGATCCTCTGTAATTTGCTTAAACTCTTTTTCACTCTTCATATAAATTCGACTATCACCGATATGACCAATGGTAAAAAAGTCAGGTGTGGTTATTGTCATCACTAGCGTTGTGCCCATACCTTGACAAGCTTCATTGCTGGTAGATTTTTGAAAAATTTCGTTGTTTACGTGATGTATGGTAGCCTGTATCCAACTTTCCAATTCTTCTGGATTTTTCATTTCATTTGTTTCCAGCCATTTTTGTTCGATAATTGTAATGGCCATTTGGCTTGCGACATCACCTGCCTGGTGCCCACCCATTCCGTCTGCAATGACGGATAAATACTGGCCAGCGTCATTTTGAAACACACCACCAGCATCTTCATTATGGTTTCTGACACGACCTTGATCGGTCATAAATTGCCCTTTCATACCTTCACCCCGCTTTGTAGATCTTTTTTAGTACAAGGCTCTTTCGTAAAAATTTGTTGCTTTAGTATAACTGAGCATTAAATAGCAGTTATTATACTTGTATAAATAACAACAATCTTTTAGATAACAGCCAAATACGAAAATTTCCTAGTCGTTATCCTTTTTCTATTATTACACGTAATTTATGAATATTGAAGAATAACTACTATCTTTTTACGAATCTGGTTAGGAAAAAACCGTCTGTATCGTTTGTATGTGGGAATAGCTGTAATCCCTCATCAGACATTCCTTCCGTTTCCGTTAAAAAAGAAGGTAATTCATCAAAAAATGTTTGGTCTATTTCATAATCTGGATGCTTATCTAGAAACTTCCGAACCACTAGATTGTTCTCTTCTCTATCAACAGTACAAGTGGTATACATAAGTACGCCTTCCCTTTTCAGTAAAGGAGCGACACTCGTTAAGATATCTAACTGAATGCTTGCTAACGTTTCAATATCTGATTCTTGTTTATGATACTTAATTTCTGGTTTCCCACGAATCACGCCAAGTCCAGAGCATGGTGCATCGACTAAAATTCGATCGAAGCTTTCGTTTCTATGTATCTCCTGAAGTTTTCTCGCATCCGCTTGTTTTGGTTCAACAATCGTTAAGTGTAGATTTTTTGCCTTGTCTTTAAGTAATTTTGCTTTTTTGGCGTGTAAGTCGTATGCATGAATTATACCTTTATTTTCCATTAGTTCAGCAATGTGTGTTAATTTACCACCAGGGGCACTGCACGCATCAAGTACAACTATATCTGGCTTTAACTGAAGCATTTCAGAAACGAGCATGGAACTTTGGTCTTGAACGGTAACAAATCCTTCTTTAAATAATCTAGTCTTCAGTATATTTCCTTTATGAATGACAATTCCTTGCTTAGAAAATAATGATTTTTCTACTTTGAAACCAATTTCGGTTAACTCCTCTATCACTTCATCACGAGTAATACGCATTGGTTGAACTCGAACGGATGAATGCCGACGCTCTAAGTTAGCCCGACACATATTTTCTGTTGTCTCTTTTCCATACATTTCAATCCATCGGTTCACCAGCCACTCTGGATGGCTTGTCTCAATAGCGATTCGTTCCGCTGGGTTATTAATCTGAGCAGTATCTGGAAAACCGTTACGTTGGATATTTCGTAATACACCATTAACAAGTCCAGAGATTCCTTTATGACCGCGTTGCTTGGCGATTTCAACTGCTTCATGGATGATGGCGTGATAAGGAACTTTATCTAAATAAGCCATCTGATATACGGACATGCGAAGCAACATGCGAACCCACGGTTTTATTTTTTTGCCTTGTTTTAGATATGGATCCAAATAATAATCTAATGTCATTTTTCGTTGCAATGTGCCGTACACAATCTCTGTTAAAAGACCCACATCTCGTTCAGGAATATTACGCGATTTTATTTCATGATCAAGTAATAAATGACTGAATCCACTGTCGCCTTCGATTCGTAACAGTAAATCTAATCCTGCTTTTCGTACTGTACTATTCAACACTCTCACCTAATTTTGTTCCTATTTTTAATCGATCTGGTGTGCCGCGTAAGTAATCTTTAACAGCCATCCGTTTTTTACCTGCAGGTTGGATTTCAGTAATTGCTAATCCTTTTTTATCCCCACAAACAACTATGATTGACTCACCGTCTCTATTATCTACTATTTCACCCGCTTCACCGTTATATTCACGTTCGGTTAGCTTTGCGGTCCAAATCTTCATTGTTTTTCCTTGGTAAATTGTAAATGCTACTGGCCAAGGATTGAGTCCACGAATTTGGTTATAGATTTCCAGGTTACTAAGTTGCCAATTAATTTTTTCTTGATCACGTTTAATGTTACTGGCAAACGTTGATTTCGCATCATCCTGTTTAATTGGGGTCAATGCTTCGTTAAAAAGCTGTGGCAATGTTTTCAGTAACAAGCCTGCCCCTGTTATGGAAAGCTTATCATGCAACGTTCCAACGTTGTCATTCTCGGCGATTGCAACTTTTTCCTGTGTCAAAATATCACCAGCATCAAGTTTTTCAACCATATACATAATAGTAATGCCTGTTTCCGTTTTACCTTGGATAATCGCATGATGAATCGGTGCTCCACCGCGCAGTTCTGGTAATAAAGAGGCATGTACGTTAATACAGCCAAAAGTTGGTGCTGTTAACAGCTCTTTCGGAAGAAGTTGACCGTAAGCC
The DNA here is from genome assembly GCF_055329585.1 of Virgibacillus sp. GM2-2. Lineage (NCBI taxonomy): Bacteria > Bacillati > Bacillota > Bacilli > Caryophanales > Bacillaceae > Virgibacillus > Virgibacillus sp. GM2-2. Next base: position 87,825 of record NZ_JBUZWC010000014.1, on the reverse strand, counting down.
GCTGTTACAATCAGATCCGGATTCTCATCAAGTATGTGTTGGTAATCAGTTGCTAGCTTCTCCGGCTGAAAAACAGGTATGTTCTGCTTGATTGCTTCTTCTTTCACTGGAGGCGGGGTCATTATTTTCTTCCTACCTTTTGGACGATCAGGCTGTGTTACAACGAGTGCAACATTATACCCTTCATCCACAAGTGAACGTAGAATTGGTACCGAAAAATCCGGTGTCCCCATGAATACAATTTTTTTCATTAAAAAACCTACTTTCTGCCTTACATCATTTGGTACGGTTGCATATCAACAGACAGTAATAAGTCGTCCTTCTGAACGTCTTCATCAAACTGGTCAATTATGCGGCGAATTATTTTTCTTAGATTCGGTTCATTTTTGTATTTTACCATACATTGGTAACGATACCTATCTTTGATCCGAGCCATTGGTGATGGTGTTGGCCCTAGTATAACGGTTTCCGATTGTACAGCTTGCATAAGCGACTGAACAATTTTTTGTGTTGATTGAATTGCTTTTATTTTGTTTGGATGCGAAACCGTTATGAGTGCTAAAAACACATATGGTGGATAGTGAAAGGTTTTTCGCATCGCCATTTCCTGTTTATAAAAATCAGTAAAATTATAGTGACTAGCGAACTCAATACTATAGTGATCAGGCGTGTACGTTTGAACAATTACTTCACCTGGTAATTCATGTCTCCCAGCTCGTCCGCTTACTTGTGTTAATAGCTGAAACGTTTTTTCAGATGAACGAAAGTCTGGTAGATGTAACATGGAATCAGCTGTTAACACGCCAACCAATGTCACATTTTCAAAATCGAGACCTTTGGCAATCATTTGCGTTCCGAGTAGAATATCCGCTTCGCCTTTACCGAATTGACTTAGCAGTTTTTCGTGTGAACCTTTTCGGCGTGTCGTGTCTACGTCCATCCGAATGACTCGAGCTTCAGGAATTAATTGTGTTAACGCTTCTTCCACTCGCTGAGTACCAGTACCAAAATAACGAATTAAATCACTTGAACATTCCGGACAGAGCGTTGGCATCGGTTCTTCATAAGAGCAATAATGGCATTTTAGTCGGTTCGTATTTTTGTGATAAGTCAACGCAATATCACAATGCGGACATTCCTTCACATGCCCACAGTCTCGACACATAACAAAGGTAGAATACCCCCGTCTATTTAATAAAAGTACAACTTGCTCGTTCTTTTTCATACACACTTCTATTTTTTCTTTCAGTTTTCGAGAGAACATTGTTCGGTTTCCAGCGTGTAATTCATCACGCATGTCGACAATTTCTACCTCAGGCATTGCTTTATCATTTGTTCGTTTGTTTAATGTTGCAAGCTTATAGACACCTTTTTGTGCGCGGGCATAAGTTTCAAGAGTCGGTGTCGCACTACCAAGAACAACTGGACAATGATGTGTTTTGGCACGCTCGATTGCTACGTCTCGTGCATGATATCGCGGTTGATCTTCCTGTTTGTAGCTTGTTTCATGTTCCTCATCAATGATAATAATACCTAGATTTTCAAATGGAGCAAAAATAGCGGAGCGTGCGCCGACAACAACTTTTACCTCTTTGCGGTAAATTTTTCGCCATTCATCGTACTTTTCTCCACTTGATAACGCACTGTGCATGACAGCAACACTTCTCCCAAAACGTCCTTTGAAACGGTGAACCATTTGTGGTGTTAACGAGATTTCCGGAACAAGTACAATTGCTTCCTTACCTTCATTTATTACGTCTTCAATCGCTTGCAAATATACTTCTGTTTTCCCGCTACCTGTTACGCCGTGCACTAATATGACCTCATGGCGCTTTTCTGTCAACGATTCCTTAATCGGTTCAATCGCTTGTTTCTGCTCGTCCGTTAGAGGAAGCGCAGTTGTTCGTTCGATTGATTCATCATCATAAGGATTTCGGTAAACTTCTTTTTGGGTCGTTTCTAGCAACCGTTTATCTATCAAGGCTTTTATTGTTGCTGCACTTGTATCAATTAAGGTGAGTAATTTCTTTTTGCTTATAGAATCTGGATGCTGAATAAAATACGCAAGTAGTTCTTTTTGTTTTGCCGCGCGATTGGATAAATCATTGTACGCTTCCTCTAATAAAAATCCTTCAACAGAAGGTTTGATCATTGTTTCTGTTTTTTTTGTAATCCGAGATTTAACGAGGTAATCAATTTGCACATCCCCAGCATGGACTGCATGTAATAAATGTTGGTAACGAACTGTTGATTGCGTAAACTCCTCATAGGATATAACGTCACGACCTGCAAATAACGATTCTAATGGCGTTTCAAGCTCTTCATCGGTTAGTCGAACAATTTCTTTTTTATACTGCGATTTTAACACCTGGGGTAACATGACTTGATAAGCTGTAATAAAAAGACTTATCGTTTCTTCCGCTAACCATTGTCCTAGTGATAACAGCTCTTTTGTTAGGACTGGAGTTAAATCAAGTACATCAACAATTTCTTTTAATTTCGAATGAGTAGAATTCGTAGTAATGTCCAATACAAATCCCATAATTTTTCGTGGCCCAAATGGTACAATTACTCGCATTCCAGGCTCAACGATTGGTTCTAATTCGTCTGGGATAATATAGTCAAAGGTCTGATTTATTTGTTTTGCAGGTACATCAACGATCACTTTTGCTATTTTCACAGCAATTCATCCTTCATATCTCGAACAACCAACCGAAGCACTTCAAATGCCATTTCACGCTTAGAAGATAGTGGCAACTCGTGTGGCTGCAGTGATTTATTTAGATAGGTGGCGATATTCGTATCTGCTTCAAATCCCGCACCAGGTGTTGAAACATTATTGATCACAATAGCGTCCAAATTTTTCTTCGCAAGTTTTTTCCTGCCATACTCTAGCGGATTAGAGGTTTCTGCCGCAAAACCTACTAAAAACTGTTTTTCCTTCACTTCGCCCAGTGACTGTAGGATATCGCTCGTTCGTTCCATCTCTACATGCCAATCATTTGCTTGTTTTTTCATTTTCTCATCAAATGTATGCTTCGGTCGGTAATCAGCCACTGCAGCTGATTTAATGACAATATCGCTTTCTGAAAAATGGTTGTGCATGACTAAGTACATCTCTGCCGAAGTTACGACATCAATTCGATTAATGCGAGGATTGGTCGTTTCCAAACTTACCGGTCCAGTGACAAGGGTTACCTCTGCTCCTAAATCGGCAGCAGCCTCGGCCAATGCAAATCCCATTTTTCCGGTTGAACGGTTTGTAAAATATCGAACTGGATCAATTTTTTCTCTCGTTGGGCCAGCTGAAACTAGTACCTTCTTCCCGTCTAAAATGTTACTTTTTTCCGTACGCTGTTGATGATTAGTTACTGTTTCGATTATACTTTCTGGTTCTTCCAATCGACCTTTTCCTACATAACCGCAAGCTAAATAACCAGCACCTGGTTCAATAAAATGATACCCCCATTCTTCCAGTTGTTTCATATTATTGATAACAGCAGGATGCGCATACATATGTACGTTCATCGCAGGCGCAATGTACACTTCAGCTTCTGTTGCTAGCAACGTCGTGGATAGCATATCATCCGCAATTCCATTTGCTAGCTTGCCAATAATATTTGCAGTAGCTGGTGCGATAATTGCAATATCTGCCCAATCCGCTACATCAATATGGGCAATTTTTTGTGGGTTTTTTTCATCAAATGTATCGGTATAAACAGGATTTCTAGATAACGCTTGAAACGTCAATGGAGAGACAAATTTTGACGCGTTTTCTGTCATCATAACGCGAACATTCGCCCCAGCTTGTGATAGTTTACTTGTAAGCGCACATGCTTTATATGCAGCAATGCCTCCAGAAACGCCTAAAAGGATATTCTTATTTTTCACCATTTTAGTAACCCCTTTGTGTCTATTTCTATCTCTATTTATATCATATAATAGCGTAATTTTTAATTAACTATGTTTTATTTGAGGATTGGTTATTTCCATATTTTCGTTTTCGAAGTAACTGCGAGTATTCCACCTGAAAAAGTTAGAGCCGGAGATTACTCGGTAGCGGACTCAGGAGACCTTATTCTTACTTTTTGGGCGTGTTTTATGGGTCTCGAGGACACAGGATGCCTTATTTAGGTAAAGACAGGTTGAAATCAGGCTTTATTTACTAAATAAGGTCTCCTGTGTCCGCGAACAAGCCCATTTACCCTAATTTTATTCAAATAAGGGCTCTGGTGTCCGCTTATTTCCATTTCGCTAATAGTGTGCTTACTTTCATTAATAAGATTTTTCTACTATCTGCAAACAAACTGCGAACTAGTGAAAATTTATGCTTATGTAACAGCAACGTTGATTTCCGCTGCGGGCAACTTCGCAGTTAAAGTAAGTTACGAAATATACAAAAATCCTTCTAACCAGTAGTTTTGCTTGCCGTCCTGATAGTCCTGACCATATACATGATCGTATAGGCAACCATGACTTTTACATCCAAGCAGAAAATGTAAGGTAAAACAGCAAATCCAAGTTCACTCATAACCGTTTGTTTGATTGCCTCTAGGCCCCACAATCCCATCGACTGAAAATAAGAGGCACTGAAAGTAGTGAATGGGAAACAAAAGCCTTACATCATACTAGATGGGAGGCTTTTTGCAAAGTGACGTTGAGTCGTTGGTGTAAAACCCTACCAAAAAACCCTCGCATCAAGCGAGGGTTTTATCTTACTTTTCGTTTACATATAGTTTATCTGCTAATACTTCTTCTAATGCAATTCCTACATGCTTATACGATTTCGGATTCTCGATTAGCTGGGAATTTGTATCCAACATTTGTCTTGCTCTACGTGCGGATAAGGTGACGAGTGTATATTTTGATTTGATTTTTTCTTGCAGTTTATCGATTGATGGCTCTAACATCATGATATCTCATCCTCCAGTAATTGTTTGTATTGTTTTTCAATTCGTTCTCTCCGACAATGTTCGCTTTGGATAATCGACTGAACCTTTTGTACGGCATGTTCGACTTGATCATTCACGACGACATAATCATATGCATCCATCATTTCAATTTCGTTTCTTGCCTCGCGTAAACGGTTCAAAACGAGATCTTGTGATTCTGTTCCCCGATTGACAATTCGGTTCTTTAATTCGTCTAAGCTTGGTGGGAACAAAAAGATAAATACGCCTTCAGGAAAGTTTTTCCGAACCTGTAACGCGCCTTGCACTTCAATTTCCAAAAAAACATCATGCCCTTCTGCTAACGTTTTTTCTACGTACTCTCTAGGTGTTCCGTAGTAATTATTAACATATTTGGCATATTCTAACAGCTGATTTTGTTCAATTAATGTTTCAAATTCTTCGTTTGTTTTATAAAAATAATCGATTCCTTCTCTTTCTCCTGGACGCATATCCCGTGTCGTCATCGATATGGAATATTTCAAGTCCGTATCCTGGTCAAAAAGTTCCTTTCTTACAGTCCCTTTTCCAACACCAGATGGACCTGAAAGAATAAATAATATACCTTTCTGATCAATCAAATCAGTACCTCCTATTCATCTGAAACCTCTTCATGACTTAATACACGCTGTCCAACGGTTTCTGGTTGTACAGCTGATAATACAACATGATCACTATCTGTTATAATTACAGCACGTGTACGTCTTCCATAAGTTGCATCTACTAATTTATTGTTATCCCTTGCAACGGTAATAATTCGTTTAATCGGTGCTGATTCAGGTGAAACGATGGAAATGATACGATTAGCCGATACAACATTTCCAAAACCGATATTAATTAGTCGTAAACTCAAACTTGGCTCCCCCTTATATGTACCAGTACTGTCTCTATTATCTCTCTATTATAATCAATGGAGACTACAAAACTCAAACATTTACGAAGACTAACTAGTTGTTTGCTTCGTCTATTATACATTTTTTAAGGAAAAAGAAAAACTCCTTTCTTCATTATACAAGAAAGGAGCCTTGATAAATTCTATTTTTTTGTAAATCCGAATAAAACTGTCGGAATAGCACTTAGTGCTAAAATGAAGATCCAATCACGTAATCCTAGGAACACGGTATGGAAAATTGGTTGTAACGGTGGGAAATAGATTACGCAAAGCAGCATAGCAATCGATGATAATACTGCTAGTACTAAATATTTATTTTCAAATGGATTTCTTGAAAATACGGAATGTTCACTTCGACAATCAAACACATGGATTAGTTGAGCCATTACTAGTGTTGTGAATGCCATTGTCTGACCATAGATCAAATTGTCCGGATTTCCTTGGTAACCCATCATAAATGCAATTAATGTTACGATACCGATTAAAATACCTCTAGTGACTATTTTGAAACCTAAACCCCGTGCAAAAATTCCTTCTTTTGGATTACGCGGTTTTCTACTCATCACATCTGCTTCAGGCTGGTCTAGGCCAAGTGCCATCGCAGGAAGCCCGTCTGTAACAAGGTTCACCCATAGTATTTGTACTGGAACCAGTGGCAGTGGAAGCCCTAAAACCATCGCGAATAACATCACTAGTATTTCTCCAACGTTAGAAGCTAACAGATAACGAATAAATTTCCGGATATTTTCATAGATATTTCTTCCTTCGTTAATTGCAGCCTTGATTGTTGCAAAGTTATCATCCATCAAGATAAGTGATGAAGCTTCTTTAGCAACATCTGTACCACTACGTCCCATACTAATTCCAATATTACTTGCTTTAATTGCCGGGGCATCGTTTACGCCGTCCCCAGTCATTGCAACGATATGACCATTTTGTTGAAATGCGTCGACGATTTTTAATTTATGTTCAGGTGTTACTCGCGCAAATACATAGACACGATCAATTATTTCTACTAGTTCTTCAGTAGACATTTGATTCAATTGATAACCGTCAAGTACGAGGCCATCCTCTGGTAATAGATCTAAATTAGTAGCAATCGCACGAGCAGTTTTTTCATGATCCCCGGTTATCATAACCGTTTTTATTCCTGCTTCTTTACAATCTGCAATCGCTGCCTTTACTTCTTTTCGAGGTGGGTCAATCATGCCGTATAAGCCTATAAAGGTCAGATCATTTTCCAGCAAGCCTTCATCACTTGCTGTTGTTGACGATAGTGGTTTGATTGCAATCGCAATCGTTCTTAATGCTTTATCACCCATTTCACCAATTACACTATTAATCCGAGCTTTGTCTGCAGATTTCATTAATCGACTTTCATTATTTGATTGGATAAAAGATGAGCGCGGAAGTAATACATCAGGCGCGCCTTTCGTAATCAAAAATTGGCGTTTGTGTTCGTCCTCCACAATTACACTCATCCGTTTTCGTGTAGAATCAAACGGTATTTCTTTTATGATACGAAATCCCTTTCCGTCCTCTTGTCCCAATCCCATTTTTCTAGCAGCAACCAATAGTGCTCCATCGGTTGGATCGCCATTAATAAAATTTTTGCCTTTCTTCACAAGAATGGAGGCATTATTACAGACCATTCCATACAATAGCATCGATTTTAGTTGTGGAAATTGATCGTCCACTTTTCTCTGTTTTGAATAAAATTCTCCCTGTAACTCATAGCCATCGCCTGTTACAAATAACTTTTCGTCATTTACATAAATTTCTTTCACCGTCATTTGATTCTCGGTCATTGTACCAGTCTTGTCCGAGCATATAACAGACGCACAACCTAGCGTTTCAACTGCAGAAAGCTTTCGAACAATCGCTTTCTTTTTTATCATACGTTGAACACCTAATGACAACGCAACAGTAACAATTGCTGGTAATCCTTCTGGTATGGCTGCAACAGCAAGTGACACGCCAGCAAGGAACATATTATAAACAGGATGTCCTTGATATACACCAACAATAACTACCATTGCTGTTAGTATTAGTGCAAGAATGATTAAAATTTTGCCTAATTCAGCAAGTTTGTGTTCTAGAGGTGTGATCGTCTTTTTTGTTTTAACCATTAAGGAAGCAATTTGTCCCATAACGGTATTCATCCCAGTACCAACAACGACTCCTACCCCAGAGCCACGCGTTACTAACGTTCCCATGAATCCCATGTTGGTTTGGTCTTGTGGACCTAAATCATTTTTATGAATCGTATTCGTATTTTTTACTACTGGAAGCGACTCGCCGGTTAACGTTGATTCTTCTGTTTCCAAGCTTTGTGAATTAATTATTCGGATATCAGCAGGAACTCTATCCCCACTGCGTACTTGAATGACGTCACCGACAACAATATCTTTTGATGGTATTTGCACCCATTCCTTATTTCGTAATACATATGCAAATGGGGCCGATAGTTCTTTCAGCTTGGCTAATGATTTCTCCGCTTTTTGCTCCTGAAAAAAACCAATAAAACCGTTTACTAATACAATTACCATGATTGCGATTGCATCAATGTATTCACCAAGCAACCCCGCAATAAGCGTTGCTGCTAGTAACACCAATACCATAAAATCCTGGAATTGTTTAATAAATATTAACCATTTTGGTGTTTGCTTCCCTGCATCCAATTCATTGGTTCCATGTTGTTTTCGTCTTGTGGCTACTTGTTTATCGGTAAGCCCTCGTTCGCTCGATACATGTAGTTTTTGCTCAAGTGTTTCCTTGTCTAATTGATACCATTGCAAAACACACCCCTCCAGTTTCAACTGCTTTTCTTATCAGAAATGATAAATATAGCGTTCTCTTAACGATATGTATGCAGACTTGTCCAGAAAAATGCTATAATTGCGCATGAGGTGATTGACATGCCATTTGATGGAGTTGTTACGAGAGCACTCGTTAACGAATGGAACGACCAGTTTATGACAGGAAAAATTACAAAGATATATCAACCAACTGATACAGAAATAGTTTTTACTATACGTAGTAACGGAAAAAATCAAACACTACTATTTTCGATTCACCCGATGTATGCGCGCATTCATATTACAAATGATTCCTATACAAATCCAAAAGAAGCACCCATGTTTTGTATGCTTCTACGTAAGCATCTATCTGGTGCATTTATCGAATCGATTGAACAATATGGAATGGAACGAATCGTAACCTTTACGTTTCGTACACGAAATGAAATTGGGGATGTAACCTATAAATCATTAATCATCGAATTGATGGGTAAACATAGTAACTTAATGCTTGTAGACAAAGAAAAAGGTCATATTATTGATAGTTTAAAGCATGTACCGTTGTCATTGAACCGTCATCGGACTATCCTGCCTGGACATGAGTATATTCTTCCTCCCCATCAAGATAAACTCAACTTATTAGAAATCAATGAAGAGCAATTCATCCGTAAAATTGATTTCAATCAAGGGAAAATAGAAAACCAAATCGTCCAAACGCTTAATGGTATATCGCCATTATTAGCGCGTGAAATGGTTGCAAGAGCTAAGCTGGGTTCACAGGATACCTATATGCAAGTGTTCAAAGATATACAACAAGAAATTGTAAATAACCAATACAAACCTACTATCTATAAAGGGAAAAAAGAAGATTTTCATGTGGTAGATTTAGAATCAGTAGATGGCGAACGAAAAGCGTTTGAAACGACCAATGAAATGCTTGATGCTTTTTTTTCCGGAAAAGCTGAACGAGATCGCGTAAAGCAACAAGCAAAGGATCTTTATCGTTTTATCAAAAATGAAAAGGACAAAAACGAGCGGAAACTGAAAAAACACCACCAAACATTGAAAAAAGCAGCAGGTGCAGAAAAGTATCAACGAATAGGTGAACTTCTTACAGCTAACATGCACGTTATTCAAAAAGGCGATGAATCTGTCACCGTTATTGATTACTATGATCCAGAACAACGTGAAATTACGATTGAATTAAACCCGAATAAAACACCTAGCGAAAATACGCAAGCCTTCTTTAAAACATATCAAAAGCTAAAAACGTCTAAACAAGTAGTCGAGAAAGAAATTAAGAAAACACTTGAGGAAGTAGACTATTTAGATCAATTGCTGCAACAAATTGATGTTGCACGCGAGGAAGATATTGAAGAAATCCGTGATGAATTACGAGATGAAGGTTATCTGAAAAAGCAACGAACAAAAACTAAAAAGAAAAACAATAAAGGGGTTCCAAAGCCTGAAACGTATCAAGCAACGGACGGTACAACTATTCTAGTTGGAAAAAATAATAAACAAAATGAATATGTAACGAATAAACTCGCCCATCGTGACGATGTATGGTTACATACAAAAGATATTCCTGGATCCCACGTTGTTATTCGCGACAAGAACCCAAGCGAAGAAACATTAATGGAAGCAGCAAATTTAGCCGCCTACTTTAGTAAATCGGGGCAATCGTCTTCAGTTCCAGTCGACTACACAGCGATCAGGCATGTTAAAAAACCAAATGGTGCTAAGCCAGGTTATGTGATTTACGATAACCAAAAAACAGTTTTTGTGACTCCTGATAAGGATATAGTAGCAAAGCTGAAGTCATGATGGGATATATGAGATTTTTATGGATTCTGATTGAACCTTTCCCAGTGATCCTAGTAGACGTAATTATTCCAACTCTTAAGGACCCTCATCGACTTGATGAGGGTTCTTTTATTTGAGTTCTAATTTAATCATTTAAATCATATTTAATCCCCCTATTACGTCTTCATTCTCGTTCACCAACCCACCGTTTACGTATTCCTTCACACCCCCCTACTTCCAGCATCGCTCCAATTATGTAATATCGCTTCAAAAGAAATTAGTTATGTAAAGCACTCTTTAGTTAACCGTTATATTTTTTTGCCTAATACTCTTAATAACCCTTTGTATAGAAGAATATTAAAATGTGAAATTTTTATTGAATCTTTTACAATTACATTTCTATGTTTTATGTAATTTTTAATTTGTTTTCTTCTATTTGGAATCATAAATAAAGGAAGTTCTTTAAAGCTAAACCACTCTACCTTTTCTGTTTCAGGACCATCCTCTATCGGTGATCCACCTTTTAATTCGCCTAAGAATAAATATTGTATATCATCGTATTGAGGTTGATAATATTCACCGATTTTTCGTCTGATTGAAATAATATAGCCTGTTTCCTCTTCTGTTTCTCTTATAGCACAATTTTCTAATGGTTCTTTCTTCTCTACCGTTCCACCTGGTAAGTCCCAGAGTGGATAATCCTTTCGTTTCGCTAACAATATTTTATCTTCTTCATTGATAACAATAGTAAAACAGCCTGACGTTTTAGCCATAGTAGTTATTGCTCCTTCTTAACGTAAAATACTGCGTTAGTTTAAGTACAATTTTTCATAATGTCCCACTATATATAATTTTCCAAAAACCGATGTACATTTACTTTCGACTATAATCAAAGCTGTCTTATCATGGCATCCGATTATGAATGTCATAAATGATTACCCCATTTATATTTTCTGTATGTTAATGGGGTCATGTTCTTCATCTTGCGGAATTGATCAATGAAATAGCTTGTACTATTAAAACCTACTTGATAAGCGATTTCCGTAACACTCGTATCTGTATTTTGAAGTATGACTAAGCTTTTTTGAATTCGATAATCGGTTACATAACGTAATGGTGTTGTTTTTAACATGCGCTTGAAATATCGACAACATTCTGAACGGCTCAATTGCCCGGCACTTGCAATATCTTCTAGCATAATTTTCTCATCGTAATGGTGGTGTATCCAATTTAACATTTGCTTCATCCGGTGGTGCTTCAGCGCTTCTGTCTCATCGTATTCTAATGGGAAGCCATTAATAATAAGGTTTTGCCAAATTAGCATGACTTGTAAGGAAATGTCGATTTCATAGTATGGTGCTCCTTGTTGAATCCCGTGTCTAATTTTCATAATGGATTCTAAAATATTTTTCCCCCAATTATCATTTGCATCGATGTATAAATAAGGTAAATTAGTCGCCTGAATATAAGGATATACATAGGTTGTATGTAGTTCCTGTGCTAAAACAAAATGAGGTGATATATTTAAACAGATATAAACACAGCCTGATTGGTTTCTTTCTTCCGCCGCATGCAGACAGCCACTATTTATAAACAATCCATCTCCTGCTAGAACCTCTATTTTTTCTCCATTTATGTGAAAGCTTGCTTCCCCTTTTACTACTAAAACAAATTGTATTTCATCATGCCAATGAAGCGGTATGTAACTTTGTATATTTTGACGAATCGTTGTTTCGTAACAGGCTATTGGTAAGTGGACTGTATGATGAGTGGTGAGTTCTTTTAAATTTTGACCTAACTCAATATTTTTCACTTGCAATTTATCACCTCAATATATTTATATTTCTCCATACAATTTGAGTATTATTACGGTGAACTTTAATTTATCATAACATTATTCTTATAATTTGGGGTGAAAAATGATGAACAAAAATAGTAAAAGAACAGGATTATTTCTTGTTATAACCGGAGCCTTTTTTTGGGGTGTCGGTGGTACGGTTTCACAAAAACTCTTTCAACAATACGCTATAGATGTCAATTGGCTCGTAACCATTCGCTTACTCATAGCTGGGTTTTTACTTTTAGCTATTCAGGGATTAAAAAAAGACTATTCTCAGATAATCGGTGTTTGGAAAAATAAAAAAGTAGCCATTCAGCTGATTATTTTTGGATTACTCGGCATGCTTGCGGTTCAATACACATATATGGCATCTATTAATCATGGTAATGCCGCTGTTGCAACGTTATTACAATATCTAGCCCCTGTCATGATTATTATTTATTTACTCGTACGCAAGCAAACAGTTTTAACACGCCAAGATTTATTGACAGTTTCACTAGCTTTAATTGGTTGCTTCTTCTTATTAACAAATGGATCCATATCAGAATTATCTGTGCCTATACTAGCCATCGTTTGGGGTGTTTTATCTGGCTTCGCGTTAGCCTTTTACACATTATATGCCGTTCCGCTCACGAAGCAATACGATTCGCTTGTTATCGTTGGCTGGGCAATGGTTATTGGTGGTCTGGCATTAAGCCTTATCCATTCTCCTTGGAAAATGGACTATACAAGCTTGACAGCAGAGATTTATTTGTATCTCTTTTTCGTCATCATTTTAGGTACGATGATTGCATTTTGGTTCTATATTGAAAGCTTACAAAGTCTTTCACCTAAAGAAACAAGTCTATTAGGAAGTCTAGAACCTTTGTCCGCTGTTTTAACAACAGTTATTTGGTTAAATGAGCCTTTTGGATTTTTCCAATGGATTGGTACAGCTTGTATTATTGGAATGACATTATTATTGGCAATAAATACAAGGTCTTTTTCTTCCAAGAACAAAGTCAGGTAAAAACAGAAAGTCCCAAGCATGGAACAAATCCCATTTAAACTTCAGTGGGATTTTTCTTTTCCACTTATCCCGTGGTTACTTCAAGTCCATATTTCTGTTAATTCTGAGGCTCAACGAGCTTGGATAAAATCCTTTCTTTCTTTTCACACTCGTATGGGTTTACTTTTAATTTAAGCAAAAATAGAGACCAAATCAGTTGATGATTTGGTCTCTATTTATTTCTGTAAAAATCACAATTTTTTCTTAAACTGCCTTCGCATTTAACGTCACTTCGACATTACCACGTGTAGCTTTAGAGTATGGGCACACCTGATGCGCGTCCTCAACTAGTTTGTCAGCATCTTCTTGACTAACACCGTTAATTTCAACATTTAGCGTCGCAGCAATTTTGAATCCACCGTCTTCTGGATCCTTGCAAAAACTAACTTCCGCTGTAGTTTCTGACTCAATATCTTTTTTTTGCTTCGAAGCTACTAAATTTAACGCCCCATCAAAACAAGCTGAATATGTCGCCGCGAATAGCTGCTCTGGATTCGAGCCTTTATCTTCTTTATTTGTTGCAGGATTAACTAGGTTTAAATCTATTAATCCATCCTCTGATTTAACATGACCATCACGACCGTTTTTTGCTGTCGCTTTTGATGTAAAAATTACTTCACTCATATTAATTAGCACTCCCTCTAAATTTGACTATAGAATACCATTCCACTAAGAATTCGATACTAAACACTTAGATATATTCTTTATTCAAAATCGTTTGCAGAAATTTTTCTACCTGAGGAAGTTTTCTTACTTCTTCTTGATAAGATACCCATGTACTTCGTGTCACACTACGATTCTTTAGTTTTAACGCAACATGTGGGTATTCGTCCATCAATGTATCCGAGACACTTTTAGGTAATACTGCCATTCCTAACCCCTGTTTCATAAATTGCTTACACGTTTCGATTTGATCAACTCGAATCGTTTTAAGTGGTTTAATATGGTGCTGGTGATGATACAACCAGTTATCAACTAGTTCATGCATACTATCATCACTTTTAAAGGATATTAATGGACGTTCCTTCAATTTCTTTTTTGGAAACTCTTCCGTGTCAAATATGTATAATGGATCTTCAAACAATAAGGAAGATGTACTTTCACGCAACTTTTCCCCACGGATGATGCAAACGTGGTAATTTTTATGATTTCGCTTGATGTCTTCACTAATTCCAGTGACCAGATCGATGCTAACATTTGGGTATTGACTCGTATATTCCGCAAGCATTGCGGGTAAATACCGTTGACTAATCAAGGATGAACACGCAATAGATAAAGTTCCTTGAACTGTTTCACTTGATTCTAATAAATTATTTTTTAACGCCTCTTCTCCTTCGACCACTGTCTTCGCGTGCTTCAAAATCAATTCTCCAACACCAGTAAGCACTAGTTTTTTTGATGTACGAAGAAAAATTGTTTGACCAAAATGCTCCTCAATATATTTCAATCGTTGTGTAACGGCTGGTTGAGAAATCAAAACCGCCTTGGCAGTTCCACGAATAGTCCCAATTTCATGTAATTTTAATAGTAAAATATAATCGTCAATTTTCATGTCATACTCCCACCTGATAAGTATTCATTATTACTATTGATTATAAACTAGTATTTTACTTATTGCATCCTAGAACATAAGATAAAGATATAGAATTTATCAAATCGAAAGAAGGCGTGTCTCATGAATGAAAAAGAAAATGTAAAAAAAGCTTTTTCGAAAAACAGTAATGCCTACGTTACAAGCTCCACCCATGGAACAGGCAGCGATCTGCCACTTATGATCAAATGGTTGAAGCCTGAATCGACAATGAGTGTCCTTGATATTGCTACAGGAGGCGGACACGTTGCTAAACAGCTTTCCAATCACGTAGGAAAAGTAGTTGCGACCGATTTGACTGAAGAGATGCTTGAAAATACGGCAAAACATCTCAAAGACTATGAAAACATCAGCTATGCAATTGCTGATGCAGAAAACTTACCTTTTGAAAACGATTCATTCGATATTGTTACATGTAGAATCGCTGCACACCATTTTCCAAACCCTGAAAAATTCATTCATGAAGTGCAACGTGTGTTGAAAACAGGTGGAAAGTTTGTTCTTATCGATAACATCGCACCAGAGGATCCAACACTCGATAATTTTGTCAACACATTCGAAAAGATGCGTGATTATAGCCATGTTCGATCGCTCGCAATATCCGAATGGAAAAAACTACTAGCTTCTTTTCATTTATCAGTGGTCAAAGAGGCGACACGAAAGAAAACATTACCATATGAGGAATGGCTAAATCGCATGTTAGAAGACGAAGAAATCAAACGTGAAGTCACAACTTATATGAAGAATGCTTCAGAAACTGTGCGTAAGTATTTTAAAATTGAAATTACAGATGAACAAATTCAGGCATTTTCGATTGATGAATGGATGGTTTTGTGTGAGAAAAGGTAGCGAACAGACATAAATCTATTTGTTACATGAAAAGTTTAAATTGCCCTCCTATTTGTGAAACTTTTTTGACTATTAATCGTAAGTATTCTAAACGCTTTCACAAAGGGAGGAATTTGTTATTCGTATTGTCAGTATTATTACTCTAGTAATAGTATTAACTGCATGCTCACCTGAGGCATCACCAAAAGAATCAAAACCAGTAAATGAACCAAAGGTAGAAGAAACCAAGGAAAACATAATAATTACTGAAGATGAAGCAGTTACGTTTACCATTATTAATACCAGAGAGGTTTCGGCAGAAGAACTTGAAGGATTAAAAAAAGAAATTTTAGCTGCATATCAAGTAGTTAAAGGATCGATTGATACAGATTACACCCCAGCAAAAAATATAAATATTCATTTGTTGAAGGGAAATAAGCCATCGACAGGCTATAAACATAATATTAAACTGTATGCAAATGACCCAGACCTTTATCCAATTGTTCATGAAATGACGCATACGATACTCGGTTATGGAGAAAATTTCAGTTCTAGTAGAGGATATTTTACACAAGAAGGATTTGCCACCTATATGGAAAGTAAATACGGTACTACTGAACAAGCAAATTTTGGTTTTTCTGAACATAAGATTATGAAGTTTTTAATCAATCGGGAAAAAAATCTACCATTAATCAAATTAATCACGGTTGGATATGATACGAGTTATTTTAGACCAGTAATGAATGAGCAAAGTGACCGATTACTTCAATGGATGAGTTATGTCCATGCAGGGTCATTTGTTACATATCTAATAGATACGTATGGCATAGAAAAATTTGAACGAATTTATAACCAACCGGACATACCAAAGATTTTAAAAGAAGTATACGGAAAAACAGTTAGACAGCTAGAAAACGAATGGATAGATTATATCGAAAAAACACTCAAAGTAACTGCTGAAGAAAAAGAAATGGTTAACAATCTAGATAATTTAAACAAGATACTTGGATCAATTGATAAGGATTTATTTAAACGATAAGAAAAGATGGTGCCGCCTGAGCTGTTGCTTAAAGGGGGACATCCTTTAATTTACCGTTTCCCCAATAAAAATACCCAAATTCAATGAATTTGGGTATTTTTAATCCATAGCATACCACTAAAAGTAGAATGGGTAACGAAAAAGTGTTCTAAAGAAATAAAACGGGAATCGACGTCGATTGTATCGACGATATCTTCTCCTACCGTAATAGTCATCATAGCCATTGTAGTAATCATAACCGTTATAATCATAGCCATAACCAAACTGCCTATTTGGTTCACTATCATAGACGTCTTCAGGTACCAACATTTCTACTTCATCATCGCTCATATCTGTGATGATACCTTCCAGCTGCGAGCCATCATTCATCTGACCGATAACATGGTAGTTCATATACTTGTTACACAGATCTTTAATATCATTGTCTTGGTATGTTCCCTGAACTCCGTAATTCGGTGGATATCCATACATCATTTTGTTCATATTATTTTTATTCAAATCTATACCCCTTCCTATACATTTACACCGTTAGGATATTCACCCAGCTTGGTTACTGTTCATTTACGATACATTCACCCAGTAATTATTTAGCAAGCATGAAAAAACCAATCACTTCCCACGGGAATGGGAAATAATTGGTTTTTTAAGTTTAATCTAACTGTTTAAGGTCATCGTCAGATGGATTCTTTTTATGGAATTTTGTTAGAAATTCGTAAACAACAGGTACAATTACTAAAGTTAGTAATGTTGAACTTGTTAATCCACCGATAACGGTAATTCCAAGACCTTTAGAGATCAATCCTCCACCTTCGAGACCAATTGCAAGTGGAATTAATGCACCAACAGTAGCTAGAGCTGTCATGAGAATTGGTCGTAGTCGAGTTGTTCCTGCCTCAAGAAGAGATTCTCTGACAGTATAACCCTGTTTTTCTCTGTGAAGAACACGATCAATCAAGACAATTGCATTCGTTACCACGATTCCTATTAACATCAGTGCACCGATCATTGCAGATATACTAATTGTTTCTCCTGCAATATATAATCCAAGTAATGCACCAATAATCGTGAACGGTAATGAGAATAGAATCGCAAATGGAGCAAGTGCCCCACCAAATGTGATGACAAGTATCAAGTAAACGATCGCTATCGCTGCTAGCATCGCCAACCCAAGTTGCGTAAACGATTCGTTAATTTGTTCCGTAACTCCCCCGAATTCTACATCTACTCCTTTTGGTAATTCAAGATCTTTTACCTCTGATTCCAAGTCTGCAGATGCAGCTGCGACATCATCTGTCGTTACCTCGGCAGAAATAGATGCATACGGTTGGCCGTTACGACTTGTAATTGTGTCAGGAGACTCCCCTTCTTTTACTTCTGCAACATCGGCGACTTCAACTGATACACCGAGAGGAGAAGAAATCGGGGTGTCTGTTAAATCTCCAATATTTTCGTACTGTTCTTTTTCAACATGAATGTAAACATTGACTTCTTCTCCATCTTTTTGAATGGTTGTAAGAACAGGCTGATCACCGAGTGTGCTTAACTCCATTCCTAGTTGTCCAGCAGTTAATCCGTATTGGCTCAGTTTCGATTGATTTACAGCTAGTGTAAATTGATCATACGATTCGGAAATACTAGAATCGATGTTTTTATACGTCTTGTCTTCTTTCATAAGTCCGAGTATTTTTTCAACTGACTTGTCGAGATCCTCTTGACTATCGCTGTAGACAAAGAGCTCAAGGCCACTTCCTCCTGTAGGAGCAATATTCATCGTTCCCCATTCGCCTTGTTTTGTCATAGCTTTAAGATCTTCGATAACCTCGGTTTGTTCACCTTCAAATTCCGCATAGTCATCCTCGTATTCTACAAAGAATAATGCCTGGTTTGAACTTCCTGGACTCATTGGGTTGCCCCCACCAACCGAATATTGGATAGTGGACACGCCTTCACGGTCAATAAAATAATTTTCTGCTTCAAGAGCGATATCTTTTACTTCCTGTTTGGTCTGGCCAGGTTCAGGATTGTAAGTGGCAATCACCATTTTTTGTTCATCTTGCGGCAAGAAGCTAACACCTATTTTTGGAACTAGGAAAAAGCTTCCCACTAAAAGTAAAACCGCAAAACCGAATGTAATGAACTTATAATCCAATGACCAGTTCAAAATTCGTTTATAAAATCCTGCCAATTTTCCTGGTTTGTCTTCATGCGTTTTTACATTTTTTAATCCTTTTTTAAACATCGAATGCGCAAGCATCGGTACGATTGTAATTGCTACTAATAGCGACGCCAACAGTGCAAATACAACGGTTAATGCAAACGGCAAGAAAAGTTCGCCTACTGGGCCTTGAACTGTTCCAAGCGGTAAAAATACTGCTATGGTAACAATTGTAGAAGACATAATAGGTACAAACATTTCTCTTGTTGCTTCACGAATTAATTTAGCGCCCTTTAGCTTCTCACCAGAAAGAGACATTCTTCTGTAGATATTTTCAATTACGACAATCGAGTCATCAATAACACGTCCAATTGCAACGGTCATTGCTCCGAGCGTCATAACATTAAGCGTAATATCCATTTGATGCAGTAATAAAACTGCAATAAGTAATGATAAAGGAATGGATATAACTGATATCACCGTTGTGCGGATATTTCTCAAGAACAACATGATAATTACAACCGCAAACAGTGCACCAAACAACGCTTTGCTTAGCATTGTTTTGACTGACTCTTCTATCGGTTCACCTTGATCAAAAATTGGTACGGCGTTCATACCGTTATATTCATCTTCCAGGTTTTTAATTTCCTCTTTGACGCGATTCACAACATCGACAGTATTAGCATCCGCTGCCTTTACAATTTGCAGGCCAATCGATTGTTGCCCATTTGTCCTAGAGATCGATTCTGCTTCCCCAACTAGTTCAATTGTTGCGATTTCACGAAGCTCGACTGTTGGTAAACCTTGTGGTGCAGAAGTCGCTCCCTCATTTGGCTGTGTTGCTGGTGGTCCAGCTCCACCTTGTCCTTCTGTTACCTGTGGAGTAACAGGTATCGCTAAATTCTTCAAATCTTCAAGTGAGGTAATATTCCCGTCGATAACAACTGTTTTTTCTTGTTGATCAAACTGATAAAGACCGAGCGGTAAAGAAACATCGGAACCTTTTATGATATTTTTTACATTTTCTTCCGTTAACCCGTACTCTTTCATTTTTTCTTCATTAAATGTTAACTGGACTTCTTCTACCCGTTGACCGGCGATTTCGACAGAGGAAACACCTTCAAGCCCCTCAATTGCGGGGACAACATTTTCTTCAACCGTTTCCGTTAGTTGTTCAAGTGATATATTGTTATCCGTAATACTTAATGACATAATTGGAAAAGCATTGATGCTCAAGCGTGAAATGTCCGGGCTATTAACACCAGTGGGCAATTCCACGTTGGATAAAGCTTCTTTCACTTCTTCCTCAGCTTCATCCATATTTTTGTCAAAATTATATTGGATTTGGATAGAGGATGCATTTTGAAATGAAGATGAACTCACAATATCCACACCAGGTAAATTTTGAACTCGCTGTTGAATTGGTTCGGTAACTTCCTCAGAAACCTCTTCAGGAGGTGCCCCTGGATATACTGTAGTTACTGAAACAATAGGCGTACTAATATTTGGAATCGTTTCGAGTTTCATATTTAATCCTGAGTACAATCCCGCTACCATCACGATCAAGGTTAATAACCAAACCGCGAACTTATTTTTTAATGCAAAATTAATAATCTTATTCAAAAACTGTTCCACTCCCTTTTACCCAGTTTTGACTGACTGGTCATTACAATATATAATATAACTGACTGGTCATTTATATGCAACGCTATTAATCAGGTTGTCACAAAATGTTCTTAACTCAAATCTTTAAAAAATGGATTAATTTTTTAGAAAAACTCGGTATTCGCCTCGTCCTTAATAGCGAGTGCCGAAGTTTTTCTTATAAGGTCTACCATAACTTATACTTTCCGACGTTAGAACAAGGCTTGAACCTAAAATTTATTACACCTATAATAATTGTATTCTGGCTAGCAAACGAATGAGTTGAAAGAAGAAGCCAACACGTACATAATTAGATGAAAAGTATATAATTAGCGATTCAATTAAAGAGATAAATGAAAGTTGAGTTGAGATATTTCTTCCGCGATTGACTGATTGGTCAGATTGATAAAAGGGATGTGTGCCATGTGAATCAAAAAAAGAAAACCATCATTGAAAATGCAATCGGCTTGTTTGCGAAACAGGGATTTTATTCCACGTCCATCCAAGAAATTGCCGATAAAAGCGGTGTTTCTAAAGGGTCTGTTTACTCTTATTTTCTATCAAAGGACGAATTGATGGTCGAAATTTTCCGCTATTATTACAGTAAAATGCGCGAAAAAGTAATGAAAGTGGAAAATGAGGATTTGGAACCAAAGGAAAAATTTATTAAGCAAATTCAAGTGGAATTCGAGGAATTGCTTACACATAAGGAATTTATTATTATGCAGTTAAGAGAACAAGCACTTTCATTAAACAAAGAATTGGATGAATTTCTCACAACAATGAAAATCGAAGTCCACCAGTGGTATGAAAATAACATGATCCAAATCTATGGAGACCAAATCAAACCCTATATCATTGACGCAGCCGTTCTTCTAGACGGGATTAAAAGCTCATTTATTCAACTATTAATTACGAATGATGTCGAGATCGATTTACCACGGTTGTCATCCTACATTTTAAGAAGACTTGATGATTTCGTTCGGGGAATTTTGGAAGAAAATGATACACCGATTCTTACTAAACAAATGTTTGGTCCGGTCTTCTCAACGACGGACGCTTTTCAAGAAAAAATGAAAGAAGAGGTTGCTGCTTATCTCTCTGAAATGCAACAAATTTTAACTGACTTATCAATTGAAAAAGAAAAAGCTGAAGAACTTCAAGGCGCGGTAGACTTCTTAATAAAGGAAGTTAAGAAACAAAAGCCTCAAACATTTATTATTAAAGGAATGTTATCCAATTTCAAAGGTACACATGAATTTGATCGATACCGAAAGTTGATTGCCGATAAACTAAACATTCAACTTTTATAAATAAATAAGAGAGCCTAATAGAACCGGTATTCCGCGTGATATATACTATTAATCGTGCATTAGAAAAATAACATCGCGCAACGAACCACTTTTCACTCAAAACTAACGGTTCGTTGTGCGATGTTGTAAAGTTATTGCGCGATATAATCCTAGGTAATCTTACAAACTATAGTTCATTCCGCCACGCCTGTAATTTTTCTCTTTCCCCAGCAGTTATCGTTCCATCTTCAGCAAGGATACGAAGTAATTCTTCATAGTTGGAGATCGTATTAAAAGATAATTTCGCTTCTGCAAATTTCTCAACAGACTTCTCTAAGCCATACGTAAAAATTGCTAATACACTAAGAATATCTGCGCCTTCTTTTTGAAGTGCCTGTGCTGCTTCAATAGAAGAACCACCTGTTGAAATTAAATCTTCAATAACTACTACTTTCTGCCCTTCTTCAATATGTCCTTCGATTTGGTTGCCCTTCCCATGTCCTTTTGGTTTTGATCGTACGTAAACCATCGGTAAATTCAGTTCATCAGCAACCCATGCTGCATGCGGTATTCCAGCTGTCGCACACCCTGCAATAACGTCAGGCTTCACTTCCATATTTTCAATTAACTCCACAAATCCTTTTGCAATCTTTTTACGAATCGCTGGATACGACATTGTCAATCGATTATCACAATAGATAGGTGACTTCAATCCAGATGTCCATGTAAAGTAATTGTCTGGTCTAATTTGGATTGCCTTAATTTCTAGTAGATCGTTTGCTATTTCATGACTTAATCCCATGTCCCCACTCCTCCATAACTTTTGAATAAGCTTCTTTCGGGTTTGCGGCTTGCGTTACTGTTCGTCCAAGCACCAAAATATCCGAACCATTTTTTCGTGCAAATGCTGGTGTGGCAATCCGTTTCTGATCGTTTACTGCTGCATTATCTAATCGAATCCCGGGTGTTACGGTTAAGAAGTCTGCACCACAAATATCTTTAATTCCTTTTGCTTCATGGACAGAACAAACAACGCCATCCGCTCCATTTTGATTGGCAAGTTCAGCAAAATGCAGTACATTATCATGTAGTTTTCCTGGTAGTCTAAGTTCTTGATTCATCGCTTTATCATCCATTGAAGTCAGCATCGTTACTGCAATAAGCTTTGTTTCATGATCAGTTGCCGCAGACGTAATCAACGCCTCTTTTGCTCGGTTGATCATTTCACTTCCACCTAATGCATGAACATTGACCATGTCCACTTCAAGCTTAGCGATATTTTTCATCGCTTTCATAACAGTTGTAGGAATATCATGTAATTTCAAATCTAGAAAAATAGTATGCCCATTATCTTTCAATCTTTCAATTACCTTTGGACCTTCTCGGTAAAATAATTCCATTCCTACTTTAACTGGTACTCCTTGTAAATCATGCGCATCAATAAAGCCTTTTGCCTCTTCCCATCTAGGAAAATCTAATGATAGATATGCTTTTCCAATCATGCTTCATGCCCCTTTCCGATTGCATCTACTACTGATGTGAAGCCATATTTTGCAAGTGCTTCAGGTAATGCCTCGATTAGTTCTGGACAAATAGATGGATTCTGGAAATTCGCAGTTCCTACTGCAACTGCACTTGCACCGGCAAGTAGAAATTCGATTACGTCATCGACAGTGGAAACACCGCCCATACCGATAATCGGAATCGAAACGTGCTTTTTCACTTCATAAATCATCCGAATCGCAACCGGTTTAATTGCAGGTCCTGATAACCCACCGGTTTTGTTGGCAAGGGTCGGTTTTCGGCTCGGTAAATGGATTTGCATACCAGACAAGGTGTTAATCATGGATAGTCCGTCTGCTCCCGCTTCTTCTACTGCCTTTGCCATCGCAACGATGTCGGAAACGTTTGGCGATAGCTTGACGTAGACTGGGAGATTACTAGCTTTTTTTACAATTCGTGTTACGTTGGCAGCCATCTCGGGATCTGTCCCAAATTGAATGCCGCCCTCTTTTACGTTCGGGCACGAAATATTCAGTTCTAGTGCGTTGACCGAATTGGTATGATTAAATGCTGCTGCAACCTTTTCATATTCTTCAATCGTACTACCTGCTACATTCGCAATGATCGGAATATCGTATTTTGCTAGAAAAGGCACTTCGGTCTCGATAATTTTCTCCACACCAGGATTTTGTAAACCGATTGCATTTAACATACCCGCAGCTGTTTCCGCGACACGCGGTGTTTGGTTACCGAATCGGATTGTTCCTGTAGCAGCTTTCATAATAACGGCACCAAGCTTTTGTAGATCGTAAAATTCACTATATTCGCGACCAAACCCAAAACATCCTGATGCTGGCATTATTGGATTTTTCAATTTCAACCCAGGTAAATTCACTGCTAAATCGCTCATAGACTCACCTCGTTTGCATCAAATACAGGTCCATCACTACAAATTTTCTTGTAACCACTTGTGTCATCGGTTGGAATGACACATGCAAAACATGCACCAACGCCACAACCCATTCGTTCCTCAAGTGAAATGTAGCCTTTTTGGTCGTTAAATTTCTTCGTTACTGCTTGTAGCATTGGCAGAGGTCCACAAGAGTAATAGCAGTCAAAATCGCCAATTTCTTCAACATCGGTTACAAAGCCTTCTTGACCATAGCTTCCATCGTTTGTTGTAATGTATGTTTCGCCTAGTTCATTAAAGGCTTCCTCGTAAAAAACACTCGCCTTGTTTTGAAAACCGAGTACGGAAATAGTCCGCACTCCTTCTTCTACAAGCTTTTTACCTAGGCAATACAACGGGGGAATACCGATCCCCCCACCGATTAATAGAACGGTTTTATCAGATGAATCTACTGCAGGAAAACCATTCCCACTAGGTCCGAGTGCGTTAATTTCCATCCCAGCCTGATATTTCGCCAATGCTTTCGTACCTTCGCCTAGTTGCTTAAATAAAACCGTAACTGTTTCACTTACCGGGTCAATCGACGCAATAGAAATCGGTCGCCTTAACGTATAGCCGGCAACTTCAATGTGCAAAAATTGACCTGGCTTAGCGTTCGCACTTATATAGGTATTTTTCAACACCATTTCTGTCGTTTCATGAGCAATTTCATGTGCGTTTACGATTTCTAATGTTTCTTTTCGCTTCATGACATTACAACCTTTTTACCTGTGATCGGTTTAGCGCTGAAAGTAGTAGAATCAATTACGTTTAAAATTGCGTTTGCGGTATCAAGACTTGTTAAACATGCGATACCATGCTCTACCGCTTCTCGGCGAATCATGAATCCGTCAGAGCGAGGTTTTTTACCAGAATTCAATGTGTTCACGACGAACTGTACATCGCCGTTTTCGATGATTGACAGTACATTTGGTTCATCTGCTCCAATTTTCGCAACCTCGGTAACTGGAATCCCTTGTTCTTCCATTGCTTTTGCCGTTCCAGTTGTTCCATATAATTGGAAACCTAGTTGATGGAAACGATCCGCAATTTCGATTGTTTCCTGTTTATCTTTATCTGCCACTGTTAGTAGCACAGCACCTTCTTGAGGTACTTTCAGACCTGAGGCAATTAAACCTTTATACAATGCTTTTTCTAACGTCTTATCATGACCAATCGCTTCCCCAGTTGACTTCATTTCTGGTCCAAGGATTGTATC
This sequence comes from Virgibacillus sp. GM2-2, assembly GCF_055329585.1. Lineage (NCBI taxonomy): Bacteria > Bacillati > Bacillota > Bacilli > Caryophanales > Bacillaceae > Virgibacillus > Virgibacillus sp. GM2-2. Next base: position 62,272 of record NZ_JBUZWC010000014.1, on the reverse strand, counting down.
GACACTGCGTAATTTTTCAAATGAGAACACGGGAACTTTAACAGATACACTATCCTGTTCTGGCAAAATTCCTGTTGTGTATCCCATTGACGTTAGCGTTTCGCCTAAAATGCATCGTGTTGCGAGATTTGCCATGGTGACGCCAGTAATTTTACTTAAAAACGGAATGGTTCTACTTGCACGTGGATTTACTTCTAGTACGTAAACTTCATCTTTACGTACAATGAACTGGATATTGATCAATCCTTTTACTTTTAGTTCCTGGGCAATTTTCATCGATGCATCCAAGCATTTTTGTTTAACTGTCTCACTTATCCGTTGAGGTGGGTACACAGCAATCGAGTCACCCGAGTGAACTCCTGCACGCTCAATGTGCTCCATAATTCCAGGAATAATGACTGTTTCACCATCACTGATCGCGTCGACTTCTACTTCAATTCCAGTAATGTATTTATCGATTAGAATCGGATGTTTATCGTCTGATCCATTTGATTTTGCTAAATATGCATTCAGCTCTTCATCGTCATAAACAATTTCCATCCGGCTACCACCGATTACGTATGATGGTCGAACTAACACTGGATAGCCAATTTCATTTGCTACCGCTAACGCTTGATCTAGACGTAATACCGATTTTCCTTTCGGGCGTAATAAATCTAAATCGTTCAGCAGCTGCTCGAACTTGTCACGGTCCTCTGCTTTATCGATTGCTTCCAGATTCGTTCCTAAAATTTCTACCCCGCGACGTTGTAAGCCTTCTGCTAGGTTGATTGCGGTTTGACCACCAAACTGTACGATAACACCTTCTGGCTTTTCGAGGTCAATCACATGCATTACATCTTCTAACGTGAGTGGTTCGAAATATAATTTGTCAGAGATACTAAAGTCAGTCGAGACCGTTTCTGGGTTATTGTTCATAATAATCGCTTCGTAACCCATTTCTTTTATCGCTAACACCGAGTGAACCGTTGCGTAATCAAACTCGATACCCTGACCAATTCGGATCGGTCCAGAGCCTAGCACAAGAATCTTTTTTCGGTCAGATTGAATGGACTCATTTTCATCCTCGTACGTGCTGTAAAAGTACGGTGTTTCCGATGCAAATTCTGCTGCACATGTATCGACCATTTTATAAACTGGTACGAGATTGTTATCCGTCCGTAGTGCATAAACCGCATAGACCGATGTGTCCCACACTCGTGCAATATGTGCATCAGAGAAGCCAAGTTTTTTAGCCTTTTCAAGTAATTCTAGATTGCCATTTTGCTCACGTAGTTCATTTTCTAATTCGATTAATCGGCTCATTTTTACTAGATAGAAGCGATCAATTTTCGTCAGGTCAAAAATTTCATCAATTGTCATACCGCGGCGAAGTACTTCTGCTAAAACAAACAAACGCTCATCATCAGCTTTCGTTAGTCGTTGCTTTAATACGTCCATGGAAAGATCCTCAAGCGATTTTAACCACAAATCCTCCGTTCCAATATCCATCGAACGCACACCTTTTAGTAACGATTCTTCAAAATTTCTACCGATTGACATGATTTCACCAGTAGCTTTCATTTGTGTGCCTAAGTTACGGTCCCCTGTAATGAATTTATCAAATGGGAAGCGTGGAATTTTTGTCACGACATAATCCAAAGATGGTTCAAAACATGCATACGTCTTACCTGTGATTGGATTTAAGATTTCATCTAATGTTAACCCTACTGCAATTTTGGCCGCAACTTTTGCAATCGGGTATCCTGTTGCTTTTGACGCAAGCGCAGATGAGCGACTTACGCGCGGGTTAACCTCAATGACATAGTAGTTAAAACTATTCGGATCTAGGGCTAGCTGAACGTTACAGCCTCCTTCAATTTGTAATGCACGTATGATTTTTAATGATGCATTACGTAATAGCTGGTATTCACGGTCACTCAACGTTTGAGATGGTGCTACAACGATGGAGTCACCTGTATGAATCCCTACTGGGTCCACATTTTCCATGTTACAAACCACGATTGCTTGATCGTTCTTATCGCGCATTACCTCATATTCGATTTCTTTATATCCAGCAATGTTTCGTTCAATTAAGCATTGGCTTACTGGTGATAACGATAGACCGTTACGCGTTATATCACGCAGATCCAGTTCGTTGTAACACATTCCACCACCAGTTCCTCCCATCGTATAAGCGGGTCTGACGATTAGCGGATAACCAATTTCATCGGCAAAGTCTAACGCCTGATCAACCGTGTTTACAATTCGACTCTCAGGAACCGGTTCATTTAGTTCATGCATCAACGAGCGGAATAATTCACGATCTTCTGCGTTTTGGATAGCATCAAGTGAAGATCCTAATAACTCTACATTGTATTCTTCTAATATTCCTGTTTCATTAAGTGCCACCGCCATATTTAATCCTGTTTGTCCACCAAGTGTTGGTAGGATAGCATCTGGCTGTTCTTTACGAATAATTTTCGTTAAAAATTCTACAGACAATGGCTCCATGTATACTTTATCTGCGAAAGTGTGATCAGTCATGATCGTTGCAGGGTTGGAGTTTGCTAAAATTACTTGGTAACCTTCCTCTTTTAGCGCTTGACATGCCTGTGTACCCGAATAATCAAACTCTGCTGCTTGACCAATAACAATTGGTCCAGATCCAATAACTAAGATTTTTTCAATAGTTGTATTTTTAGGCATATGTCTTCTCCTCCTGTTTTGTTTGGACTTGTTCAATCATTGTTAAAAATTGATCAAATAAATGATTCGTATCCTCAGGTCCAGGTGAACTCTCTGGATGATACTGAACCGTAAACGCTGGGTATGTTTTATGTTTGATACCTTCAACCGTGTCATCGTTTAATGCGATTTGCGTAAGCACAAGGTCCGTATTCTCTAATGATTCGGCTCGAACCGCATAACTGTGATTTTGAGAAGTTAAATACGTTTTATTACGCTCTAAATCTTTTACGGGATGATTTGCACCACGGTGGCCAAACTTCATTTTCACTGTATCTGCCCCACTTGCTAGTGCAAATAATTGATGGCCTAAGCAAATGCCAAACAGTGGGATTTTACCAATTACTTCGCTTACCATTTCAATTGCTTCTGGAACGTCTTTTGGATCCCCAGGACCGTTTGTCAGCATAATCCCGTCAGGCTTCAAACGTAAAATATTTTCAGCAGAATAGTTATATGGAACAACGGTAACGTGGCAGTGACGCTTCGTAAGCTCGCGTAAAATGCCGTGCTTCATTCCGAAATCTACCAATACGATGCGATGGCCACGACCAGGGACGACATAAGGCTTTACTGTTGATGTATGCTTGACTTGATCGGTCATCATCGTCTCATTGTTCAACTGATGCAGAATTTCTTCTGTAGATTCCGTTACATCAGCAATCATAGCTTTCATTGTTCCATGCTTTCGAATAATTTTCGTAAGCTTTCGTGTATCGACTCCAGATATTCCAGGAATGTCATTTGCTTTAAGGTAAGAACTTAAGTCTTCATCACTCCGGAAATTTGACGGATGATCACATAGTTCTTTCACCACAAATCCATGAATAAACGGTGTAACGGTTTCAAAATCATCACGGTTTATTCCATAGTTCCCAATTAGCGGATATGTCATCGTAACGATTTGTCCACAGTACGATGGGTCAGTAATAACTTCTTGATAGCCTGTCATACCAGTGTTAAATACAACCTCACCAGATCGTTTACGGTCACTTCCAAATCCTTCTCCGATAAATACTGTTCCATCCTCTAAAATTAATTGTCGTTTAGTCATGAAGATCCTCCTTGTGCAGTGAAAATTTATTCACTGGGGTTATTTTTGTTGAACCACTCGAACTTTTACGGCGGTTAAGACAATCTATATCTTTGATGTAGGTGTTTTACTGCCTGTCAAACTACGATATACAATTTTTCCTTCTGCGATTGTTAACACTGGTTTACTTGTAACATCCCATTCGTGAAATGGTGTATTTTTACCTTTTGAATGAAAGTCGTACTTATTAATTTTCGTATTCTTCTCAAGATCAACAACTGTTATGTCTGCAATCGCCCCTTCTTCCAGTTTCCCGTATGGAAGCTGAAAAACTTCGGCAGGCTTAATTGTCAACCAATCAACCAGTTGCTTTAGCGTTATTTTTTCTGTTTTCACAAGATGCGTGTAGAGTAGTGAAAATGCTGTTTCCAAGCCAACAATTCCAAACGGCGCTTTTAAAAATCCTTGTGCTTTTTCATCTTCTGCATGTGGTGCATGGTCGGTCGCAATAAAATCAATCGTTCCATCGAGCAATCCTTCCATTAAAGCAGCTTGATCTTCTTTGCTTCTAAGTGGCGGATTCATTTTCAAATTCGCATCATCTTCGGAAATGGCACTTTCATCTAACAATAAATGGTGTGGTGTAACCTCTGCTGTAACATGAATTCCAGCTTTTTTCGCATCGCGTATCACTCTTACAGACTCTTTCGTGCTTACGTGGCAAACATGATAGTGTGCACCAGCTGCCTCAGCAAGCAACACATCGCGAGCAATTTGTACCGATTCACTTAGTGATGGAATTCCCGGAAAATTCATTCGTTCACTAACATCTCCGTGATGAACCACACCACCATATACAATCGAGTTATCTTCACAATGTGCAACAATTGGCTTATTAACGGCGGCAGCTTCCTTCATCGCCCGAAGCATGAAATCAGCTGTTTGGATGCCTACACCATCATCGGTAAATGCAAACACGCCCATGTCAGCGATTTTCTTGATGTTGGTTAACTCCTCGCCTTTTAATCCTTTTGTGATTGCCGCGTATGGTAAAACACGTACGGTAGCCGTTTCATTGATCCGATTGAATAATGCCTGAACCGTTTCTTCATCGTCTGGAACAGGATTTGTATTCGGCATTGAGCAGACCGTTGTATATCCTCCCCGAGCAGCTGCTTTCGTACCTGTTTCTATCGTTTCCTTATGCTCACCACCTGGCTCGCGCAAATGAATGTGTACGTCAATAAACCCTGGAAAAATCATTTGATTTGTACAGTCGATTACTTTGTCTACCTGCTCATCCATGTTCGGAGCCATTTTTTTAATTTGATCATTTTCAATTAGTACGTCAGTCGTTACGTTTTCACCAGCTTCGGTTAAGTGTGTCGCGTTTTTAAGTAAGATTGCCATTGTACATTCCCCATTCCTTTAAAAGTGTCATTATGATTGCCATTCGGATATAAACACCATTATTCATTTGCTTGAATATTCTCGAACGCTCACATTCTACTAATTCGGTTGCGATTTCTACTCCTCGATTGAATGGTGCCGGGTGTAAAATAATCGCATGATTCTGCATCTTTTTCTCTCTTTCTATTGTTAGACCGAACTGTTCAAGAAAAGAGGTAGATTCATAATTTCCTCCCTCATGTCGTTCATGCTGAATTCGTAGGAGCATGAGTGCGTCACACATTTTTACAGCTTCATCGATTGAAATGTACGGAAAATCAAGTGTTGTATCTTCAAATCCTGGTGCTGCTGAAAAATATACATTTGCGCCGAGAGTTTTTAGCGCGTAGGCGTTTGACCTTGCTACCCGACTATGCTTGATATCACCTACAATCACAATGTTCAAGCCGGCGAAACGGTCAAATTCTTGGTAAATCGTGAGTAAATCCAACATGCATTGTGTTGGATGTTCTCCTTTTCCTGCTCCTGCATTGATAATTGGAATTGGGAGGCGATCAATCAATTCTTCGTACCACATATCATCGTGATGGCGGATAACTGCTAGATTTGCACCAATGGATTGACAAGTTCTTACCGTATCGTATAATGACTCCCCTTTAGTCACGCTCGAAGCTTCCATTTGTAAATCTAGTACTTCCATTCCAAGTTTTTTCTCTGTTACTAGAAAGCTAACTTTTGTTCGTGTACTTGGTTCATAAAATAGATTTGCTGCAAATAGTTGTTGGTCTAGCTTTGGATGTTCTTTACGATAGCTTTCTGCAAGCCTGATGATGGTTAAAATTTGTTCTGTTGTTAGTTGTTTGGTTGATACGAAGTGTTTCATTGCTAAACCTCCCTTATTCTTTTGAGTCCTATCTAAACAACTTTTAAAAATAACTTCTCTTAGTAAACTTGGCTTATCGCCAAGCCTTTATGACGAAAGCCTTAGTTGCACTTTTGCAGTAATAATTTCTTAACTGCCAATAAAAAACCTCTTTGCAAAAGGTCGCAAAGAGGTATACGTGTGGTTTGTCACACGCAACATTGACAACCTTTTAAATCTCTCTGGATTTAGTTAAAGGTTTCGATATTCTATTTTTCATAAATACTTACTTGTTCTGTTTGATCAGTTTCGTCTAACTGTACAACAATTACTTCCTTATCGGATGTTGGTATATTTTTGCCAACATAGTCAGCGCGAATTGGTAGTTCGCGATGGCCACGGTCGATTAACACGGCTAGTTGAATAAGTGAAGGTCTACCAATATCCATCACCGCATCCATCGCAGCGCGTACGGTTCTACCAGTGAAAAGTACATCATCAACCAAAATAACATTTTTATTCGTTACATCTACGTCGATGTTCGTGTCTTTTAGTTCTGGTTCATTACTAGCTGTATTTTTCTCTAAATCATCCCGGTAAAGGGTTATATCTAATTCTCCTACCGGTACCGTGATATTCTCTATCTGTTTGATTTTATCTTGGAGACGTTTTGTAATTGGAATTCCTCGGGTTTTGATGCCGATGAGAACAATATTTTCTCCACCTTTATTTTTTTCCACAATCTCATGCGCAATTCGAGTTAACGCTCGGTTAATTGCCGGCTGGTCTAAAACAACTGTCTTCTCTCGCATGCTATTTCACCACCTTAAATAACTGGACTTATTGCTGTAATTTTTCCTGTCGAATGTTAGAAAACTTGGCTTATCACCAAGCCTTTATGGAGAAATCCTTAGTTGCACTTATGCGATAAGAAAGGATTTATACTTTCTTACCTACCAAAAAATCCCTTTTCTCCATGAGGAAAAAAGGGATTTGGATATACTTTCTACAAGTACAACTGATCCGATTCCTTTTTAGCCTCACGGGACTAACATTAAAGGTTCTATTCATTTGTTTTATTATGACAAACTCTTGTTATTGTGTCAATAGATTTCTAAATTACTTCTATAACAAATTACACCTATATTAATGCTTATTCCAATTACTCTAATAACACCGTATGCCTCTTCTAAAATTTCTTTGTTAGATTCTCTATTCTCATTAAGCGTAATTATGGTCATCCATGTTACTATAGCTCATTTCGAATAATTTCTTAGAATAATTGGCTTATCGCCAAGCTTTCATGGCGAAAGCCTTAGTTGCCCTTATACTGATATCCATAAAACTTATACTTTTGTATCAATGCAAAATAAAAACACCACTCAGGAAAATTCCTGAAATGGTGTTCTAACCTAACTCTATCGCTGTTTAATATATCCGAGAACATCATTAAAAACTTTCGGTGCGTCCACTTCAAAGGACATCCATTCATTCGTTCTAGGATGGTTAAAGCCTAATGACTTAGCATGTAATGCCTGTCCCGCTACATCTAACGTTTTTCGTGGTCCATACTTTGGATCCCCTACTAATGGAAAGCCAATATAACGGAAATGAACACGAATTTGATGTGTACGCCCTGTTTCTAACCTGCACTCTACGTGGGTGTAATCTGTATAACGGTTCAATACACTGAAATGGGTAATTGCACCTTTACCGTTTTCAACGATTCCCATTCTTTGGCGATCTTTTGGATCACGACCAATAGGCGCATCGATCATGCCAGTTTCATGTTCTATTACTCCATGAACAATGGCCTCATATCTTCTTTCAACTGATTTACTCGATAATTGGTCAGCCAGACTAGCATGTGCTTGGTCATTTTTTGCAACAACGAGTAGTCCACTTGTATCTTTATCAATTCGATGAACAATCCCCGGACGTTCAATGCCATTTATTCCGGAGAGATCGCCACAATGGTAAAGTAAAGCATTAACGAGTGTTCCCCCAGCATGTCCAGCTGATGGATGGACAACCATTCCTTTAGATTTATTTACAACGACTACATCTGCATCTTCATAAACAATGTCGAGTGGAATATTTTCAGCTTCCACTTCTAAAGGTTTTGGTTCAGGAACAGACCACTCTACTACATCCCCTATTTGGCATTTATAGTTTGCTTTCACTTTTTCTTCATTGACGGTGACAAAGCCTTCCTCTATCCATGTCTGAACTTGGGACCTTGATTTGTCCGAGTTTTGTTCAGCTAAGAGCTTATCAATTCTTGTCTTGTTTTGTTCAGCTTTTACCTCAAATTGATTTACTGTCATGCGCTTTTGGTTCCTTTCTTTTTCTTCTCGTCACGGTAGGTAGCAATTAAGACGAGTCCAACACCAACTACCAGTGATGAATCTGCCACATTGAAAATTGGAAAGTCATAGCCGAAAATAATGAAATCTAAGAAATCGACTACCTCACCACGGAAAAGGCGATCGATAAAGTTTCCGATTGCTCCACCTAGTACAAAACTTAATGAAACAGCGAGCAACTTACTGTCCTTTGCATATTTTTGCATATAATAAATGACACCGATGACCACGATGGTCGTTACGATGTAAAAAAAGATCATCTTGCCCTGTAAAATCCCCCAGGCAGCACCTTTATTTCGGTGTGAAGTGAAGGAAAAGAACCCTTCAATAATGATAATCTGTTCATACAGTTCCATGTTTTTAACAACGATCCATTTGGTAAACTGATCAAGCGCAATGATAATTGCTGCGATTATGTAATACACGTACATTAACTTTCCCCCGATTCATCAAATATCTTTTCTAATAATAACACATTAAACCTTCCTCTGCCTTCGATAAGTTGTTCCTATTTTGTCCGAATATCTTGCAATTGTATACAAAATTACTGAGCATCATTAATCGTTAGAAAATAAATAACACCCAGATCAAATCTGAGTGTTATTTTATACTAGCACATGTGCTTTCGACTATGCAGAATAATTTTCTTTCACAATTTCTGCGCAACGTGTACATAATTCAGGATGTTCTGCATCCTCGCCAACAGTTTCTGAGGCAATCCAGCAACGTTCACATTTTTCACCCGGATGTTTTTCTACTTTAATATCCACATGGCGGTATTCTTTTGTTCCAGTTGCTTCGTTCACTACATCAGCATCCGAAACAATTAGTAGCTGGTGTACGAGTGGAATCCCCGCTAATACATCTTTTGTTTTTTCATCCCTAGGCACAATTGTTAATTTCGCCTCTAGCGATTTACCAATTACTTTTTCATTACGCGCTTCTTCCAATGCCTTTAATACATCATCACGAACCTGCATAAAGTGATTCCACTTATCTAATACTTCATCTGTATCAAAGATTGCTTCAGGCTCAGGAATATCCGTTAACTGAACGCTTTCCACTTCTGTACCAGGAATATATTCCCAAACTTCTTCAGCAGTGTGTGGAATGATCGGTGTCAGCAATTGAACAAGTGTTGTTAAAATATCATAGTATACCGTTTGGATGCTACGACGTCGTTCATTATCCGCTGCCTCGATATATAAAATATCCTTTGCAAAGTCAAGATAGAATGAGCTTAAATCTACTGCACAGAAATTATGAATTTGCGAGTAGATCGTTGAGAACTCATATTTGTCATAGCCGGACCGAACACTCTTAATAAGGTTCTGTAAACGGTGAAGCATATAACGATCTACTTCCTGTAAGTCATTCACATCGATTCTATCTGTTGCAGGATTAAAGTCAGCAAGGTTCGCTAGCATAAATCGGAATGTGTTCCTAATTTTACGATATGCTTCAGATACTTGTTTTAAAATATCTTGGGAGATACGTACATCTGCTTGATAGTCAACTGAAGATACCCAAAGTCTGAGAATATCCGCACCAAGCTGTTTTTGTACCTTTGCTGGACTCATAATGTTTCCAAGTGATTTACTCATTTTACGTCCATTTCCATCTAACACAAAGCCATGACTGATGATATTTTCGTATGGTGCTTTTCCAGTCACTGCAACAGACGTAGATAATGACGAATTAAACCAACCACGATATTGGTCACTCCCCTCTAAATATACGTCTGCTGGGCGCTTGTGATCCTCACGGCCCATCAGTACAGCCTCATGTGACGAACCTGAGTCAAACCACACATCCATAATGTCCGTTTCTTTTGTAAACGTTCCATTTGGGCTATGCTCAGACGTAAATCCTTCAGGCAAGAGATCCTTAGCTTCTCGTTCGAACCAAACATTCGAACCATGTTCAGCAAATAAGTTTGAAATATGTGCAATCGTTTCTTCTGTAATAATTGGGGTTTGATCCTCCGCATAAAATACTGGAATCGGTACACCCCAAGCACGTTGACGGGAAATACACCAATCCTCTCGGTCTCTCACCATGTTATGAAGTCGTGTTTCACCCCAGTTTGGATACCAATTAATTCGCTTAATTTCATCCAAGATATCCTGACGAAAATCTTTAATTGATGCAAACCATTGTGAAGTCGCGCGGAAAATTGTTGGTTTTTTCGTACGCCAGTCATGTGGATACGAATGTGTAATAAAGGTTAACTTGAGTAACGCACCAACCTCTTCTAATTTTTCCGTAATTGGTTTGTTTGCTTCATCATAAAATAATCCCTCAAAACCAGGTGCTTCATTCGTAAATACACCTTTGTCATCCACCGGACATAGTGCTTCCAGCCCGTATCTTTTCGCAACATAAAAGTCATCTTCACCATGGCCTGGCGCGGTATGAACACATCCAGTACCAGCTTCCGTTGTTACATGGTCTCCTAACATAATGATTGATTCACGATCATAGAATGGGTGCTTCGTTACGATGTTATCCGCTTCTTGACCTTTAAACGTTTTAACAACTTTTGGATTTTCCCATTCTAGTTCAGTTGAAACTGCTTCTAGTAGTTCCTCTGCAATAACGTACTTCTCATCATTAACTTGGACAACAACGTAATCAAATTTAGGATGTAAACTAATACCAAGGTTAGCAGGAATTGTCCATGGTGTAGTTGTCCAGATAATGAACTTTTCACCACCATCTAAAAGGGCTTTTCCATCCGTAACCTCAAATCCTACGTAGATCGACGGCGAGCGTTTGTCTTGGTATTCAATTTCTGCCTCCGCAAGCGCTGATTCGGAAGAAGGTGACCAATAAACTGGTTTTAATCCTTTGTAAATATAGCCCTTCTTCGCCATTTCTCCAAATACACGAATTTGTGCTGATTCATAGTCCTTTGTTAACGTAATGTACGGATTATCCCAATCACCACGAACCCCAAGTTGTTTAAACTGAGTGCGTTGATTATCAATTTGTTCCATTGCATAATCCGCACATTTTTGTCTGAATTCAGCGACACTTAATTCTTTACGTTTTACCTTTTTCTTCTTTGTTAACGCTGTTTCAATTGGTAGCCCGTGTGTGTCCCAACCAGGAACGTACGGTGCATGATATCCAGTCATGGACTTATAACGTGTAATAAAATCTTTTAGAATTTTGTTCAAAGCGTGCCCAATATGCAGGTCACCATTCGCATATGGAGGGCCATCATGTAAAATAAACAGCGGACGACCTTTCGTACGTTCTTGACCTTTTTCATAAATATTATTTTCTACCCATTCTTGTTGGCGAAGTGGTTCTTTATTTGGTAAATTACCTCGCATCGGGAAATCTGTTTTTGGCATCAATAATGTGTCTTTATAATCCATTTTATTTCCTCCTTGTTACTTTTCTCTAAAATTAAATAAACAATCATATTAATCAATTAGACAGTTGATGTAAATAGCGAACTAGTGAAAATTTATAATAACTGGCTATCGCTACGGAAAAACACTGCGCTTTCCCAAAGGAGTCTTCGTGTTTTTCCTCCGCTAAATCTGTGCATTATTCCTATTTATTTTTTGTTTGATTATCAATAATGCATAATAATTAGCCATTAGTAAGCCAGTTGATCTTCGCTGTGGGCAGTCGACTCCTGCGGGATTAATAGGTCTAGGTGAGACCCCGGAGTGCGAAAGCATGAGGAGGCTCACCAGCCGCCCGCGGAAAGCGACTGTCCGCAGCGGAAATCAACGTTGCTGTTATCAGATAATTGGAATTGTGACTAGTTCGCACTTTACGGATACGTTGAAAAACATCCACTTATTAATGAAAATAAGAAAACTACTAGTAGAAAAACTAAAATTAGCGGACACCAGATACCTTATTTGCACAAAATTAGGGTAAATGTGGTCGTTCGCGGACACAGGATACCTTATTGAGTACAAAAAGCCTGATTTTAACCTGTTTTTACCTTAATAAGGCATCCTGAGTCCGCTTACCCCACAAAAAAGGCGTGGAAAGTAAAAATAAGGGCTTCTGTGTCCGTTACCAAAGAGTGCCTAGTCATCACATCGTGTTTAGTTCGCAACATTTATCCTTTTCGCCAAAGACATCTATCATTTAGAAATAGCCTATAACACAAAAAAGCCCTCTGCATCCCAGAAAGGGACGAGAAGACTCGCGGTACCACCCTTATAAATTTAAATAGCATTCATTTAAATTCACTCGAAGTTCGTAACGTGAACGAAACGTCCAATTCTCCTCGCGAACGAATCGATTGGATACTCAGGAGTGATCTTCTAACTATCTTCTGTACTAGGCTTTCACCATTCCCAGCTCGCTAAAACCAGATAGACAATTATACTGTCTCCGTCCATGTATATATCATATAAAAAACAAGTTTATTGTATTATATTATGTAAAATTGCAATAAACGTCAAGACTTAAGAATTATTTTTCTGCTAATTCTAGTTCTTCCCCTATTTCAACATCTTCATCCCCAAGATCGACATCAAATAAATGATCCCAGTCATTTGTATCAATCATTTCGAGCTGTGCTTCAACAAGCATTTTAAGTCTTGTGCGGAAAACTTTCCCTTGTTTCTTTAGTTCTTCTACTTCCATCGCAATTCGGCGAGATTTGTTTAATGCTTCATTAATGATCCGATCGGCATTTTTCTCTGCTTCTTTAATGATTAATTTCGATTCTTTCGTAGCATTTCCTCTTACTTCTTCTGCTGTTTCTTGCGCAATCAAAATAGACTTATTTAATGTCGTTTCAATATTGGTAAAATGTCCAAGCTTTTCATTCAATTGATCCACTTTTTCTTTTAAATCTTTTTTCTCGCGAATTACGATCTCGTAATCCTTAATTACTTGATCTAGAAATTCATTTACTTCGTCTTCATCATAACCTCGAAAACTTCTTGTAAACTCCTTATTGTGAATATCTAATGGTGTTAATGGCACATTGGCCACCTCCCTGCTTAATATATACCTATAACATTGAATACTATACCTATACTTTTGATTCGACACTTTTCCTTAAAATCCTGCATGAATGATGAAACTATTTTAACTTTGCAATCGTAATTTTCCATTTATCTTTCTTGGATTTCCCATTCATACTGACAATCTTACTTCTTCCCTTTCCCTTAAAAGAAAGTAAATCAGTTGCTCTGACTGTAAATGAAGGATCTTCGACAACCCGATAATTGACCTTTACTAGTTTTTTACTAATACTAGTTGCAGCACTTTGTCTAGAGATAGAATAAATTTCTTTTATAATCGTGTCTAAGCGCATTGATGAGACGAGCCTATCATCTTCAATCCAGTTGTATTCTTTCTCTTTTAGTTCACTCAATGACTTCATTTCAAATGTAATCGTAGCCTTTTTTATTGCAGTTAAGTTTGCTAGCACGTAAGTAGCAATATCATCTGCAACAATCAATTGAATCATGCCATTCTGAACAACAATATCACCAAGCTTTTTTCGCTTAATTCCTAGCGATAAAAAAGAGCCCATTACATCTCGATGTCCAATCGTAATAAATTTTTCATGGTAGCTTGTCTGCATCAAACAAATACCAAAGTCTTCGAGCTTTATTTCTTCATAATACGGGGCAATGATTGCACGTTTTCGTTCAGTGAAATTTCCACCACCAAATAATTTTGCCTGTAATTCACTTTCATTCGTGTCCACTAACATTTCCACTATCTGTTGTTCCCTCGGATCAAGAAAATCTGTCAAAATTGGTTGATAGGATCTCTCAACTTGCTCTTTCCACGAAAAAACCCGGTCAATGAACGGGTGTTCTTCCTTTCTAAAGTGCTGATAGATATCCATTACTTAAAATAGACCTGCCAGCATATTAAAAAATACAGGTAACCCATATCCTCTAGCCAAATATAACACCAAAATAGCTACAATTGGAGATAAATCAATCATACCAAGTGGTGGAATGATTTTTCGAAATGGTTCTAAAAACGGTTCACATATACTCGTTAAAAAATTTCCTATAGCCGTATCGCGAGAACCAGGAAACCAAGACATGAAGATATAAATGATAATTGCAAAACTATATAGTTCCAAAGCATAATAAATTATCGTATACAGTGTGTTCATTAAGTGCTACCATCCTTTTTCGAATTCGTCATCTTCAAACAATGTATCGGTTATTGTACCAGATACATTCACATTGTCAGGTGTACATAAAAAAGTATCAGCACCAAGCTTTTGTATGTCACCATTAATGGCATAAACAGTCCCGCTTAAAAAATCCACAATCCGTTTTGCCTGCCCACGTTCAACCCGTTGCAAATTAATGACGACTGCCCGTCTATTTACAAGGTTATCGGCAATTTCCTGTGCTTCCCCGTAAGATCTAGGTTCACTCAGAACAACCTTAGACGCTGACTGCTGCATACTTTTTAAGTTTACAACATTTTGTCTGGATTGTTTTTGCTCGGACCTTGAAGTAGGTTCTGTTTCCTGTTCATACTCTTCCACATATTCATATTCGTCATCCATCGTAAAAAATGTCTTAATCTTGTTTTTTAAACTCATGATTACACCTCACTAGTATTTGATCCAACTAAACTTGAACCAATGCGTATATGAGTAGCCCCTTCTTCGACAGCAATTTCAAAATCATTGCTCATTCCCATTGATAAATAGGTACATGGTGCATAGGTCAACTGTCTATCAACTATTTGATCCCTCTTTTTACGAAGTAAACGAAACGTCTCACGCAAAACTTCGGGATTATCAGTATGTGGTGCCATTGTCATTAATCCGACAACACGTACATTGGGATACTTGGAAATAGCTTCAACAAAAGCATCCACTTCATCAATTGCGAGACCGTGTTTTGATTCTTCCTCAGATACATTCACTTGAATAAAACAATCAACTGGCTCTACCGCACGCTTGTCTATTTCTTTTGCAAGAGAAATACGGTCCAACGAATGGATGTAGTTCACCTTATCAATGACGTCTTTAACTTTTCGCGATTGCAACGTTCCAATAAAGTGCCATTTCGCCCGATCATTAAAATGCTCGTATTTTTTTCGGAACCCTTCCAAACGATTTTCACCAAGATTTTCAATTCCAGCCTGTATAGTTTCTTCTGTTCGTTCTATTGTAACATATTTCGTCACCCCGATTATGGTAATTTCCTCTGGGCTACGATTAGCTTTTTCGCATGCCATATGTATAGTAGATTGAATTTGTTTTAAATTGTCTTTTACTAACAATGTAGTAACGTCCCCTTTCAAAGCCAATCACGGTTGAAAGCCAATGAAACCAAGCATTCTACCAGTTTTACCGTGATCACGTCGATGTGAGAAAAAGAAATCCTCATCGTGAAACGTGCAGTAATTTGTTATATCTATATTACGACGTAAAACACCACTTTGTAAAAGGATTTCCACATTTAGCTGCTTCAAATCTAATAAATAGTGATTATTTTTACGTTCCTCAGTGGAACGCAACTTCTGATCCTGGGTCAAATTTTTAATTACATGGTTATCTACCTCGTATGCATCTTTAGAGATGCATGGACCAATTGCAACTAGAAGTGAATCAATATTTGCCCCTAATGTGGTTAATTTTTCAACCATCTTTTTCCCAATTCCATTAACTGTACCTTTCCATCCAGCATGAGCTATTCCAATTAGATTCGTTTTTGGATCGAAAAAGAATAACGGCACGCAATCTGCGAAGAATGCTGTACACAAAATACCTTTTTCATTCGTAACAAGTCCATCAACACCAGAAAGGGAATCCTCATAGTTAAAAGCCCCTTCACCTTTGACAGTAGAATCAACTACTTGAACATACGTACCGTGAACCTGTTCGCCACAGACCCAATTATCCATCTGTATGCCAATTTTATCAGCAAGAAGCTTTCGGTTTTCGAGTACATGTTGTTTATTATCTGATACATGTAGCCCTAAATTTAACGATGTAAAGGGAGCTTTACTCACTCCACCTTGTTTCGTAGTAAAACCAACCTTTAACGAAGGCTCTATCTTATTCCATTTTTGTAATATAAAAAATGATTCATTTTCCCGTTCAAATACTTCCACCAATAATACCTCCATAAATATTTTTGTCTCATTTTATCACATTTTGAAAGAGTATTAATCGATAGTTGTGTCACTACTAATCAGAAGTGGAGTATCCTTTAAACGAACAAGTATTACATCTGCCCCGATCGTAGTAATTTGCTGCCAGCTGATAATCATTTCACCTGATTTCGCGAACATACCACTTTTCCCCTCTTTAATATGAACGATTAAAGCAAGAATCCTTCCTCGTACCGGATCAATTTCCAAGTCAGTAATATGTCCCAAACGCGTACCATTTTCAATGACAATAATTTCCTTCATTTGTAATTCTGATAGCTTAATCATTCTACCACCACCTTATTAGACTATATGCGGAGATTCGCAAAAAAATAATCCATAACAAAAAAGAACAGATATCAAGTGATACCTGTTCTCTCATCATTTTCGTATTTCTATTGCTGTTACTACTGTCTATATTTTTTATTTATATTGGATTGTGGTACAAAATATGTAAACTGCGAACTAAGCAGGGGGCTAGCTATAGTACGTCAAGGGACGCTGCTTGGTATCGGACTGAGGATTCCTTATTTACCTTATTTACCTTTATTTCGAGGATTATCGGACACACGATGCCTTATTCAGCTAAAAAACATGATTTTCACCTGTTTTTATTCAAATAAGAAATCCTGAGTCCGATAACAATCGCATTTACCCTTATATTATTCAAATAAGGGATCGTGTGTCCGCTAGCTACTTCCTGCATGCAATCTTTCCAGTACGCTCGAAATGTTACATCACTAGCCTTGCCCGCAGCGGAAATCAACATCGCTATTACCATAAGCATGAATTTCACTAGTTCGCAGTTTACTTCAATTATGACAGAGCTTAGAGCAACATAGTTTACGGAAAAGTCTTATTCAAACATCTGCTTATTCATTTGGTTAATCGCTGCTTTTTCTAAACGCGATACTTGAGCTTGTGAAATACCTATTTCATCAGCAACTTCCATTTGTGTTTTACCTTGGAAAAATCGTTTATTTACTATCATTTTTTCTCGTTCATTTAGTTGATGCATACCTTCTTTTAACGAAAGCTTGTCAACCCAGGTGGAATCTTTATCCGATTCGTCACTTAGCTGATCTAGTACAAAAATTGGATCCCCACCATCATTATAAATTGGCTCGAATAATGATACTGGATCCTGAATTGCATCAAGTGCAAATACTATATCTGCCTGAGGTATTCCTAACTCTTCAGCAATCTCTTTTGATGTTGGCTCTTTAGAAGTTTTATTTACTAACTTTTCTCTAACTTGTAGAGCTTTATATGCTATATCGCGTAACGATCGTGAAACCCGGATAGGGTTATTATCACGTAAGTATCTTCTAATTTCGCCAATTATCATTGGTACTGCATAAGTAGAAAACTTTACATTATGACCTAAGTCAAAGTTATCAATTGATTTCATAAGACCGATACAACCTACTTGAAAAAGATCATCAACGTACTCACCACGATTATTAAATCGTTGTATTACACTTAATACTAGACGTAAATTACCGTTCACCAATTCTTCACGTGCAGAAATATCACCATCCTGCATTTTTACAAATAATTTACGCATTTCCTCATTTTTTAACACTGGTAATTTCGATGTATCAACACCACATATCTCCACTTTATGTCTAATCATATAGATTCTACCCTCCCAGTTAGCGATGCTGTTCATGCACAGTATCTCCGCGTGGAAGGTTTTTTATGCAAAGCCTAAACGACAAAAAGTGTCAAAAATGAGGTGGATTTCAACTGGTTGTAAGGCTATACCATTTTATTAAATTCTTTTTTTAACCTGCGAATAATTTTTTTCTCTAATCGGGAAATATATGATTGTGAAATACCTAACATATCAGCTACATCTTTTTGCGTTTTTTCTTCTTTACCAATTAGTCCGAAGCGCAATTCCATGATTTGTTTTTCACGACTGTTTAAGTGTGACAGCGCATTTTTCAGTAGATCTTTATCTACTGTTTTCTCGAGGTCCTTCGTAATGATATCTTCGTCTGTCCCTAAAACATCTGACAACAATAGTTCATTGCCATCCCAATCAATATTCAGTGGTTCATCGAATGATATTTCAGATTTTAACTTATTATTTCTCCGTAGATACATTAGTATTTCATTCTCGATACACCGGGATGCATAGGTAGCTAATTTAATCTGTTTCTCAGGTTTAAAGGTGTTTACTGCTTTAATTAAACCAATTGTTCCAATACTAATTAGATCCTCGATATTAATTCCCGTATTTTCAAATTTACGTGCGATATATACGACCAACCGAAGATTTCGTTCGATTAAGACAGCACGTGCTGCCTTGTCTCCGTTAGGTAATCGTTTTAATAATGATTGCTCTTCCGTTTTTGATAATGGTGGTGGTAATGCCTCGCTTCCACCAATATAGTAAATTTCATCGGCCTTGAAACCAAGTTTCATTAATAGGTTATACCATAATAGCTGTATTCTAAGTTTCCACATTTTCAACGTAAATCCGCTCCTTTTGTAAATGAATAACACTATGATTATTATGCTGAATGCACAGCAGCAAATTTAATTATTTGAGGATGTAAAAGACAATGATAACGTTGATCTTTCGTTAAATCAGAAAATTGAACTCCTATCAAAATCTTATTTGTCATAATTTCCTGTTCATCATATAAAATTTTTATATGATCTGGTTTGATTGCAAGCATGTAATTAGACTTACCTTCCACTCCTTGAAAGGGCACGATTCGAATACGATCTATCCACTTATCTGGTATAGAATCAATGTCTAAAAGGTCACATGCCTTCTTAATTGCGTTCCATTCATCTTTTGTAAACCATTGGTTCATAAACGGTTCGTCGCAGATAACGACAGGAGTTTTTGTTAGAGGATCAACTAATTGGTTGCCACTATCGATATAGCCTGTTGTTTGGAACTTTGTATGATTAATTTCCAAGGTTACCGGACAAAGCTGATCATATTTGATTTTTTCCGCAGCGTGCTTGTCCATATTTTTTTTCGTAAATCGCCAAACAATTGGAAAACAAATGAGAACAAAAAGCCAACTGATTGGATCACCGTAACCTTTATTAAAAGTTAGGACTCCATTTGCGTTCACACTAAATGGGCTATCTAGCATATAGTGAAAAGCTATCATTCCCCCTCCAATTGTGAACGTGACAAAGTAAAACAATACGAGCAATCGAAACAGTTGATACATGGAACGAAAGTGAGAAACACAAGCTATAATCAAAATAGAATAAAAGAATTTTCCAATCACACTAGTAATTAATGAATCTGGAAAATAAATAGATATTGGAACGATCATAGAAGCAACAAAGGATCCTAAAACAATTCTCTTTTTACTAGTATTTTCCTTGGCTAATTTGAGTGTTAGCAAAATGAGCATCATATCGAATAGAAAATTTAAGAGCCAAACAACATCTACATATATTGTCACTTCTCCCTTCCTTTCCACTTAAATAAATTCATCTTCAAGGTGATTATTTCAATGATTAGTAAAAGTATAAGGGAGCACCACTAAAAAAGTCTGTCACTTCTTGTATGCAAAAAAGGGCTATTTTTAACCTCTTATCGGGGGGATTGTCGTAGATAGATTTAGGAAAAATACACAAGTCTATATTCATAAGTATTTTTGTTAATTGATCTACATAGTTGAGTGAAATGTGATTTAGTGGAAATTCATGTTTATGTTAACTACATCGTTAAATTCCGCTTCGGACAAGGCTAGGAAGAAAAATTTTTGAGTGTTCTGGAATAATTAAATGCAGGATGTCAGCTAGCGGACACACGATTCCTTATTTGTGAAAAATAAGGGTAAATGCGGTTGTTATCGGACTCAGAATTCCTTATTTGGGTTAAGACAGTTAAAAATCATGTCTTTTAATTGAATAAGGTATCGTGTGTCCGATAATCCTCAAAATAAAGCTAAAAAAGGCAAATAAGGCATCCTCAGTCCCCTTAGTCCGCTTAACCCATAAAACAGGTGCAATAAGTAAAAATAAGGGATCTTGTGTCCATTATCGAGCAGTACCTGCCACCATGTCACAAATTAAAGATTTAGCATCAACAAAAAAAGCAAACATGCTGGAAATATATCCAACACATTTGCTTCTTAAAATATCTAATTATCTATTTCGATTACGGTTGCGTAAGAAAGTTGGGATATCTAACGTATCCTCTTCTTGCTTTACACGATTTGGCTGTTGTTGTTGCTGATGTTGCTGTTGTTGATGTTGTGGCTCTCTAGGTGCTTCATCATATTGTCTTGGTGAAGGCTGTTGTCTATGATTCATAATTGGACGCTGTTTAGGCGTTTCATTAACCTTTTGATTCTCATCAAATCCAGTTGCAATTACAGTGACAATAATTTCATCCTTCAGATTTTCATTAATAACAGATCCAAATATAACGTTTACTTCATTGTCTGCAGCAGAGGTTACTAGGTCCGCAGCTTCTTGAACTTCATATAGACTTAAGTTTGCTCCACCGGTAATATTCATTAAGATACCATGCGCTCCGTCGATTGACGTTTCTAGTAATGGAGAAGATATCGCTTTTTTCGCTGCTTCTGTTGCACGGCTTTCACCTGTTGCAACACCGATTCCCATCAATGCAGAACCTTTATCAAACATAATTGTTTTAACATCGGCAAAGTCAACATTGATTAGACCAGGTTTTGCGATTAAATCAGAAATACCTTGTACACCTTGACGAAGTACGTTATCCGCTTCACGGAACGCTTCTAGCATAGGTGTATTTTTATCGACAATTTCTAGTAAGCGATCGTTTGGAATTACGATTAATGTATCTACACTATTCTTTAATGCGTCAATTCCTGAAACAGCTTGTGTTGAGCGTCTACGGCCTTCAAATGTGAATGGACGAGTAACAACACCAACTGTTAGCGCGCCTAACTCTTTTGCTATACTAGCAATTACAGGTGCAGCACCAGTTCCTGTTCCACCACCCATTCCAGCAGTAACAAAGATCATGTCCGCCCCTTGCAGTACTTCTTCAATTTGTTCTTTATTTTCTTCAGCGGCTTTTTTGCCAACTTCTGGATTAGCACCTGCACCCAATCCACGTGTTAATTTTCCACCAATCTGTAGCTTTGTTTCTGCTTTAGATAAATTTAATGCTTGTGCATCGGTATTTACTGCGATAAACTCAACACCTTCAACACCATGCTCTATCATTCTATTAACGGCGTTACTACCTCCACCGCCAACACCAATAACTTTTATCGTTGCTAACTGATCCATATTCGTATCAAACTCCAACATTTTCGTTCCTCCTAATTTACAAATTACAAGAGTGTATTATCGGTTATTCATGGAACACTATATTAATCAAAGAAGTATTTAAAAATATTAGCAATTCCAGATTCCTTTTTTGGTTTCTCAGTTTGTTCCTTTGCAGTAGGTTGTTTTTTCGCTCGTTTAGGCTTTGGTTCGTGTGCGTGTTCAATTACTGCTGGAAATAGTTCTTTCCCTTGTATTTTCGCATTACGGTAAGCAAATTGCAAGATACCAACACCTGCTGTAAATTGTGGCTCTCGAACGCCAATGTAATCTGGAATAGCCATTCTTACATTTGATTGAAATAGATCCTGTGCAAGCTCTAAGACTCCAGTCATTTTCATGGTTCCACCTGTAAGTACGTATCCACCAGGTAGTCCTTGATAACCAGCTTTTCTAATTTCACGCTCTGCAAAAGCATAGATTTCCTCAAGTCTCGCTTCGATCATATCAGCAATTTGCAATTGGTTATATACCTGTTTCGTATTGCTTCCTATAATGGACACTTCAAATGTTTCATTTTCTTGTGCTTCGTCAAAAAAAGCATGTCCATAATTCAACTTGATGTCCTCTGCTTCTTCCGTAGAAGTCCGCAGTCCAATTGATAGATCTTTTGTTATGTTATCCCCGCCTAAAGGAACCACACTAGTCGATATTAGATGATCATTTTCAAAAATTGATACAGTTGAACATCCACCACCAACATCAATTAAAGCGACGCCAAGATTTTTTTCATCTTTAGATAAAGCAATTGCCCCTGATGCAAGTGGTTGCAAGCAAATATCTGCTACCTGTAAATTTGCACGTTCCACACACTTTAATATGTTATGTAAAACTGTTTTTGAGCACGTGATGATGGTTCCTTCCATTTCTAATCGGACACCAATCATCCCACGTGGATCAGTTATTTCATCCAATCCATCTACTATAAATTGTTTTGGTATTACGTCGATAATTTCTCGTTCAGGTGGAATAGATAACACTTGGGCCGCATCAATTACGCGTGTAATATCTTCATTTCCTATTTCACGATTTTCGCTCTGTACAGCTACTACACCATGGCAAGATTGTAATTGAATATGATTACCGTTTATCCCTACAACGACACGATCAATTTCCATACCTACCATTCGTTCAGCTTGTTCTACAGCATTTCTAATCGAGTTAACAGTCTGATCGATATCTACAATAGCACCTTTTTTCATGCCGTTTGATTTTGCTGATCCTACTCCAATAATATTTAGTGAATCATTTACAACTTCTCCAATAATAACTTTTATTTTTGATGTCCCTATGTCTAAACTAACTAAAATCTCACTCTGATTCAAAGAAAGGCACCTCCCAATTCCTATCAAGCCTTTTCAACTAATTTCAACTTTTTGCATATAACATTATAATCTATAATTCTATCGTAATACACGGTAAAAATAAAATATATAATGAGTAATTCTACAATAAACATAGAAATCCTTTTATTTTCATTAGTTTTTTTTAGATTTTTAGAAAACTTAACTTATCGCCAAGCCTTTATTGCGAAAGCATCCGTTGTACTTATGCAGTAAGTTAGGGTTAATACTTTCTTACCTGCCAATGAAAAATAACGTATTTCTTTTTATTTCGAAGTGAATTTTATTCCACACTAAACTCTTCGGTAGAACCGACGTGTATGTGTCTTTCCTATCCAATTAATTATTTTCAATTAGATTTTCACATTATTCAGCACTAGTTTCTACAATTTCTTTGTCTTTCTTTTTATCATCGAAAGACTCAAAATATATACCTACCCCAATATGAATTATTCCTTTGCTCGCTGGATCGAGCTGGGCTACAATTGAAGGATAAACTTTCATCTTTTCAGAGAAATTTCGTATTGTTCCATCCACCATATAACCATCATTCATATAAAGAACAATCTTATTCTTATTGCCTTCTTTCGGTTTCCAGTGTATTTCTGAAATTAAGTTACGAATGTTCTGCGGTAGTTGTTTTAATTCATTTGTCATTTTATTCATTATCGTTTCGTCATCAAAACCTAATAGTAGTGGCGCGTCCCCTATATTAGATTCGCTTTTCATTTTGGTTAACACCTTACCATTTCCCAAAATAGGATAGAAGTTGCTTTCTTTTTTAACGTAACCAACACGGGTAAACTCGTTAACTTTTATTTCCAATGTCCAAGGTAAATGTTTGTTAACTTCAACAGAATCGATAATTGGATTTTTAGTAATCGCTTTTTTAATTTTAGATTCATCAATCGTCCAAATATTCGTATCTGTTGTTACGTTGATTTCATTAACAACCTCTTCGTCTGATATTGCGGTATTACCAGTTACTTTGATTGTATGTACATGGCTTAAAGGTGATTGCAAATACACAATAATCGATACCAATAAGAAAAAAATAGAAAGATAGAATATTAACCGTCTATTCGCTTTCTTTTTACGAGCTTGTTTCAGTTTCGGGATGCGATCCTCTATTGAAACAACGTTCTTTTTACTCATTCCTATTTCTTCCTTTATGACATATTAACAGAAGAAAACGGCATCTTAGAAAAGCGCAAACGCCTCGAAAGACACGACAAGCATAAGCAGAGCGGTGCAGTGTGGTTGCTTTTGCCACACGGAACCGAACTGCTTATGTCTCGAGTGTCTAGGCGTTGAAGCTAGACAAGAAAAGTGCAACCGCCTTGAGTACCTCCGAAAAGCTTCAGTCAAGCCTCTATGTGGCGCTTTTTGCCACAAAGAGGCTTGATCTTCGGACCTCGAGGGGGTAGGCGTTGATGCTAGAGTGCCGTTTCATTTTGTTACATGAATTATATCATATAACGTATAGAAATATGTAGTACACATTACCTAGAAAAAATGCTTTTTTGCTTGTACTAACAGATTTTTATCACTATTCGACTAAATTGTGGTAGATTTGCTAATATTTAATAGCACACCAACTGCACATAGGGTTAACGTTAAGGAAGAACCACCGTAACTTAGAAATGGAAGTGTTATTCCTGTAACTGGGATTAAACCAATTACTACGCTAATATTTATCATCACTTGAATTGACAACATGGTAGTAATCCCTAATGCTAGGTATCTACCAAATTCATCTTGTGTAGTTAGGGCTACTTTAATTCCTCTCCAAAATAACAAGACAAACAAGATGATCACGAAGCTTCCACCTATGAAGCCTAGTTCTTCTCCTAAAATAGCAAAAATAAAGTCTGTTTGTGGTTCGGGTAAATAAAAATATTTTTGTATACTATTACCTAATCCTACACCCATTAATCCACCAGGTCCGATTGCATACAATGATTGAATGATCTGAAACCCATCACCAAGTGGATCTTCCCACGGATTAATAAATGCTGTTATTCGCTTAATCCGATATGGCGCAGAAATGATGAGTAGTAGAAATGCAACTACCCCAATGCTAGCTAGTCCAAAAAAATGAGTTAATTTAGCACCTGCAGTAAAGATTAAAACCATGCATGTTAAAACTAGAACGACACCAGTACCGAGGTCTGGCTGTAACATTATTAGCCCGAAAGCAGTAAACACTAATATAATTGAGGGGAAGAAACCTTTCTTAAATGAAGTAATATTCTTCTGGTTAAACGTCAGGTATGTCGAGAGATACATAACAAGACCTAGTTTCATAAATTCAGATGGCTGGATACTGAATGCTCCGACTCCAATCCAGCTTTGTGCCCCACCACGGATTAGGCCAATACCTGGAACTAGTACCAACCCTAACATTACAAAACATATGAGAAGAATAGTTTTGGCATACTTTTTCCAAATACCATATGGTGTCATCATGAAAAAGATCATCGCAATAATCCCAACACCAACAAATAATAACTGTCTTTTAAGATAAAAAAATGCATCGCCGTATTTGTAATCTGCCCAAACGTAGGAAGAGCTGAAAACCATAACGATTCCAATAATTAATAACGCGATCACGATTCCTAACATTAAATAATCCGGCTTACTTTGCGGTTTGTTTATTTTTTCTAACAAAAAAATACCCCATTTCGAAATGCGTAGAAATTAGGGCATTATGATAGATAGTATATTCGAGTATAGACTGATAGAAAATGCCCTTACTCTAATGTATGCACAGTTTGGATAAACATGTCCCCTCTTATTTCAAAACTTTTATATTGATCCCAGCTAGCACATGCAGGAGAAAGTAAAATGACATCCTCTGGATTAGATAGAGAATAAGCCTTATCAACGGCAGCAGTCACATCATCAACCAATTCGACTATTTCGATACCTGCCTTCACTGCTAAGTCCTTCAGTTTATATTTCGTTTGACCAAACAACACCATTCCTTTTACATGCTCTAGATACGGTAGTAATTCGTCAAACTCATTTCCTCTATCGAGACCGCCAGCTAATAGTATGGTAGGCTGCGTAAATGCCGACAATGCTTTTTTGGTAGCTAAGATATTTGTAGCCTTTGAATCATTGTAAAATAGCCGATTATTAATATTCGCAACAAATTGAAAGCGATGTTCAACACCCGAGAACGTTTTTAATACCTTTCGAATTCCTTCATTTGTTGCACCGCTTAACTTGGCCGCACAAATTGCTGCTAGCATATTTTCAATATTGTGATCACCGACTAACATAACTTGATTTTTATCGATAATTTTTTCTTGCCTATAATAAATGCTTTCAGAATCAGCCCATGCCCCATTTTCAACTCTGTTCGAAAGAGAAAATGGTACTTTAATTGATTTTGCTTGCTCTACTGCTTCACGGATCAATGGCGAATCAGCATTATATACTAAGTAATCCTCACTCGTTTGATTTTGAAAGATGTTATACTTTGCCTTCTTATAATTATCAAAGGTTTTATGATAATCCAGGTGTGCCTCATAAATATTTAATAATACAGCTATGTTTGGTCTAAAGTCTTTAATACCCATTAGTTGAAAAGATGATAGCTCTAAAACCAATGATTCGTTCTCTTTTAGAGATTGAGCAACTTCAGTGGCTACTTTACCTATATTACCAGCCACCTTAACAGGTAAATTACTTTCAGCAATCATATTGGTAGTGAGAGTTGTTGTAGTTGTTTTACCATTTGAACCAGTGATACCAATTACATTTCCTTCAGCTAGTTTACTAGCTAATTCGATTTCTGTTATTACTGGAATATTACGTGATAATGCTTCATCGACAACAGGGTTATCATATGGTATCCCTGGATTTTTTATGACAATATCGATATCTTCTAAGACGGAAAGTGGATGAGAGCCTACAATTACTTCAGCGCCCATTTCCCTTAGTTTTAACACAACATCATCAGACTCTTGTGAAAGTTTATCATTCACACGAACATTTATCTTATTATGTAGAAGCAGCTCAGCAGCAGCTGTCCCGCTTTTCGCTAATCCAAGAACTAATACATGTGAATAATTAAAATGACTCAACTTATTCATGTTAACCACACCTCAATATAGACACCAAGTGCCGCAAACAGTAATCCAACCAACCAGAAAGTTGTTACAACTCGCCATTCGCTCCACCCCATTAATTCATAATGGTGATGTAAAGGACTCATTTTAAATACACGTTTACCAGTTGTCTTAAATGATATTACTTGAATAATGACAGAAAGGGTTTCGATCACAAAAACTCCACCGATAATTATTAGTAGAATTTCCATTTTTGTCAAAATCGCAATTGCTGCTAACGAACCCCCAAGTGCTAACGAACCAGTATCACCCATAAAGACCTTTGCAGGATGAGCATTGAAAATTAGAAATCCTAATAAAGCACCTACCGTTGACAAAGCAAAAATGGCTACTTCATTTTGAGGGAATCCTGTCCATGCAAGGATTCCAAAAGCACCAAAAGCAATTGATGCAGTTCCTGCTAGAAGCCCATCGAGTCCATCTGTCAAGTTAACCGCGTTGGATGTACCAACAAGCATAAAGATAATTAATAGTGCATATCCCCATCCAAGATCCCATTCTAAATTAGTACCAGGAACCTGAATAGTTGTATTGAAATTATTCATCTGCAAAATAAAATAAAATATGAGTGCAATGACTACTTGTCCTATCATTTTTTGCTTAGACGTCAGACCTAGATTTCTCTTTAGTGCAACCTTAATGAAATCATCTAAAAATCCTAATAAACCGTAGCCAAAAAGAACAAACAGTAGTAACCATAATTCATAACTTATGGATTGAAATGAATATTTGGAACCCATAATCAGCGAAGTAATAACGATGCTAACTACGATCATAATTCCACCCATTGTAGGTGTTCCTGTCTTTTTCACATGTGATTGGGGTCCTTCCTCACGTATACTTTGTCCGAATTTCAAGCGTCTTAAAAAAGGAATAAATACCGGAGATAAAAGGACGGTAATTAAGAATGCTATTGCGATAGTTAGTAAAAGTGCATTTATATTCATTGTTTCTCCTCCTCAAACATGACCGTCCAAAATTGTTCTACTTCAATTTTTCAATCATTTTTTCAAATTGCATTCCTCGTGAAGCTTTAAATAATATAAGTGTATCGTTATTTAGATAATTCTCCAAGTCATGAACTAGTTCTTCTTGGGTTTTAAAATGCTTACATGTAATTCCCTTAACATTAGATTGTACCGTGTCAGTGATCACGTTCGCTTGATCACCTATTGTAAATAACACGGAAATAGAATCAGTAATGGTATCTGCAACTGATTGATGGAATGCTTTTGACTGCTCGCCCAATTCTAATATGTCACCTAGTACCAAAATTTTAGTTGTAAAACCATTCATTTGGTTTATTACTTCAATAGCAGCCTTCATCGAAGTTGGTGAAGCGTTGTATGCGTCATTAATAATCGATACACCATTTTTGCCAGTAATTTTTTCAAAACGCATCGAAGTTAATTGAAGTGACCCTAGCGCTTGTTGAATTTTGTTATCAGGAATGTTAAGTAATTTTGCTAATGTAACAGCAAAAGTGGCATTCAAAGCATGGTGTTTCCCTAATAATGGCACACTAAAATTTCTATCTTCCGTTAGCGTGAAATCCGTGTGATTATGAGAAATTGTCACCTCTTCTATTACCACATCATTATGGTTTGTAAACCCACACGACAATAATTTTTCCCGATTATGCAGATTCGTTAATAGTGGCTCATCACCGTCAATGAGTAAGTATCCATCTTTACTCATTCCAGTAACAATTTCGGATTTTGCTTTCGCTATTCCTTCACGAGAACCTAGATATTCAATATGTGATTCTCCAATGTTTGTAATAACCGCATAGTCTGGACGTGCAAGATTCGAAAGGCGTTCGATTTCCCCAAAATTGCTCATTCCCATTTCGAGTACAAGCATTTCGGTTTCCCTTGGCATCGATAAAATCGTCAGCGGAAGTCCGATTTCATTGTTAAAATTTCCGTTTGTCGCATGCGTTTTGAAGGAAGTCTGCATAACAGAAGCTACCAAATCTTTTGTCGTTGTTTTTCCATTCGATCCAGTAATTCCAATAACAATTGGGTTAATTTCTTCCCGATATGAGGTAGCTAATTGCTGTAAGGCTACTAACGTATTTTCTACCAAAAAAACAGGGAAATCTGTCGGCAGAAACTTAGGCAGTGGTTTATCTTTGCTCCAAATTGCAGCCACTGCTCCATTTTCAAATGCTTGCTTCATAAAGTCATGTCCGTCAAAATTTTCTCCAACGATTGGAATAAATAATGATTTTCGAGACTTCCTTCTACTATCTGTGACAATTTCATTAATTTGTATTGTATCTTTTACTACTCCTTTATGGTCTTTAAATAGAGTAGAAATCCAGTTGGTAGTAAATAACATTTCTATTTCCCCTTAGATTTTATGGCTTGTTTTGCTACTTCTCTGTCATCAAAATCATATTTGGTATGACCGATTTGTTGATAGGTTTCATGTCCTTTTCCAGCAATTAAAATAATATCGTTTTCTTCAGCAAGGTTAACAGCATGCTGAATAGCTGCTTTACGGTCTTCTATAATTTGATAATGTTTTTCGGTTTGTCCGGTAACCATATCCTGAATGATAGTTTTAGGATCTTCTGTCCTCGGATTGTCTGAAGTGAAAATAGCCTTTGTAGCATATTTTAATGCTACTGAAGCCATTATCGATCGCTTTGTTCGATCACGATCACCGCCACATCCGACTACTACATAAACATTATTTTTTGCGATTTCGGTAATTATCTGCAATACATTCTCTAACGAATCTGGTGTATGTGCGTAATCAACGATAGTTGTAAAGGGTTGATCACTCTGTACCGCCTCAAAGCGACCACTAACTCCAGTAATCTTTTCCAACGCAGTTTTTATTATATGTAATGGTATATGGAATGCAAGGGCTACTCCCGCAGCAGCAAGCATGTTGTATACATTAAACATACCGATTAGCATACTGTTAATTGTGATCTGGCCAATTGGTGTATTTAGTGAAAATGAGGTGCCGCTCGCTTCCAAGCAAATATTTGTTGCAGTTATCGTTGCATCGTTCTTACAGGCGTATGTAATTATAGGTTGTGCAGTACTTCGTTTAATTATATCGTGGTTAGAATCGTCTATATTAATAACAGCAAACTTTTGTTGGCTCTTATCATAAGTATTCCCTAATTGAGCAAACAAAAGACTTTTTGCACGTAAATAATCGTCCATATCTTTATGATAATCGAGGTGGTCCTGCGACAAGTTGCTGAAAACAGCAATATCAAAGTCACATCCATATACTCTTCCTAAATCCAATGCATGTGAAGATACTTCCATAATACCTGCATCTACATTACAATCTTGCATTTTCTGAAAGCTTTTTTGCAAAAATAATGCGTCTGGAGTTGTATTGGCAACGGGAAAAATATCATCGCCAATTTTCATCTGAATTGTTCCGATGACTCCAGTTTTCATGTTGTATTCATTGAAAATTTTTTCAATCAGATACGTTATCGTTGTTTTACCGTTTGTTCCTGTTATCCCAACGAGTGGGATTTTCGTAGTCGGATAATCATAATAGTGTGCAGCAATTATAGCGAGTGCTCGTAAGGTATCAGGAACGATTATTGTAGTGATTGATCGATAAATCTCTTTTTCCGTGATACATGCAATAGCTCCATTAGCAATTGCATCATCAACAAAATCATGTCCGTCAACAGTGAAACCACTGATACAAACAAAAAGGTCTCCCTCATTTACTTCACGTGAATCCATTTTTATTTCATTGAATGTTATGTCGTTGGCTAGATACATAGCTTTATAGAATGGTAAGATGGAAATGACTTCTCTCAGTTTCATCGCATTCATCCTATTCATATGTATTCTAATAGCTAACAATATTTAAGAGGGTGGTTACACCCTCTTATTAATTTCGAAAAGTTAACACTGTCAGTGTCGCATTTAAGTTAGATGCGACGTAATATCGCTTCAGAAATACACTTCGCTTTCCCACAGGACAAGGAATGCTTCCCTGAAAGGCATCGCACGCAGAAAAAGTGCTTTTCTTTTTCATGGAGTCTTCGTGTATTTCTTCCGCTAGTGTTAGCTTAGGAACCTCATTACTTTTACTACTTTTTAGATTGTTGATAAAAGTATTTGGCATTACTTTAAAATTTAGCATTTATTTTCAAAGTTATTTTTTACATACTTATTCATTATACCAGTTTTTCTTTATTTTTCATCTGATAAATATATCCTAATTTCGGATCCTTTTTCTACTTTTGTACCAGCGCTCGGCTCTTGGTCTACAATATATTTTCCCGAACCACTTGTATTGATTGCTAAATTCGTTTGGTACGTCGCTAGCTCACTTTTTTCTAACCCTATTAAATCTGGAACAGATACTTTTGGTTCATCAGGCCACTGATACTTCTTAGCTAAACCATCCGTACGTTTTTCGACTCCCATTGCACTTAAACTGTCACCGATAATGTTACCAACAATTGGTGCTGCAACTACACCACCAAATTGAACAGTATTTTTTGGATTATCGATTGCAACATAAACAACAATTTCTGGATCATCTGCAGGTGCAAAGCCGATGAATGATAAAATATAATTGTTTTGCATGTATCTTCCATCTGGCCCTACTTTTTGTGCAGTACCAGTTTTTCCACCTACACGATAACCTTCCACATAAGCTGGACGACCAGTCCCCTTAGCAACAACACTTTCTAATGCGTGGCGAACTTCTTCTGAAGTTGATTCAGAAATGACACTTTCCTTCAGATTTGGTTCAATCACTTCTACAACCTCTTTAGTGACAGGATCGATCCACGCTTTCGCGATATGTGGTTCATATAAATCCCCACCATTAACAGCTGCTGAGACCGCCATTACTTGCTGAATAGGCGTAACGGAAACTCCTTGACCAAATGCTGTTGTTGCTAGTTCCACAGGACCGATTTGCTCTGGTTTAAATAGTATTCCACTACTTTCTCCTTGTAGGTCTATACCTGTTTCTTGACCAAACCCAAAATCCTTAATATACGAAAACAATTTATCTTCACCTAGCTTCAAACCAAGACTTACAAAACCAGGGTTACATGAATTCTGTACTACTTCTAGATATGTTTGATGGCCATGACCACCTGCTTTCCAACAGTGAAGCTCGGTACCATCAACTGAAATATCGCCATCATCGTGAAATGTATCTTCTTTTAAGTCAACTGCATTTTCTTCTAAAGCGGCTGCTAATGTAATGATTTTAAATGTGGACCCAGGTTCATATGTGCTCCATATTGGCAGGTTACGACTGTAAATAGTCGGGTCAAACTGTTTATATTTACCTGGTTTAAAATTCGGACGTGAAGCCATCCCCATTATTCCACCTGTATCTGGATTCACAGCAATAGCCATTGCACTATCAGGAGAATATTTTGCTACTGCTAAATCAAGTTCCCGCTCCATAATTGTTTGGACCTTTGAATTGATTGTTGTTTTTAAATTTAATCCATCAACTGGAGGATCATAAACATCAGCAGGTTCATCCAATCTTTTCCCTTTTCCAGTTGAATAATAGGAAAGACTTCCAGGTGTCCCGCTAAGCTTTTCATCATAATAAAGCTCAAGCCCCATTAATCCTTGGTTATCAATCCCTGTAAATCCTAAAACATGTGATAAATAAGCACCCTGCGGATAATATCGCTCAGAGTCTTTTGCAAGGTATACTCCTTCCATATTATAGGTTTGTAATGCTTTCGCTTGTTTTTTACTAATTGTTATTCCTGCGGGTCGAATATTAACTTTACTTTCTTTCTTTGTTACATATTCATACGCCTCTTTGGTCGAAATATCTAACACCTTTGCTAACTTTTCAGCTGTATCTTCTTTATCCTGTATTTGGCTTGGTACAAGAACTACAGTTGGGGCTGATACATTTTTTGTTAGAACCTCACCATTTACATCTAAAATTTTCCCTCGTTCCGCTTCAAAAGTTATGTCTCTACTCCACGATTCATTTGCCTTATCAATCAGCTTATCGGCAAGTATAAATTGCACATACCCAAGTCGAATATTAATTGCTAAAAAAACAAGCAAACCAATTAAAAAGACAGCGACTATTCGTTTTCTCACTAATACAGTAGATACACGTTTCATACTACATCCCCTTCTCGTAGGTAGGCTTGTATCCACTATATGATTAGAAAAAACGAAATAGAACACTGTCTAATGGCTCTTATAATTGTTTACGGAGACTATCGATCACTATCATTCTTCAGTTGTTTCGTCGGTAGCATTTTCTTCCATTTGCTCCTCTTGTATACTTTCTTTCTCAGCTTTGGGTTCTTTTTGGTCAAACTCAGGTACTTTTAATTCAACACCTAAGTAAGCATCTTTCTTAAGAGCAGTACCCTTCTTAATGCTTTGTTTTACAACATAACCATTACCCATCGTTTCGAGTTTAAGTCCAATTAAATCTGCTAGATTATAAACCTCTCGCATAGACCAGCCCGTAATATCTGGCATCGTAGGTTTATCAGTAATTAATAGTATTTGATCATTCTCTAATACTTTCTCATCATTTTGCGCACTCGATTTTACTATTTCATTTCCGTTACCGATTATTTGAACATTGCTAAGTCCGAGCTCTGTTAATGTACTTTTCACGTCGGATGTACTTTTACCAATGACGTCAGGCATTTTTACCGTTTTTACTTGATCGGTAACTTCTTTATCCGGATTAATATTCAAATAATGTAATCCATTCTTCATAACGTTTTTAAAGATAAACGATACAGGAACAGATCCAACCTGACCTTCAAGTTCAGGCTGCTTAACAGATACATACATCATTAATTCAGGATCATCCTTTGGTGCCATCCCTAAGAATGAAAAGATGTAATTGTCATGACCTGTCATATACCCAGGTCCATCAGGGTTAGGAATTTGTGCTGTACCAGTCTTACCAGCCACCGTATAATCTTCTAATTTAAAATTTTGACCAGTACCATCCGTAACAACCGTACCCATTAACTCTTTTACCCTATCGGCTGTTTCTTTTGAAATTGGTTGTCCAACAATTTCTGCTGACTTTTCTTTAATTATATTTTCAGTACTTGAATCTACTATTTTTTTAATTACATATGGCTTCACCATTTTACCGTCATTGGCAATTGCTGATGCAGCCTTCATTTGTTGAATTGGTGTAACAGTAGTACCCTGTCCAAATGAGGTTGTAATTTTTTCAATTGGATAATCATAAACTAGTCGACCAGTCACTTCACCAGGAAGATCAATTCCGGTTTTTTCGTCAAATTCAAATTTTCGATAATAGTCTAAATATGTCTCTGGGCCCATATGTTTCCATAAAAGTTTTGCTGCTGCAACGTTGGAAGAATGTCTAAAGCCATCATTAAATGTAATTGTGCCCCAACCCTCACCATTGTTGTAATCACAAATAGATTTGATATTTGAAAGTGCTCGATAGCAACCAGATTTATACCATGCATCGCCATCATAATTTCCTGAATTAATAGCAGCTGCCCACGTAAAAATTTTCATGGTTGATCCAGGTTCAAATGGAGTTGAAATTGCATCGTTATACCAGTTTTCAACGTTTGCTGGGTTATTTGGATTGTAGCTTGGTCGGTTACTCATGGCTACAATTTCACCCGTTTTAGGGTCCATGACAATTGCAGTAATACGTTCTGGATTATATTCTTCAACTACCTGTGTTAACGTATCCTCTAGCAGTGTTTGTATTTTTTGATTAATAGTTAGATAGACATTGTCACCATCTTCAGGCTCGTCTATCACTTGATCTGGGTTTAATAGTTTCGCTCCAAATTTATCGCGTTTATAGGAAATGTGACCATCTTTTCCACTTAGAACGTCATTCATTTGCCGTTCCATTCCTGCTATTCCAGTAATTTTCCCATCCTTCTTTTGGGCAAATCCGATAATGTGTGATGCAAACATTCCATTCGGATAGTACCGATTAGAACTTTGTTCAAACTTTATCCCTGGTAGATCAAGCTTCTCAATCTTTTCCTTTAAATCCTGTGATAGTTCTTTTCCATTTGAACCAAATTCTACCTGAAATAAACCTTCCTTAATCCCATGTTTAAGTCTATCAAGGATTTCAGCTTCCTCCATATCTAATAGAGGAGCCAGCTTGTCCGCAGTTTTTTCTGGGTTTTTGACATGCTGTGGCTCCTCTAGGTGTTCTGAGTAGGATTCATCTACTATCGCATATATTTTAAATGTAGGTCGATCATAAGCAAGTGTCATGCCATTGCTATCTAAAATCTTTCCCCGTTCAGCATCAAGAGGATAAGCTGTTGTTCGCTTCCGATCCGCCCATTCTTCTAATGAAACACCATTTACTTCTCCAGTAGCTTGTATGTACATAAATCTACCAGTTAATGTAAGAAAAATTCCAACGAAAAAAAGAATTAAAATTCCTGCCATAAAGTGTGTCGTCTTATTTTTTCTCATAACAAATCCACCCTGCTTAATTGTTTAGTGCACTAACTTGTCTTACCTCTGCATCCTGAATTTGCAATCCATTCTCTTTAGCTATTTTAACGATTCTTTCTGGTCTACTCAACTCTTTTTTCTCAAAAACTAGTCCTTCATTTAAAACTTGTTGCTTCTGTACCTGGTTTTCAAGTGCTTGTAATTCTCTGTTAATGGAATCAGTGGAAGAGGCAAAATAAACCATATACATAGCAGCAATAATCAAACATGTTCCGACTAGTGAATATAAAATTTTTTCACCTTTTGTAATCCAACTCTGTTTTCTTACCTTAATTACAACTTGTTTGTCTCTTTTTGGTGCTGTAGTAGTTTGTGTTTCCCAACTGCGGGCATGACTTGCGCTCATTATTTTTTCCACCCTTCCTTATATGCAAATTCTTCATTCCATGGCTTCACTTTTTCAACAATTCTCAGTTTGGCAGAACGTGATCTGCGATTTTCTTCCAGTTCTTCATCGTTTGCAATAATTGGTTTTCTTGTAATCAATTTAAAAGGTGCTTCGTGTGTTTCTGGGATAATCGGTAAGTTTTTTGGAAATGGCTTTGTTGTACTCCATTTCTTAAATGCTTGTTTACAAATTCTATCTTCAAGTGACTGGAAGGTAATTACAACGATTCTACCTCCCTCATCAACCATTCGTGCTGCTTGATGCAAAGCGTCATTGAAAACAGCCAATTCATCATTAACAGCAACCCGTAATGCCTGAAAAATTCTTTTTGCCGGATGCCCCCCTGTTCGCCTAGCAGCAGCTGGAATTGCATCCTTAATTATGTCAACCAATTGATGTGTTGTTTCAATCGAATCTTTCTCACGAGATGACTCTATCTTCCGAGCAATTTGCTTCGAAAATTTCTCTTCACCATAAGCAAAAAATATTTTAACAAGTTGCTCATATGGCCATGTGTTAACAATTTCGTGAGCGTTTAATGATTGTTCTTGGTTCATTCGCATGTCTAGATGTGCATCATGCTGATAACTAAATCCTCTTTCTCCACGATCAAGCTGTGGAGACGATACTCCTAGATCAAAAAGAATGCCATCAATTTTTGTAATGTCGTTTTTCATAAGTTCTTCTTCTACATGTTTAAAATTACTGTGGATAAAAGTTATTCTGTCTTGATATGCTAGAAGTTTTTCTTTAGCAGCGTATAAAGCGTCTTTGTCTTGGTCGAAGGCAACTAATAATCCGCTATCAGAAAGTCTACTTGCAATCTGTTCAGCGTGTCCTCCACCACCAACCGTACAGTCTACATATGTACCATCAGGAAAGATATTTAATCCGTTAATCGTTTCTTCTTTTAATACACTGTAATGGTTGAACATGAATACACCTGCTTTTGTTCCATAAATTTACGTATTAAATATCGAAATCCATGAGATTCTCAGCAATCTCAGCGAACGATTCCTCGGAGTCATTAAAGTAATCATCCCAATTTTCGCTAGCCCAGAATTCAATTCTGTTTGAGACACCAATTACCACACATTCCTTACTTAATACCGCATAATTTCGAAGTGGTTGTGGAATATTTATTCTACCCTGATTGTCCACTTCACACTCAATTGCTCCAGAAAAGAAAAATCGAGTGAATGCTCTAGCATCTTTTTTTGTTAGTGGGAGTTTCTTTAGTTTTTCTTCAAGAAGCTTCCATTCATTCATCGGATAGGCAAATAAACATTTATCTAATCCTCGGGTCACAACAAAACGCTCCCCAAGCTCTTCACGGAACTTGGCAGGCACAATGATACGTCCTTTTGTATCTATGTTATGTTGAAATTCTCCCATGAACATATGGTTCTCCCCACTTTCATATAAACATGTTACCACATCCCCCCACTATTCACCACTCTATTTTTTAACTTTTTTTCAATTAATCGTTAAAATGGTAAAAAAGTCTCCGCAAACATGTGTTTTTGCCGATTTTTTAAACAAAAAATATCCCTATACCTCGTTGATGAACCCTATGAAATCAACGGTATATAGAAATATCCATAACCAATTTTCGGTTTATATTAATAAAGGTGGTAGAAAGTGGTGGGAAGTTTTAGTAGGTGTTTTCATAGTGACAGAAACCTTAATTAGGAGTAATTTCGGTTGGTAAAATATGCTCGTTACGAAAATTAAATTTCAAATTCTACGTGAATGGAGAAGACGTAATTTATAATTGGCCGCCTAAATCAAATAAAAAGCGGACACAAAAGGCTTAATTTACGAAAAAATTCAATGAAAGTCATTGTTTTTCCAAAATAAAGGCTCTTGTGTCCGCAACGATAAAGATGAAGCAAACAGAACTGAAGTCCGGCAAAATCAGTTGTAGCTGGCTTTTAGTTTCATATAACTTATATGCGGTCTACAGGTAAACGATAAAGTGCACATTTTCATAGGAACATGATTGTTTAGACAGCTTTGTAATAAAGTCTTTTCCATATCTGTTTATCCATGGCAATGGATTCCAAACTCTCTCCTGCAACCCATCGTGTGGATGTAAAGCAAGTTGTAATCGATCAAACTCACCTATCTCTTTAGTGAACTTATCATTTATTGCTTTTCCCATTCTTTTTTCGATAAACGTTACATCCCGAAGCAAGAACTCCAAATTTTTATCAGCTAAATCGCCGATATCTGATCGAATTGTTTTTGCTAAATCACGTATTGGTTGATGTGCTTCAGTAATGGTTTGTCTAAGTTCCTCGGTTAATTTCTCGATAGGCGGATTGCTTTTCGAGGCAAGCCAGGACTGTTTTACTTCCTCTATGCCATTTTTTATTGCAAATTCAGGTGAAATATCGTAATTATGCAACAACTTATCAATTTGACGTTCAATAAACGTAAATGAAAGTCTCGGTATAACTGGTGGCATTTTTAAATTGTGTATATGAAATGCATCACGAAGCACTGACCAATAACTCAGCTCTCCTGGTCCACCGATAAAGGCTAATGTAGGGAAAACCATTTCTTGCATAAGTGGACGCGTCATTACATTATTACTCAATAGCTCAGGGTTGTTTTTAGCTATGGAAAGTATTTCTTCTTTTGTTAATAAGACTTCTTGATTTTTACCAATCCAGTTTCCGTCTTTATCAACAACTAACAAAACACGCTCCTCACCATTCTGATAGAAGATATTCGTGTCCCGAGAATCTGTATCAATCGATAGCGAATAACCAAGCTTTGTTATTTCATCCACATTATCATTGATTGCTTTAGTCGTTTCTTCTTGATTTTCAATAAGATTAACAAAGTAACTACTCTCCAATTTTCTCAATTCACTGTCATTGGAGTTTACCAGAATAATGCCTTCTTGATCGAACAAATCAAAGATTAATTGTGCAAAGAAGTCTACATATGTTTCTGACGTCTCCACATATTCTGTTATACGGTTGTAGAGATCCTTTGTATAAACCGTTTCATCTAGCGTACCAAAAAGTTGATCAACCCACTTTATCGCAAGCTCTTTGTCAAGCGCAATGTTCGAAACAGCTTTCTTTTCCGTAATATATTGCGCAAGCTTATGCTTTCTCATTCTTGATGCATCAGAAAGGAAGACGTGGTTAATTTCGTCAAAGTCGTGATCTTCACCAGCAATCCAAAAAACTGGTATAACTGGTACTTGTAGCAGTTCTTCCTGTTGCCGTGCCAGGTGAATAATGGAGATCACTTTATTAATCGTGTACATTGGTCCTGTTAATAATCCTGCCTGTTGTCCACCGATGACAACCAAACTATGATCATCTCTTAACTGTTCTATTCTAGCTAAAGAACTGGAAGGAGCATTCCACTTTTTATTCATTTTATGTAGTATATCTGCTAGTTCATTTCGATTAACATGTTTTTGATCTATATCGTTCACACGATCCTGAAATACATCTGACTCGAATGGATTATAATCAAAATACTGCATAATCGTTTCATTTGAAGATCTATAATCAGCCACTAATTTATTTGGATTAGGTATATTAATTGATTCAATGCGCATAAAGTACATGCTCCTTTAAAGTTAATCAAATTCGTGCACTTTGTATTCTACCTAAACTTCAACAGGATTTCATTAAATCTGTTTTAAATTGATCGTTGTGGTCTTTTCATAAGGTTAACTTTTCTATCGAAAAAAGAATAAAGAATTAACACTTCTTATTTAACTTACAGTTGATTAATGATGCCTACTAAAATCAGAATTATATACAAGAAGGAAAATAAAAGAAAGCTAAATCGCCATACAATTTTAAACGCTTTAGCTATATCTACTTCTGTATAATTAACACGTTGCACTACAATGATTATGATTAAACAAATTAAATAAAAAACAATAATATAGCCTATATAGTAATGATTAAAAATTACTTTACTCATCATCATGACTGAAACAACATAAAGAAAAGTAGACCAGTTAACTGCTTTATGGAATGCATACAATCTAGGTTTTCGCATCATCCGATTAATTTTATAAATTAGCCAAGTGATGAAAAATGGAATCATCACAGCAATCGCTATCAAATATGTAATAACACTCCACATTTTACTCTGAAATCCCCTTTTTTACCTCCAATGCTTTCATGCTGTGATAAACAAATGCTGTATATGGAATTGATTTTGTTGTTTTTTTCATTAAAAAGCCGGAAATAGCTTCATTCTCAGTTTTTTTATATTCTTTAAGGTCTTTCCACATGGAACTGACATTTTCTTTTGTATTTGTTGCGACAGTTCTTACATGATTCCATTGTTCCATATAATCTAGCTGGAGTACCGAGCAAGCTTCCTGACATAATTCCTTTGCTAACATAGTTAAATGCTTATTCCGAATAATGTCACCATTAGGTACAGCGAATATTGCAGTTAAAGGATTAATAACTGCGTTGATGACAAGCTTTTCTGATAAAATTTTATACCAGTTATCCGCTTCATGAAATGGAAATTTCTCATTATCTAATGACTGAATTAATTCTGTTAATTGATAACGTTGACCACTGTAACCTGCTAGTCTAATCATTCCCTTACCTGTATGTGCCACAATATGATCCGACTTCCGCAAGGCACCGTGCGTAACTATACCGATATAGGTAGGTTGAGTGAGATCACCCAATAAATCAATGTGCCCCATACCATTTTGCAAAAATATTATTGGGGTTTTATCGTTTATTTGGGAGAGCATGGGGAGTATCGTAGCCAGTTCGGGTTGTTTAACACAAACAATTATACAATCTTCTTCAGTTTCGCCTAATGCAGTAGACAGTTTTGCAGTGACGTGACAGGAGTTTTTTTGATTTGCTAGAAATAAACCATGATCAAGTAATCTTTGTTTTTGTATATGTCTCCTAACGTAGATTGTTATATCATGATATGCACACAAATATCCTGCAGCCAACAGTCCAATCGAGCCTCCACCAATAATTCCAATTTTCATATAATATTTCTCCCATCCAAGGCTTCTATCAAATAATTGTAGCAAACAAATGCTGTCTTGTAACGAAAATATATATTCTTTTCGTGTTGTTCATTTCATTATGAAATTGTTTATATTATAATTAGATTATATATAGTAATTTTTTGATATGTAAGGGGGATGGACAATGGAGCATGTAAAGGTTGAAAAGTTATTAATTAATTATAAAACACTTGAAAAGTTTAAGCAGTTTAAAGCATATGGAAACCAGGAACTTTCTATGCTTGAAGATTTAGAAAGTAACATCGTAGAGAATGACAGTGAGACACCATTTTACGGTATCTACTTTGGTAACAACCTTGTCGCAAGAATGAGCTTATATGAAGTAAAAGCGAAGTATGATGCATACTTTAACCCACCGCAAGACTATTTAGAGCTGTGGAAATTAGAAGTTCTTCCTGACTATCGTGGTAGAGGCTACGGTAAAGCATTAGTGGATTTTGCAAAAAATGATAATTTACCAATTAAAACAAATCCTAGAATTAACTCGCAAGGTTTTTGGGAAGAAATGGGATTCCAAAAGGCTAAATATGAAATGGAAAGAGATTTTGGTGAAAATCCATACATTTGGATGCCAGCAGGAGTAGAAGAAAAGAAAAATTAAGAAGAAAAGCGAAGGCGACTGCTTAGTGGCGTACAAATAGATAGGTAGGTGAAAAGTAGGGTGTTCTCCCCCTACGTTCATCCTGACTAGCTATTTGCTAGGCGCTAGGAGCCGTAGCTAGACAAAGAAAAGCGCAGGCGACTGCTTAGCTGCGTACAAATAGATAGGTAGGTGAAAAGTAGGGTGTTCTCCCCCTACGTTCATCCTGACTAGCTATTTGCTAGGCGCTAGGAGCCGTAGCTAGACAAAGAAAAGCGAAGGCGACTGCTTAGAAGCGGATGCATAAGCAAAAAACTGAAGCGTGCATGTTTTGACACGTGAAGTGTTCATTGTTTATGATGGCAGCTACTAGGACCGCAGTTAGAGAACGAAAAGCATGATTGATGGTTGTTCATCAGTCATGCTTTTTACATTAGCTTCATTTATTTTTTCACAGTAGTGCTTACCCAGCTCCAAAGATTACCCATTTCTTTCCATGCCTCATCATACCGATGTAATTTCGTTTTCAATCGAAGGTTTTCTTCCTCTAATCTCTTCAGAGCATTTGCTTGTTCCTTGAACTGGTTGCTATTCTCTTTGGAATAGGATGATTTCATATTTTCCAACAATAAGATTGCTGTTTCTATGGTATCTTTATTCTGTTCAAGTCCTTCGCTCAAACCTCTTACATTACTATGTGTTCTGTTCTTTCGTTCTTCTTTTGCACTATTCACTACATCTTGGTAGTTTTTCCGAATGGTCGCATTCCATCGAAATCCGCATGCAGCTGAAGTACGGTTTAATTGATTTGCCACATCCTTAAATGCTTCTAGTTGTGTTTTTCCTTCACGAATATACTTTAGTACCGTATCAGCTAATATTACGTCTTCATCGCTCGACCAAGCATCCTGACGCGTACGATTCATACCATCACTCCTTAACTATTTGCTATAAATGTATGCGAAAGATAGCGATGATAGACTAAACGTTTACTATTTTCAATAAGAATCTTTAGTTATTCTATTCTTTTTTATTTAAAAAATGATTAACCGCTTCGATATGTTCTTTTGAATCCCATAGTTTTGCACAATTCCTCACTTCATCATCCATCAATGCGGATAACCCAAGTATACCGACTTTTTTCTTATATTGTTTATCCAATGCTTGCATTTGTTCTAATGATTTTGAAGTATATGGTGATAAGAATGATTGTTCATTCCAATCTTCTGAAGGGACGATTTTGTGTATCCATCCTTTATTTACTAAGTAGTTTGCATCATATTTTTCTGCTTCCATTAACCATGAATAGGCAAAGCTAGGATGAACTTTTTCATATAAAAGAGCACCACCGCCCCATCCTGGTGTAATTCCTAATTTT
The DNA here is from genome assembly GCF_055329585.1 of Virgibacillus sp. GM2-2. Lineage (NCBI taxonomy): Bacteria > Bacillati > Bacillota > Bacilli > Caryophanales > Bacillaceae > Virgibacillus > Virgibacillus sp. GM2-2. The sequence continues at coordinate 19,061 of NZ_JBUZWC010000014.1, read as the reverse complement.
GTTTGAACAAAACCAAATGATGTACCTGATTTAGCAATACGAAAGTCACAGGCTGTAGCGATTTCACATCCGCCTCCAACTGCATCCCCATTTAATAAACAAACTGTTGGAACCGGAAATGATACAATATCATAAAGAACTTCTTTCATTGCATATAAATGGTGAAAGGCATCGGCAGGTGTCAAATCTCCATGCAAATCATGCAAATCTCCTCCAGCACAAAACGTTTGGTCCCCTGCCCCAGTAATGACTAAAAATTTGATTGATGTCTCTCTAGCTTGTGTTAGTACTTCTCTTAATTCCTTTGCCATTTCGATTGAAACAGCATTACGCTTTTTCGGTCGGTTCAACGTAATTTTACTATATCCTTCTGCAAATGTTTCATAGCTTATCGTATTATACACAATAATCCCTACTTTTAAATACTTTCTTATAGTGTAAAAAAACAGACCACTATATTCGCGGTCTGTTTCATCATTTAAGCTTCTTTAACTTCTTTCCCGTCGTAATGTCCACAAGACTTACATACGTGGTGAGATTTTGTTAATTCACCACAATTTGAACATTCTACCATGCCAGGTACGTGTAATTTTTTATGAGTACGACGTTGGTTTTTCACTTTTTTAGACGTTCTTCTTTTAGGTACTGCCATGACTTACACCTCCTTCAAATGACGAAAGCAAAACTTGAACGAATCCTATTCTTATTTTTCTTTGTCGTTATCATTAAATAAGTGCTCCAATTTTTTAAAACGAGGATCAATTGTTTCCTTCTTTTCATCAGGAGATACAAGCTCCCAGCCATTACCTTTAAAAGGAGCGTTTTCTTGTGCTTCCTTATCATTAGAAAATACTCGAAAAGGAACCTCTAATAAAATATTTTCCTTTATATATGGCATTAAGTCAAGTGTTTCTCCACTAATCGGATGAATTTCTTGTTCTTTTTCCTCGTCTCCATAGTAAGTAGATAAACTAAATACTTCTTCTGCTTTTATAGCAAAAGGAAAAGGAACATCCACTAGTGTTCTCGCACATGGTAAAATCATCTCTCCCTTAATGGTGAAGTTAGAGATAATTTTATTTCCTTGTATATAACAATCACCCTCTACGTGAACATTTCCAATTTCACGTATGTCATTATTTAATGTTTCTAACTCCGAAACATCCTCTTCACTTTCAAAGTGATAGGGTTCATTATAAGAAGTTTGTTTAATTTTTCCTATAGCAATTTGCATAATTATCACCTCTAGGCAACAAGAGTTATTTTAAAAGGAAAATACACTTTTGTCAACATGTTTTCTTTACACACTTAAAAAACTTTTACTATTCTTCTTACCTATTATTCCACTTTATGGTCCAACTAATCAACTCTAATTTTTAAGTGCGATTCAACCTAAATTTTGGTACAATGTTAGCTAATCAATACTTAGGAGATGTTTAAATGGATGCATGTGGTTTAGTAGTAGAATATAATCCATTTCATAATGGCCATCTACACCATTTACGCGAGGCAAAAAAAGAATCAAATGCAACCTGTATGATTGCTGTGATGAGCGGAAATTTTTTGCAACGCGGTGAACCAGCAATAATAGATAAATTTCATCGTACAAAAGCAGCACTAGCAAGCGGTATTGACATCGTGCTTGAACTTCCATTTGTTTACGCCGTACAAAGCAGTGACTTATTCGCCAAGGGTTCCATACATACATTAAACGAAATTGGCGTATCGTCTATTTGTTTTGGAAGTGAATCTGGAACTACCACTAATTTTATGGAAAGCTATGAAATTTTTAAAGAAAAAGAAACTATTTTCCAGGATACCTTACAAAGATACTTAGCGGACGGACTTTCTTTCCCGGAAGCTAGTCGTTATGCATACTCTTCCATTGGCTTAGCTACTGATACGATTGATTTGTCACAACCAAATAATATACTTGGATTTAGCTATGTAAAAACAATACTAGATCATAATCTTTCCATTAAACCATTCACTGTTAAACGGACGAAAAGTGGTTATCATGATCAAACCATTTCAAGTTCGATTGCAAGCGCAACGAGCATACGGAAGCAGTTATTTCAAGATAATCACATTGCTGATAATAGCTCATCAACAATGCCGATTGGAACTTTAGAACAATTAGACTCCTATCGTAATAAAACCACTCTATGGCATAATTGGGAAAACTATTTTGCTTTACTTCATTACCGTGTAATGACCATGGACCTTACAGAGCTTGCTGCTATTCACGGCGTAGACGAAGGTCTAGAGTTCCGTATTAAAAAAAACGCTAAGCATGTTCAAACGATACAGGAGTGGATTGATGCTATTAAAACAAAGCGATATACATGGACAAGAATTCAACGTATTTTTGTTCATATACTATGCAATACAAAAAAGACTGACATCGATTATATAAAAGGTCAAGAATCTGTCCCATACGTTCGTTTACTAGGAATGACAAGCCAAGGACAAGCGTACTTAAATCAACAAAAAAAAGAAATGAATGTTCCACTTATTTCGCAATTGACTCGGCTAAGCAACCCCTTGCTAGTTAACGAAGAAAAAGCAAGTAACGCCTATTACAGTGTATTACAACCATCAATGCAACGGGATTTTGTCACTCAGGAAATTAGTCCACCTATAATAAGAAAAGCGGAAGCGCCTTGAAAGACACGACAAGCATAAGCGTTACGCTACAGTGTGGTGATTTTTACCACACCGAGAAGTAGACTGCTTATGTCTCGAGTGTCTAGTCCGCTTGCGCTGGACAGATTTTATACATTCTTATCTTTTGAATAAAAACTAGTTGGGAGTGTCCCAACTAGTTTTTTGGTTCTAATTCTTGTAAGTATTGTAAGGCATCTTTAAACGTGTCTACTGGAACTATTTTCATATCTGTTCCAATTTCCTCAGCAGTTTTTTTGGCTACCTCATAATTAGAATCTTCAGCTCCATTTTCATTCGGTGCAAAGAATACACTGCACCCTTCATCATCAGCTGCAATCACTTTTTTATCAATTCCTCCAATTCGCTGCACATTTCCCTCATAATCAATTTCACCAGTGCCACAAATTTGGTACCCTTTCGTTAAATCCTCTTTCTTTAGTTGATCGTAAATTTCTAGGGAAAACATTAAACCAGCACTTGGTCCACCAATGTTTCCACTTGAAAAAGTTACGTCAGGATCAACTTCAACTCCTCGATCTGTAACTAATTGAATCCCGATTCCTACTTTGTCTTCTAATTTTTCAAATTCCTGAAGCTCTATTTCTTTGGTAATCTTTTCCTCGCCACGCACAATTTCTAATGTTAACGTATCTCCTGCTTTTTTACCCTCGACATACTTAATTAGGTCTTCTGATTTTTCAATTGAATTACCATCAATTCCAACGATACGATCCCCAATTTTAAGTTTTTTCTCTGCCGGCATTCCCTCTATAACGGAAACAACATAAACACCATTATATTGGATATCAATGCCTTCATTTGCCGCAGTGTATGCAACAACTATCGCAGCTTCCTGTGAGCTTTCCATCATTTGAAGTTGAAAATGAAAATACTCTTTCTCAGAAATCCCTTCTGGTCTAATCTCTTCAATTGGATGAAGCTCATGGTGTGGTAAAACTTTTGCCATAGCATATTGTATTGGAGTCGCTTGACCACCCCTAACCGTAACTAAATGCATATCGCCCTCACTCGCATATCCACCTTCAACTTCTACAATTGGATTTAATGCACCAGCATCTCCCGGCTTATAAATATAATATGGAAGCTTATAGGTTGATAGGAAAAAAGCAATTACAACTACTATTATTAAGTAAACCAAATGTCGTTTTGTAAATTTCATTAAAAAACTCCTTTTCTACCAAACGATAAAGTAAACCTTCATTCAGTGGAGGTTTTTACCTCACATAACTAAATGATAGTTGAACGAATCGGACTTTTAAGGGTAGGTTATATTCCCCATATAAAATTCAAATACTCTTTTTTGGAAATATAGGAATACTGCCCGTTTATGCAAATTAAACCATTTCATTCAAAAATATTAGCATAAATGTGAGTACCGAAAGCGTATAGTGTTAGTAGCTTGTATCCATTATTTGTTATTAGACTAACAAAAACTACTGGACTTACCTAATCATGTGTATTCAGAAACAAGCTAAAATCATTCTACTACTATCAAAAAAATATGTACAGGATGAGCTCAATTTATAGGGGGCTTTAAATTGAAACAAACGATGATCACTATATTGCTTGCTGGGACAACCTTATTTATGACATTTGCATTAATCACTTTTCCGGATCAAGCCTTTGAAGCAAGCTTACGGGGATTGAATGTATGGTTTGAAAAAGTGTTCCCATCATTACTACCTTTTTTTATCACAGCTGAATTACTTATAGCTTTTGGCGTTGTGCGATTTATTGGGGTATTGTGTGAACCAATTATGCGGCCTCTATTTAACGTACCAGGAGTAGGAAGTTTTGCTTGGGCAATGGGCATGGCCAGTGGTTACCCAACAGGAGCTAAGATTACTGTTCGTCTACGTGAAGAAAAGCAATTAACGAGATTAGAAGGGGAACGATTGGTTTCGTTTACAAATGCTTCCAGTCCTTTATTCATTTTTGGAGTGATTGCGGTAGGATTTTTTTATGACGCAAAACTAGGAATTTTACTAGCAATTGCCCACTACGGAGGAAACGCCCTTGTAGGTATATGTATGCGTTTCTATGGCAGAAAAGATTCAGAGGTAGAACAAAAACCTGAAAAAAAGAAAGTATCACTCATTCGAGCATTTAAAGAAATGCACGAAACCAGACTTTCCGATTCCAGACCATTTGGTGAAATATTTGGTGATGCTGTGATAACCTCCATTAAAACCCTGGTGATGGTAGGTGGTTTCATCATTATTTTTTCCGTTTTTATTAAATTATTATATATTATTGGACTCTCCCCAATAATTGCTAGTGGATTAAAAGTAATCCTACATATACTTTCTATGCCCATGGAATTAGCTACCCCAATATTTTCCGGTTTATTCGAGATTACAATCGGTTCCGACCTGATAACGGAAGCTAATGTAGATGCATTATTTGCTCAAGTTATCGCAGTTAGTTTTATATTAGGCTTTAACGGTTTCTCGGTACAAGCACAAGTAGCCAGTATTCTAGCAAAATCAGATTTACGATTCTCCCCTTACTTTTTTGCGAGGATTTTACATGGATTTTTTGCAAGTATTATTGCTTTCCTATTGTACAAACCGTTATACATTAATCAAAAAACAATTAATACTGATGATATGCCGGTTTCGGGGAATATCCACCAAAGTTTTTGGCAGATTGCATTAAACAACTTAGAAACATACGGACCTATCATAACCATTGTTTCCATAGCATTTATGTGTATTATATTATTTCAACGTAGGTATTCTTAGAAAAGTTTAATTTATAGACTTAGAAATCTTTGCTTATCGCCAAGATTTATGGCGAAAACCTTAGTTGCCCTTATACTGCTAACCATAAAAACTTATACTCCTATCAGTGCAAAAAAATGTTGTAAGAGAGCGAAATAATTTAGCTTCTCCTACAACATTTTTTATTTATATTTTTTATGTAATTCTTGTGCTACAATTTCAGGCACCAAATCGGTGACGTTTGCCTTATACTTCGCTACTTCTTTTACAATGCTTGAACTTAAGAATGAATATTGATTATTTGTCATCATAAAAAATGTCTCAATCGTTTCTTCTAGTTTTCGATTCATCGAGGTAATTTGCATTTCATATTCAAAATCACTGACAGCTCGCAAACCTCGTAAGATTGCATTAGCCTTTACTTCCTTAGCATAATCAATTAAAAGTCCATCACAAGCATCTACGGTGACATTCGGAAGATGCTTTGTTGATTCCTGTAACAAATATACTCTTTCTTCAACAGAGAATAATGGATTTTTTGATTGATTATTAAATACCGCCACAATCACCTCATCAAAAATACTTGCACCTCGTTGAATAATGTCTAGATGACCGAAAGTTACCGGATCAAAACTACCTGGACAAACCGCTAAACTGCTCATACTAACTCTCCTTTCAAATTGTGTTTATATAGACTTACTCCAATTGTTCCTCCATATGTAGCTTGTTTCACCATCGAGAAAGCAGGATGATTGTCTGGTAAAACGTCACCTTTATCATGCTCACAATAAATGTGTCCGTTTTCATTTAAAAGATTATGCATTGCAATTTCATTTAATAATTCTTCATAGCTAGCTTTTTTATATGGTGGATCGAGCAGGATTAGATCAAATTTCAAATCCCTTTTAGCTGCAGCTTGAAGCGCCCGATTAGCATCGGTACGAAAAACTTCCGTTACATTTTCCAACTGCAACTCTCGAATATTCTCATGAATAGTAGAAATAGCTTTCGCGTTTTTATCTACAAAAATTGCCTGGTTCATTCCACGGCTCAAAGCTTCAATTCCCAATGATCCACTTCCAGCAAACAAGTCTAGACATACACCCCCATCAAAAAAAGGACCAAGTACTTGAAAGATCGCTTCTTTTACTTTATCCGTTGTAGGTCTAGTTTGTTTTCCCGGGACAGCTTTAAGTTGTCTACCTTTATATGTACCCGCAATTACCCGCATTATAATCACCTCAAAAAGACATTGTTCGACATTAATCCTACCACAAAAAAGTTTTTTAGAAAAATTATGGTTGATTTGTATATATTTTTTCATCGTGTACATACTAGAAAAATGAAACAGCAAACGCTTTGCTTGGTTGTTTCACGGTGAGAAGAAGACTTACTTCCCCATAAGTTCTTCTTCTGATTTCTCCTCTCCCTTTACTTTTTGTTTTTAATAAACAAAAAGACCTGCAGATCTGTTGTCTGCAGGTTTTTTCTTTGCACTGATTGTATAGCTGACTTGTACATGCATAAACGGACATAGAATCCGTTATATTAAATTCCCATTTTATAATCGTACTCTTTTGCCTTATCTGGTTTAGCATTTTCATAATCTGTACGAATAAATGGTTTATAGGAACGATCAATTTTTGATACAAATGGCAATTTTAATAGCTTATGTTCTATATCATCCATCTCATCTTTATTTACATAAATTACAGCGTATTTAAGCTTTTTTGATGAATACAATAGATGACCATATCTTCTTATCTGTTTAAGGTTCTTCATATGTTGAAACCAAACAATTAAACCCTGTCGTTCTGTTCTCATACCATTTCCTCGCTCACATCATGATTTGAAAATTAGTGTATCAGATAATAGTTGCTACATCAATAGTTAGGAAGCCTTGCAGCCGCAACCACTGCTACCCGAACCGCATCCACATCCGCCATCCGAGAGTGCTGCACCATCCTTTGGAGCCTTAATCATATCCCCTACGCTCATCGCAACATTTTTACTAATTTCATCTAGTAATTTTTGAAGATTACGTTCAGCTATTTTAAATGCTGCCACTTTATCATTCATATCCATTTCACGTTTGGTGGAGCGAACTTTCTTCATGATGGTACTATAATCTGGATGATACCTACCAAATCGTTGGACATCCTCATATTGGTCTTTTATATCTGTAAAAGCTTTAATAAGCTTTTGGGATTCGTCGTCTTCTTGTAAAGCTTTTTGAGAATTGTTGTATGCTTCCATTACATCTGACTGTAAAATCATTTTACCAAGAGCCTCTGATCGATCAAGTATATCAACAATCTCCATTGTTCCTAGCATATCTTCACCCCCACTACCATCTTATCACTTTCCTACTGTAATGAAAATGCTAAAACGACTTAATCATCCATTGCTGCTAATTGGATTAACATCTTAATCATAGAAATGTGATTGCTAGCTTTTTCAATTTGCTGGGGTAATGATTTACCATAAAACTTTTTCGCTTCCTTTTCAATTTCGTTTATTCTGTTTGGTTCTCTTGAAAGGTATCTATACCATTCAGGGTTATGTCTAATAAAGTTTCGTAACGCAGGTTGTGATTTTAAATAATGATAGCTGTTTCGATCCATAACATCACATCTCAATCTCTGTACTTATTTTCATTAAAGCGTTGCTGATAATAATTCCCCTGATTATTGTCTTGAAATTGATTGAGCATCCCTTGAATAACGGTAATGGTTTGATTCCAGTCTTTAACCTTTTCTTGTATTTGATCGATATCTTTGTTTTCCGTCCATTTTTGAAGCTTCTCGATAATACCGGAAGTATTGCTTTCTTTTTTGTTCGTGGATTTATATTTATCCCAATAAGGGTCTGATTCACCGAGTAAAACCCATTTTTCATAATATGGTTGCCAGGACTTATCACTCTTTCTGACTTCTTGGATAAGTTTAGGATGATCGTTCAAAAATTTACGGAATTCTACTATAGATGAATCTAATTCTTTATCACTCATCTCAGGTCACCTCAGGTTTGAATTACTGTTGTTAATAGTTTATGCCCACCAAAAGTATTTGTGCTAATTAACATAAATCTAGAAGTTACTGCATGTATGTTAAAAGTAATCTGCGAACTAGACATGTTGACCAGGCATTTCTCAGGTAGCGGACACAGAAGCCCTTATTTTTACTTTTCGGGTATGTTTCATGGGTTAACCGGACTCAGGATCACTAGCCTTGCAAATGTATCCACATATCTAACAAAAAGGGGGTATCTTACCGATATCCCTTTTATAATATGTTATGTAAAAATTTACCATTCTCTTTTTTCTGATAAAAACCCAAAAAGCGGATTGGGTGCAGTAAATCAGCCCAGTTATCCATTTTTTGGTAGTTTATTTATTATATTTTACTGTTTTCGAACGTCTTTCTCCAACTTGTTTTACAAAAGCCACGCCACCATCATCCAATTTTACTGGACTTCTAGGTTTATTGCTTTTTTGTCTACCCTTTGAGGGTCGTTTTGGGTTTCGATGTAATACGTTCCAAAACGCATGCCATGACTGTTCTCCGTAAATTCGGAGGAGCTCTAGCACACGCCACGTGGTTTTCTTGGTCTTTTCTATGGTTCGAACATACAAAGCGAGACAATATGCAGTCATGGCAAAGAAAATTTGGTTCCAAATACCTTGCGGTTTGGTACTTTGAAGTTTGGTAACACGTACGTGTTGCTTCAACCATTTGAAGAAGAGTTCGACCATCCAGCGACATTTATATAATGCTGCAATTTCTTCTGCTTTTAGGTCCCAACGATTTGTAGCGATTCGGTAAAAACGACCTTCTTCATCTGTAAATTCAACTAAACGGATGGCATTCCTCATCTGAATGCTTTTACTCCCTAGTATCACTTTTGCGTCCATCGTTACTTTTTCGCTATCTGCCTCAAAGGTTTCTAGTGTCGTTGCTTTATTTTTGTCATTAATACGCATCGCGAAGCAAAAATTCTGATCTATCCATTCGTCCATTTTCGTATAATCTACATACCCTCTATCAAATAAATAGGTGGCATTTGGATCGGTCACCAACGACGTGACGACCTCCCGGTCATCCACATTTCCAGTAGATGGAATAACACGATCGGGAAAAGATTCATCAAGGGACGCAACAACTAATCGAGTGTGAAACTTAACCTGACTTCGGTTATACGTGACATAAGCCCATTTTCCGAGTATGCCACCAAGGTGAAGGGAAGACGAATCAATGACATGCAGCTTCCCAAATGTAGGGTGCCCTTTTTTATGGGCAGTAAGTTCGTAAAGTTTCTTTACGGCCATGAAAAATAATTGCTGCGTATACGTGGTAGGTAAAGTGTTCATCCGTCGAGAAAGCTGAGAACCGCTTATGTCAGAAAGCCCAAAAAGATCTTCGGAATCTCTTCTTGCCCGTATTTGTTCCTCCATTTCCGTGTAGGAAGCCCAATTCCCTAGCTGAGCAGCGATGAAAATTCTCATTAGATTAGGGGTGGTCAGCTTTTTCACTCCCAAATCTAGAAAAGCCGTTGATAATGTATTAATAGGTAATAAAGATAAACATTTACTTAATACGGATTGATTTGATATACTAATGTTATCCATAAGAATCTCCTTTTTGTAGAAGTCACGGATAACGTGGGCTTAGCTTCTACAATAGGAGATTTTTTTTGGTTTGTCTAGATTATATTTTCATGAATATACGGCCTGTGGATACATTTGCAAGGCTAGTGACTCAGGATACCTTATTTAGGCAAAAACAGGTTGAAATCAGGCTTTTTTACTAAATAAGGTATCCTGTGTCCGATAACAACCGCATTTACCCTTATTTTTCACAAATAAGGGATCGTGTGTCCGCTAGCTGCCATCCTGCATGCATCCTTTCCAGTACGCTCGAAAATGTTACTTCACTAGCCTTGTCCGCAGTAGAAATCAACGTTGCTGTTACACTAATCATAAATTTTCATTAGTTCGCAGTTTACTTCAACTGCGAATCAATTAATATATCTAAAGATATTGTTAACTCTCACCAAAAATTTAAAATCCTGAAGGATAATTTAACCCTTCAGGTTTTTTATGGCTTCTGTAAAAAGTTTTGTGTGTAATAGAAGTGATAAACTCCAACACCTAAATGTGTATATTTTTCATCTAACAACGCTTCTCGGTGTCCTTTACTATTTAACCAGCCTTGCATCGCAGCTGGAGCGTCTGGATATTGCGCTGCAATATTTTCACCTGCAGCAAGATAAAATACTTCTTTGGCCGCTAAGCGTTCTTTTAAACCGTCTCCATTTAATCCATAGTGGGAAAAATAGTTGTTGACAGCCATATCTTTACTGTGGAGAAAGGCTACTTCACTAACTGCTTCTCCCCACTTTAACTGGGATTTTTGATGCTGGGTTCGCATTACATTGGTAATGGAAAAAATTTGTTGTTCCATACCACTTTCAATCTTTTCCCACTCCTTATCAGTGGGAGTAGGTGCTTCAGGTAGCTCTCCACGGTATTCAATGGCATAAGGACGCTGCTTTAACAATACATCTCCAGTCATCACCCTAATCGACGATAAGGTTGAAGTAAATGTATCAAAATAACATTGCAAAAAAACGTTATCCGTTAACTTTACTAACGGACGCATGCTCATCTCTTTATCATCTAATTTAAACGTAAAAGATGAAATTCCTTGGTGTAATGTTACTTCACTGTTAAAAGAGAATTGTTTGGCCACCTCGTTATATGATTGTCCAATCTGTATGGGCGATAAAGATAAGTTACTTCCCGTTGCATACAGAGTTGTTATGGTATTATCTTTTACACCGAATTGAACATGTTGCTTTGTTTCGTCTGTATATACCCACCATTCATAACCATAAGCACTTAAATCTCTCCGAACGGGCTCCCCCAACTCTTTCGTTAATTGATCAGTGTTTTTACCTATCCAGTGATATAATTCACCTTCTAATTCAATCGAAAATGGGTTTCTTTCTGGTACCGACTTCGACTTCAATAAGCTTGTTTTGTTATTTAGTTTTTCACCAATGTCCATTACAGCTTCTTTAGGAGTGACATCATAAATATTTAATATAAAGTATCCACTAAAAACTAATAGTAAAAGCATATATATCGTTCGGAATAGTCGCATGTCTACTTCTCCTTCTCGTATTTTATCTAGAGTATGTATACATTAACTATATGTCCAATATAGTAAAACATGCACAGCATGAAATTACATAAGATATAAACTACTATTATGATTATAGGATAAGGTACACGAAATATAAAATTGGTAATGGGGAAATCCTATTTAGCTCATCATAATTAGATACTAAGAGATATATATTTCACCTCTAGATATTCCTCAATACCCTCTTGCCCACCTTCACGACCAAACCCACTTTGTTTGGTACCACCAAACGGAGCTTGTGCTGCTGATGGAATACCATCATTCCATCCAATAATGCCATATTCAAGTCCTTCTGAGATACGGGTCCCCCTTGATATGTTTTGTGTAAAGAAATAAGCAGCTAGACCAAACGATGTATCGTTTGCTGCTTTTATTGCTTCATCATCATGGTCATATTTTGCAATAGGAAGAACCGGTCCAAAGTCTCTTCGTTCATAATAACCATGTCATGATTTGCATCAGCTAATAAAGTCGGCTTATAAAAGTAAGTATCTTTATGAGGATCTGCTTTGCCTTCACCACCAGTAGTTACCTTTGCTCCCTTTTCCTGTGCATCCTTGACATGACGTCCTACTTTCTCCAAACCTTCTTTATTGATTAGGGGACCAACATCAACACCTTCTTCCAATCCATTACCAATGTTAAGTTTTTCAACCTCAGCGGTCATTCGTCTAACAAGTTCGTCGTAAATACTTGATTGAGCATAAACGCGGTTAGCTGCGATACAGGTTTGTCCGCTATTTCTAAACTTAGCGGCTATTAACATCTCAACGGTTTGTTCAAGATCAGCATCATCACATACAATTACTGGTGCATGCCCACCAAGTTCAAGGGAAAGTTTCATAACTTGCTCAGCCCCCTGCTTCATTAACAATTTTCCGACGGGTGTTGAACCAGTGAACGTTAATTTTCGAACGCGCATATCGGTCATAACTGTTTCTGAGAATTTTTCTGGATTACCATTCACGACATTGAAAACACCCTTTGGAATACCTGCTTCCTCAGCTAATTCTGCTAGTCTCATACACGTTAAAGGTGTTTCTTCAGATGGTTTCACGATAAATGTACAGCCCGCTGCTAGCGCAGGGCCAAGTTTTCTTGTAACCATAGCTGCTGGAAAATTCCATGGGGTAATTGCTGCAACAACACCAACAGGTTGTTTAATCACCTTAATACGATGATTTTCTCTCTTACCAGGAATCGTACGTCCATAGACTCGCTTACCTTCTTCGGCATACCACTCTATAAACGATGCGGCATATTGCACCTCACCTTTAGATTCTTTTAATGGCTTACCATTTTCTTTTGTAATGATTTCGGCAATCTCAATTTCATGCGCCATGATGAGATCAAAATATTTTCTTAGCACATCACTACGGTCAGCTGCTGACTTCTTGGACCATTCAAGAAGCGCTTGAGACGCCGCTTCAATTGCTTGTTTTGCATGTTCTTCATCAGCGTCAGGGATCGATCCGATGTTCTCTCCAGTTGCAGGGTTGAACACTTTAATCTTATTATAACTATCGCCAACCCATTCCCCATTAATATAGTTTAAATAGTCGAATTGTTGTACCATTAAAACCCCTCCTTTGGATTATCCTTTTTTATTTTTCCATATATAAGTTTTTTCTATGCAGTTTATGGCTTTTTTTCTTAGCGGAACATACGGCAGCATTATACTGAACCGTGATTTTTGGAACTTAAATGAAAAGTTTTATAGAAAATTAAACATAAACATCTAAATTTTAACACACAAAAAGATCGGTTTATTCGTAATTTAAACTACACATTTCATGAGGATTCTTATAATTTTCGTTCTCTCCAACACACAAGTTGAAAGATCGTAAACATGATATGGGTTCCTTCAATTATTCGCATCATTTGTTCAACAAATGTCTAAAAAGCTGTCACAGATTAGTTAATTACTTTTGAACAATATGTGAAGTATTTCACATTATATTGAATTACATTATATGCTCCCTTATGATTACCTATAGATTTGTACCTTGGGTGTAAATAAACACAAACTATTCAATTCTATAAATATATGGATAAAAGAAAGGGGACTACATATGAAAACAAAATGGGGTTTAGTAAGTTTATTTATTACTGGTTTAGTACTGCTAACTGGTTGTGAACCATTAACTATCTTAAATCCAAAAGGCCCACAAGCTGCAACAATATCAGATGTCATTATGATATCTATTTGGACAATGTTGATAATTGTAGTAGCAGTTTTCGTACTCTTGATCGTTATGCTTACAAAATACCGTGCTTCTAAACAAAGTAAGGATTATAAACCTCCTCATATTGAAGGAAGCAAAATTGTAGAAAGTATATGTGTCGGGATTCCAATTCTAATTGTCATTTTCCTATCAGTAGTAACTGTACAAAGCACATATGAAGTAGAAGGTAAACCAAAAGGTTTCGAAGACAAAGAACCATTGGTTATTTATGCTGCATCATCTAACTGGAAGTGGCACTTTAGTTATCCTGAGGAAAACATTGAAACGGTTAACTATGTGTTTATTCCAACAAACCGTCCAATACAATTTAAAATCTACGCCTATGGACCAATGTCTAGTTTCTGGATTCCACAGCTTGCAGGACAGAAATACGGGATGGAATCTATGGTTAATACATTGAATTTGGCAGCTACAACCCCTGGAGAATATATGGGTAGGAATGCAATGTTCACTGGTGAAGGATTTGCCAAACAAACATTTAATGTAAAGGCACTTCCCAAAGACGAGTATAAAACATGGGTTGAAGAGATAAAAGCTACTGCCGAATCTCTCACAGAAGAAAAGTTTGATAAGTTGTTAGAGCCTGGGCACCTTGGACAGTTAACATTTAATGGCACACATTTAGGGTTTTCCCCACCTCCAAGTGGACATCATGGAGCAGGCAAATCAAATATACAGACGGAGCAAAAAATGGAGTAAATGAATTCAGAGAAAAATAGTAATTAATTGTTTATAAGTTTTATACCGAAGTTTCCTATTAATCAATGTATCTAGCGAAAGGAGCCAAAAAATGGATTTCTTTGAAAGATTTGCCGTACCAAATCCTACATTTACGATATATGCCTCAATGGTTGCTATTGCCTTAACTATTGCAGGAATAATCTTTTGTTTAACTTATCTAAAAAAGTGGGGATATTTATGGCGTGAATGGCTAACAACTGTTGACCACAAACGAATAGGTATTATGTATCTATTTTCTGCTTTATTAATGCTATTTCGTGGTGGTGTAGACGCGATAATGATGCGTGCCCAAACCGCAATACCTGAGAACACATTTTTAAATGCTCAGGAATACAATGAAATTTTTACTACTCATGGAGTAGTGATGATTATCTTTATGGCTATGGCATTCATAATGGCCTTAATGAATTTCGTTGTTCCCCTTCAAATAGGCGCACGCGATGTTGCATTTCCGCGTTTAAATGCAGTCAGTTTTTGGTTATATTTTATGGGAGCAATGTTGTTTAACATCTCGTTTGTGTTAGGAGGTTCTCCCGATTCAGGGTGGTCTTCTTATTTTCCGCTTGCTGGAAATGAATTCAGTCCATCAGCAGGAACGAATTATTACATGTTAGCGATACAAATATCGGGTCTTGGTACTTTAATTACTGGAATTAACTTTATTGTTACGATTCTTAAAATGAGAGCACCTGGTATGAAATTAATGAAAATGCCCATGTTTACATGGTCAGCCCTAATTACGAATCTAATCATTGTTTTTGCATTCCCTGTATTAACAGTTGCACTTGCAATGGGAACAATGGATCGCCTTTTTGGAACACACTTTTTTGCAACAACTAATGGTGGTATGGATATGCTTTGGGTAAACTTTTTCTGGGTTTGGGGACACCCAGAGGTATATATCTTAATTTTGCCAGCGTTCGGTATTTATAGTGAGATTATTCCAACATTTGCTCGTCGTAACCTATATGGCTATAAATCAATGGTAGTTTCCATAGTATCGATCTCTGCACTCTCATTTTTAGTTTGGGTTCACCATTTTTATACAATGGGACAAGGAGCATTAGTGAATAGTATTTACTCAATTGCAACAATGGCTATCGCAATTCCAACTGGGGTGAAAATTTTCAATTGGTTACTCACGCTTTGGAAAGGTAAAATTACATTTACCACCCCAATGCTCTATTCGGTCGGTTTCATTCCAATATTCACCATTGGAGGAGTTACAGGAGTAATGCTTGCTATGGCAAGTGCAGACTACCAATATACGAATACGATGTTCTTGGTAGCACACTTTCACTTAGTTATTATACCTGGAGTTGTTTTCGCTATGATTGCCGGTCTCTTTTACTGGTGGCCGAAAATGTTTGGTTTCATGTTAAATGAAAGACTTGGAAAATCTTCCTTCTGGTTCATCGCAATTGGTGTATGTCTTGCCTTCTTTCCAATGTTCATCTCAGGTTTAGATGGTCAAGTTCGCCGAATGTACACATATTCTGAATCGACTGGTTTCGGTATTTGGAATATGCTTTCATTTATTGGAGCATTAATGCTAGCGGTTGGATTTATTTTAATTGTTTATAACATTTACTATAGCACTCGCTATGCATCAAGAGACAATAGTTCAGATCCATGGGATGCACGCTCTCTTGAATGGGCTACACATAGTCCAGTACCAGAATATAACTTTGCTATTACGCCACAAGTTAATTCATCAGAAGCTTTCTGGGATTCGAAGAAAAAAAGCTATCAGCTATTTAGAGGTAAATATAAAGAAATACACATGCCAAATAATAGTGGTATGCCATTTGTAATGTGTTGTTTCTTCTTCGTATTAGGATTTGCTTTTGTCTTTAGTTTATGGGCCGTTGCTATAATCGCTACAATAGGCATCTTCGCTTGCATGGCTTATCGTTCATTTGAAATAGATCATGGGTATCATATATCCGTCGAAGAAATTAAAAAAACGGAAGAAAAATCAGGAGGTGTAAGAAAATGAAAATAGATCATTCTCAACCTCTAGAATATAGTACAAAACAAAATGAGTTTAATATACTAGGCTTTTGGATTTTTTTAGGAGCTGAAATCGCGCTCTTTGCTACACTTTTTGCAACATATTTTATACTACTTAAGGGAATTGGGAATGGCCCAGCAGGTAGTGAAGTTTTTATAGTTGACACGCTTATCGCCCAAACATTATTACTTTTAACCAGTAGTTTTACGATTGGGTTGGGGGTAAACGCAATGAGGCTTGGTAGGAAGAAAGCGATGATTAATTTCTTTCTCATTACGCTTATACTTGGGCTTGGATTTTTAGGGGTTGAAATATATGAATTTACCCAATATGTGCATGAAGGGCTATCTCTTCAAACTAGTGGCTTTTCAGCTGCACTCTTTACGCTATTAGGTACACATGGTGCGCACGTTGGATTTGGGTTATTCTGGGGCACTTCTATAATCATTCAAATAAAAAAGCGTGGGTTAACACCCGAAACCTGTAATAAGTCATTTATCTTTTCTCTTTACTGGCATTTCTTAGATGTAATTTGGATATTCATCTTCAGTTTCGTCTACTTGAAAGGAATGATGTAATATGAAAGAATTATTCCCTTTTAAACAAGTAATGGGGTATGTTTTCTCATTGCTTCTTACAGCAGTTGCTCTATCCATATATTTCATTGACTTGTCATTTGAGATGGGCATAACTATACTTTTAGTTACAGCATTCTCACAAGCTGGAGTGCAACTAACTGTATTTATGCACACAAGTGAATCAATGGACAAACATCCCATCTATACGAACGTATATTTTGGTTTGTTTATTGCTCTAGTAACCATCTTCGGATCTTTATTAACATTAGTTTGGGGCTATTAAATATCCAGGAGAGCGTCGTTTGACGTTCTCTTTTTTTGATTATAACCGCTTCATTACGTCAATGCTCATACATATTACCGGACTTAATATTCGACTTTTCTCATGTTCTAAATTTAAATGGTATAACCGTAACCATATGAAAAGAATGAACTTATAGAAAGGGCTTTCCGTTGCAATATATTATATAGACATGTCATTTATCTGTAAGCGTCAAATACTTCCCACATTTTAATACTTGGCCATCCATGCGATAATCTTCCTAGAAGTTAATTGGGAGGTTAGTAGATGACCAAAGAAGACAAAAGAATAGAATGGAAAAATCGTTATGATGCATGGAAAGCCAGTGGTGAAAATGTAGCTGCCTGGTGTCGTGTACATGAAATAAAGGCTCATCAAATGTACTACTGGATCAAGCGATTTGAAGGAGATGAGACTTCCTCATCTAGTACACAATGGTTGACAGTGAATGTAGAAGATCGATTGACAAACTCCTTTTCTAGACAGGATCCTATTTTTATTCACGTTGGATTTATTTCTGTCGAGGTACGCTCTGGTACCGACCGTACACTTTTATCCGATGTGATCCATGTGCTACAAAATCCATGCTGACCAATTTTCACTATGAACGGGTTTACCTAGCACGTGGCAGCACAGATCTCCGCAAGTCCATTGATGGACTCGCCGTTATTGTAAAAGAGTGTTTTCAACTTGATCCTTTTTCCCCTTGTTTATTCGTATTCTGTAATCGAAAACGGGATAAGTTAAAAATCCTTCAATGGGAACACAACGGATTCTGGTTACATTATCGTTGATTGGAACGATTCGGTTCCTCCAGTGAGAAAATCCACCCGGATCAATTATCCATTTTTAATGAAACTGAGGTTACGACAGATCCAACGGTTGAGGAACCGACTGTCGAGACCATTACCTATCAACGCAAGAAAAAGAGTGGACAACGAGATCAGATGCTGGAAAACCTGCCTACGGAAACGATCGAATATCGTTTGTCAGCCGAGGAACAGGTCTGTTCGTGTTGCGCTGGGACCCTACATGAGATGAGCACGGAAGTGCGTCGGGAAATTGACATTATTCCAGCACAAGCGAAGGTAAAGAAACATATTCGCTATGTGTATAGCTGCCGTCATTGCGAGCGCAATGGGATCGAAACCCCAATTGTGACAGCGCCGATGCCAGCACCGGTTTATCCAGGAAGCCTCGCTTCCTCTTCTGCAATGGCTTATACGATGACACAAAAATACGTGGAGAGTATGCCGCTGTATCGTCAGGAGAAGCACCTAGAGCGATTTGGTTTTTCTATACCACGACAAACCTTGGCCAATTGGATGATGTATGGTGCGAACAATTAGCTAAACATCATTTACGATGAGCTATCTACCCACCTTCTCAATCAAGATATACTACATGCGGATGAGACTACGTTACAGGTTCTTTCCGAACCAGAGCGTCCAGCTACATCTACTTCTTATATGTGGTTGTATCGTACAAGACGAGAAAGCTCGCCAGTCATTCTGTATGATTATCAGCAAACCCGTGCGAATAAACATGTCCGCCGTTTTTTAGC
>NZ_JBUZWC010000013.1:0-105797 GCF_055329585.1 Virgibacillus sp. GM2-2 | reverse complement strand
CGTGGTGACACGTGGAGCTGACGAATACTAATCGATCGAGGACTTAACTACTATTATGATGACTTGTCTACCACGCTCTTATTTAGTTTTGAAGGTAAAAGATAAAAAAGCACTTGCATTTTGATCAAAAAGTGCCTATAATAGTTCTTGTCCTTAAAAATTCAGCACGGTCTGGTAGTAATAGCGGAGAGGACACACCTGTTCCCATGCCGAACACAGTAGTTAAGCTCTCCAGCGCCGATGGTAGTTGGGACTTTGTCCCTGCAAGAGTAGGACGCCGCCAGGCTTTGCATGATTTATTATTACTTTCTCATATCGCGGGGTGGAGCAAAACCGTAAACATCTTTGAATAACTTCAAAGTAGGTTTTGTGAGGAGTGTATACTTCTAAGAGATCACTTACAACACGACGAACAGTCCGTTGATACACAAATTAATATGCATGTTAAATTTAATACTTTCTCATATCGCGGGGTGGAGCAGTCTGGTAGCTCGTTGGGCTCATAACCCAAAGGTCGCAGGTTCAAATCCTGCCCCCGCAACCAAATTATTTTAATAAAAGTGGTCCGGTAGTTCAGTTGGTTAGAATGCCTGCCTGTCACGCAGGAGGTCGCGGGTTCGAGTCCCGTCCGGACCGCCACTACTTTAACAATTTCCACACATGTTTTCAGTTGCTGAAAACATGTGTTTTTATTTTGTAAAATTCTCTCAAAGTTTTTATCTGATATAAGTTTTACAGTATGTTTTTCCTTTTAAGATTGTTTTTGCTATCATGATACTATGTATTAAGTTAAGGCTAATAAGGTTGGTGTACATAAAATTGGATGAATTCTCATTTATACAATCAATTAAACAGCAAACCTATAAACAATCCTCTTTAATAAAAGGTGTGGGTGATGATGCTGCGGTATTTCGTCAAACTGCTGAAGACATTGTGATCTCGGTGGATACATTTGTAGAAAATATTCACTTTTCAAAGGAGACAATGAAGCCGTTTCATGTCGGGCACAGGATACTAGCCGCAAATATTAGTGATATTGCTGCAATGGGTGCTAAACCAGCGTTTTATTTAGTCTCCATTGTGATACCTAAGCATTTTTCCATCACGGAGCAAAATGAGGTATTTACTGGAATGCGGTCACTCGCAGATAGATATAGCATGGATCTTATTGGGGGAGACACCGTAAGTGGGCAAGAAATGTCTATTTCTGTTACTGTAATTGGATACGTAATGAAGAACAAAGCTAGATATCGTGGAAATGCAAAAGAGGACGATATCGTTTTTGTTACAGGTACGTTGGGAGATTCGCAGGCTGGATTTTATATGTTAACGAATACTGGTAACTATAGAAAAGAACAGTATTACATTGAAAAACATCAAAAACCATTACCACAGGTTGAATTTGCTATGCGACTAAAGGAGATTAATCGTGTTGCATTAAATGACATCAGTGATGGGATAGGTAATGAGGCGGCAGAAATTGCGGAAGCTTCAAATGTATCGTTATATCTTCATAATGAGAAACTTCCAACATCAGAATCCTTTGAACAGTTTTCACCGGATCTTCAACGGAAATGGAAGCTTTTTGGTGGAGAGGACTTCGAATTAGTCGGTACGGTATCAAAAAATAACTGGCCACTAGTGCAAAAAGCGGCTATGGAAACAGGAATTCGGATTACTGAAGTCGGTTATGTTGGTAGATATAGTAATAATTATGTTTATCTTATTGATAAAGGTCAACGAGTAGCTTTAAAAAAAGAGGGGTATACCCATTTGAAGTAGGTGGATGGAATGAGTGAACATCGAATTGAAACGCATTCAGAGGATGAGACAAAAAGAATAGCAACGAGATTAGCAAATTTACTTAAACCGGGAGATGTAATTACGCTTGAAGGTGACTTAGGTGCTGGAAAAACGACGTTTACAAAAGGAATTGCAACTGGGTTAGGGGTAAAGCGTGTTGTAAATAGCCCAACCTATACAATTATAAAAGAATATGAAGGTGAGCTACCTTTGTATCATATGGATGTATATCGATTAGAGGATTCAGAAGAGGATGTTGGCTTTTCGGAATACTTTGAAGGAGAAGGGATCTCCGTTGTAGAATGGGCTCATTTTATTCAGGAATATTTACCTGAAGATCGATTAGATATCAACATTAAGTATGTCGATGACAATAAGCGTGTAATTGAATTTTATCCACATGGAGGACATTTTCACTGGATCGTTTCTTCTTTAATTGGATAGTGGACATACTTCAATAGAAGGAGGCCATTGAAAAAGTAGTGGATTTTAAAATTATTACCTTTTACCTTAACTTAGCATCTTGAATATACGGAGACTCCTGCGGGAAGTAAGAGACCGGCGAGATCCCGCAGGACGATTATGAAATGTGAAGGCGACTGTTTAGCGGCGTACAAATAGATAGGCAGGTGAAAAGTAGGGTGATTTTCCCCTACGTTCATCCTGACTAACTATTTGCTAGGCGCTAGGAGCCGCAACTAGACAAGTCCGAGGAGGCTCGACACTCGCCCGCGGAAAGCGCAGTATATTCTAAGATGCGATGGTAGATCCACATATTTTTTATACTACATTTAACTTTTTCAGTGCCCTTCAATAGAAGAGTGAGGAGTCATGGTAAATGAATGTACTGGCAATTGATACTTCCAATCAAATTATGGGAGTTGCTATTATAAAAGATAATATTGTAATTGGAGAAGTAGTTACCAATTTAACGAAAAATCATTCCGTAAGGCTCATGCCAGCTATCAATCAACTGATGAGTGATTTATCGATGAAACCAAATGATTTGGATGAAATTATTGTTGCAAAAGGTCCAGGTTCGTTCACTGGGATACGAATTGGGCTATCCATTGCAAAGACCATGGCTTGGTCGCTAAAAATTCCAATAAAAGGCGTTTCGAGTCTAGAGACGTTAGCTTATCAAGGAAGCTTTTACAACTTTTATGTTTGTCCTTTTTTTGACGCACGTCGCGGGATGGTTTATACAGGGTTATATCAGTGGAAAGATAATCGAATGAAGTTAGTCTCTGAGGAAGTGAATATGCTAATGGAAGACTGGTTGAACCTTTTACTGGATAGAAATGAACCCGTTCTCTTCTTAAGCCAGGACATTGAATTATATAGTGATATGATTACAGAAAAGTTAGGGGAATTAGCTATTATTCCAGATCCAAACTTTCATATAGCGAAGCCCTCTCATTTAGCATTAGCAGGTAAGAGTAAAGTGCCAGATGATACACACAGTTTAACTCCAAATTATTTGCGATTGGTGGAAGCAGAGGCAAATTGGTTAAAAGCTCAGAAGGATTCGAGACAAAATGGCTGATTTAGTAATTAGGAAAATGGAAATTACTGATATTGATTCTGTTGTGGAAGTAGAAAAAGCTTCTTTTCATACACCATGGTCTGAGGATATCTTTTACCAAGAGGTTGTGGAAAATCAATTTGCTCATTATTTTATAATAGAAGTTGATGAAATAATTGTTGGTTATGCTGGGTTATGGGTAGTAGTCGATGACGCACAAATCACAAATATAGCCATTACACCAAGCTATCGAGGACATAAGCTTGGGGAAAAGCTATTTCAATTTACGATGGAGCAAGCAATTCGGTTAGGAAGTAATCGGCTATCGTTAGAGGTCCGTGTATCAAACATTATTGCACAACGTATGTACCGTAAGTTTGGGCTTCTACCTGGTGGTTTACGAAAAAATTATTATACTGATAATCAAGAGGATGCGGTTGTTATGTGGGTGAATTTATCATGAAAAAAGATACATATATTGTTGGAATTGAAACTAGCTGTGATGAAACAGCAGTGGCTATTGTAAAGAATGGAACGGAAGTGCTGTCAAATATAGTTGCATCACAAATCGAGAGTCACAAACGATTTGGGGGTGTTGTGCCTGAAATTGCTTCCAGACATCATGTGGAACAAATGACCATTGTACTAGAGGAAGCATTTAATCAAGCAGAAGTGACGTGGAATGAGATAGACGCAATTACAGTAACAGAGGGACCAGGGTTAGTCGGTGCATTACTTGTAGGGGTAAATACCGCTAAGGCATTAGCTTTTGCGAAACAAAAACCTTTGGTGGGAGTTCATCATATTGCGGGTCATATTTATGCAAATCGACTGGAACAAGAGTTTGAGTTTCCGTTGCTTTCCTTGGTTGTATCCGGCGGTCATACAGAGCTTGTTCTGATGCGTGATCATGGAGATTTTGAGGTCATCGGTGAAACGCTTGATGATGCTGCAGGAGAAGCATATGATAAGGTCGCTCGTATGCTCAAACTACCATATCCAGGTGGACCACAAATTGATAAATTAGCAATGGAGGGTGAAGAATCCATTCAATTTCCACGAGCTTGGTTGGAAGACGGTAGCATGAATTTTAGCTTTAGTGGATTAAAATCCGCAGTTATCAACACTATCCACAACGCAGAACAACGTGGTGAAACGTTAAGTCCAGCAGATATTGCTGCTAGTTTCCAAGCAAGTGTTGTGGAAGTGTTAACAGAAAAAACATACAAGGCTGCAATTAATCACGAAGTTAAACAAGTGATCATAGCCGGTGGTGTTGCTGCTAACAGAGGACTGCGAAATGCACTAGCAGAGCGATTTGCAGAATCGGATGTCCCGTTATTAATACCACCTATTCATTTATGCACAGATAATGCTGCTATGATTGCAGCAGCAGGAACGATTGCATTTGAGCAAGGAAGAAGGGCAGGCTGGGATATGAATGCTAATCCCTCGTTAACCCTTAAATAGAACTTATCAACAAACCTGTGGATATATTTCAAAAAAGCTTATCCTACAATACCCTTTCTGTGGGTAAAAAATGTGGATAATCCTGTGGTTAGTTGTGGAAAATGTGCATAACTATTTTAAATAGCTGTTTTTAAGCAACACTACTGTGTATATGTCTGTGGATTACCTGAATAACTATCAGATAAAAAATGCTGATTCGAGTGTACAATGTGTAACACCGAATCAGCATTTTTAATGAAAATTTTATATAGGCTACGGTCTCCTTGCTAATACTTCTGCTTTATTTATCTTGAAGTTCCGCCCATTCTTCCATCAATTGTTCAAGCGTTTGTTTAATTTCGCCCGTTTCTTTTGTTAGCGCTAATGTTTTTTCGTGATCTTGGAAAATTTCCGGTTTGGTCATTTCTTGCTCCAGTTCAGCAAGCTCATTTTCCTGCTCCTCAATTAGCTTTTCTAACTCTTCTATGCGACGCTTTATTTTTCGCTCTTCCCGTTGTTTTTCTTTTCCTTCTTTAAAGCTTAATTTCTTTGTGTCTGCCTGTGGCACGTTTTGATGGCTCTCATTTAGACGTTTACGCTCTTCCATTTCTTCCTTTTTTTCCATGTAATAATCGTAGTCACCAAGGTACTCCGTTACTTGGTTTTTTTGAATCTCAACAACCTGTTCGGCAATTTTATTAATAAAATAACGGTCATGCGATACGAAAATAATTGTACCTTCAAAATCCATTAATGCTGATTCGAGCACCTCTTTACTATCAATATCTAAATGGTTTGTTGGTTCATCCAATATAAGAAGATTAGCATTTAATTTCATTAATTTTGCTAATGATAACCTGGCTTTCTCGCCACCACTAAGCGCGTTTACAGGTTTTAAAACATCATCACCCGAAAATAAAAAATTGCCTAAAACCGTTCGAATGTCTTTTTCTTTATCGTTAGGATAATGATCCCAGAGTTCATGCAAGACAGTTTTGTTTGGGGATAAGTTGGTTTGCTCTTGATCATAATAACCAACTTCAACGTTTGTTCCAATTTGAATGGAACCAGTAGTTGGCTTAAATTGACCAGTAATCATTTTTAACAACGTCGTTTTGCCTATTCCGTTTGGTCCAACAAGCGCTATGCTGTCACCTCGGTTTACGTTCAATTTCATACCTTTAAATAGATAGTCACTGCCATCTTCATACTTAAATGCTAAGTCATTAATTTTTAAGACATCATTACCCGAACGTTTTGACGTAGTAAAGGAAAATTTAGCAGATGATTCATCACCCTTAGGCTTGTCTAGTTTGTCCATTTTCTCTAACTTTTTTCTTCTGCTCTGTGCCCGTTTGGTAGTTGAGGCACGTACAATATTCTTCTGTACAAATTCCTCTAGTTGTTTAATTTCCGTTTGTTGTTTTTCGTATTCTTTAAGCTCCTGTTCGTAATCGAGAGCACGTTGATCTAAATAGTTGCTATAGGTTCCGAGATATTTCTTCATCTTATTACGGGAAATTTCATAGACAATTGATACTGTCTTATCTAGGAAGTACCGATCATGGGATACAATTGTGACTGCTCCAGGATAATTAGATAAGTAATTTTCAAGCCATCCAAGTGTGTCAATATCTAGATGGTTAGTCGGTTCATCCAAAATAAGCAAAACGGGTTTCTGTAATAGTAGCTTTCCTAACGCTAAACGAGTTTTTTGCCCACCACTTAATGTGCTAATTTCCGTTTGATAATCCGACTCAAAAAAATGAAGCCCGTTTAATACAGATTTGATGGATGCTTCATACTGGTATCCACCTTCTGTTATAAATGCCTGTTGTTTTGTATCGTAATCTTTTAAAAGCTGTTCATATTTCTCATCAGAAAGGCTAGATGAATTCTCCATACTCTTTTCAAGCTTGCGTAACTCTTGTTCTTTTTGAAGGAGAGAGTCAAATACTTCTAGCATTTCATCCCAAATTGTTTTTGTTGATTCAAGTCCTGTATGTTGAGATAGATATCCAATCGTAAGGTCCTTAGGTTTATGGATCATTCCTTCGTCATAAGAAAATTCTCCAGCCATTATTTTAAGTAAAGTAGATTTCCCAGCACCATTACGACCAACAATCGCAATTCGATCCTGATCTTTTATTTCGAGTTTAATATTTGATAGAATTTTCTCAGCGCCAAATGACTTACTAATATCATTGACTTGCATAATAATCATTGCGTTCACCTCAGTAACAACAGTGTATCGTACAACCCAATTTCCAGGCAATATTTTTGTGAATATATTCACGACTTATTAGCCTTTTTCTGCTAAAATGTACTATAACGTTATATTTGGAGATGAGCATATGACAGATTTTACTCACTTTAACCAACAGGGTAGAGCGAAAATGGTGGATATTAGTGAGAAAAAAGAAACGGAACGGACAGCAATCGCGCGATCCAGCATTTTTGTTACGGAAGATATATATAGGGGAATTAATGATCAAACGATGAAAAAGGGTGATGTTTTGGCGGTTGCCCAAGTTGCTGGAATTATGGCAGCAAAAAAAACGTCAGATTGGATTCCGATGTGCCATCCTTTACAATTGAAAAGTATTGATATTTCATTTGACTGGGAAGTAGCAGATGAAATGTTTGAATTAACCATAGAGGTGTTTGTTAAGACGAAAGGTAGTACAGGTGTAGAGATGGAGGCACTTACTGGAGCGTCGGCTACAGCATTAACCATTTATGATATGTGTAAAGCGCTTGATAAAGGAATGGTTATAGGTAAGACATACTTAGTTGAAAAAAAAGGCGGTAAGTCAGGAGACTACTTGCGAAATGACAAGGAGGAGTAAGTTTGGCACAACATAAAATTCCGCAGGCTACTGCCAAGCGACTGCCATTATATTATCGATTTATAAATAATTTACATCATCAAGGGAAGGCAAGAGTTTCTTCAAAAGAGTTAAGTGAAGCCGTTAAGGTTGATTCAGCAACCATTCGAAGGGATTTTTCTTACTTTGGTGCGTTGGGCAAAAAAGGCTATGGCTATAATGTCGAGTACCTGTTAAAGTTTTTTCGAGAAACCTTGGATCAGGACGAAGTTACAGAGGTTGCACTAATTGGCGTAGGAAACCTTGGCACAGCGTTCCTACACTATAATTTCATGAAAAACAATAATACAAAAATCGTTATGGCTTTTGATGCAGAACCAAGTAAGGTAGGGGAGGATATCGGTGGCATACCGGTGTACCACATAGATCAATTAGAAGAGAGAATGGACAATGTTCATGTAGCAATATTAACGGTTCCATCAAGTGAAGCGGATACCATCACAGAACGGCTTGTACAGACCGGAGTTTCAGGTATATTGAATTTCACACCTGCCAGAATTACCGTGCCTGATCATATACGCGTACATCATATTGATCTAGCAGTAGAGTTACAGGCACTAGTGTATTTCTTAAAGCATTATCCATTAAATGAGTTAAATTAAACCCAGAGGAGCTATTCCTCTGGGTTTTGTTTATCGATTTTATCTTCTATTCACGTTTTTGATTGATCAATTTATTACGATTGTCAGCCTGAGGAGGTTCTTCCATCCAACCATTTTCAATCATAATATCACTACCATCGTTGGCATATTGTCCGGTCTCAGCTGCCAAACGTATATACGTCAATGGAAGATCTTTACGCATACTTTCAGCAGAACCTACACCATAGTTAGCAATTCCTGCCGCACTTAATAACACATTATGGTACATCATTACCTTATCCGAGAAAACAGGTTCAGTGGAATCAGTAATATCAGCATCCCACGTCATGGGAGCTTGTATATCATTATCGATTAATTTATCACTAAAAATCCGAATGTGTTTCTTCGTTATGTCCTTTCCTCGAAGCATATATTGCCTTACTGATTTTGCATTTGCAGTTTGTCCAAATGCAGTACACATCATAAAACCGAGCGTACTCGTTTCCAAGTTAGTGGATAAATGCGAGATTTCAATTGCATTGAGCGGACGTTTTTCATTAAATAGTGAAAATCCATCCATGTATGACTTTTTCTTGATAAAATTAACCCTCTTTGGATTTGAAATATGAGGAGCTCGAATTAATAAACCTTTGGCTAGCATTGTTTCTGTAGTTTGATTGTACAGATTGACAGCGTTAGTTAGACAAGTTTGGAGTGTAGCTCTTACGTCTTCACGGGTTGATGTTGCCAGATATCTACCGTATTGTGGTGTTCCTAACTTTCCCATTTTGTTTAGATAATCCAAAAAGAATGTATCCTTGAAAAGGCGCTTCCCCTCTAGATTGACGTCTTGATCTGTAAAGCCGATAGGTATTGGGAAGTTTTCGTTACGAAAAATATCTTCCATAATATTTATTGCCTGGACTGTTTGATCATAAGCAGATTGAAGATGGGCTTGTATATCCGGATCATCATTAACATGAAGACCATATGTAACAAAACACTTCGTCATACTATTTGACATATAGCACGACCAAAGGTTTCCCATCTCAGAAGCAGTTAATGGTTTGTGGCTATTTTCACTCATTCCTAGTTACCTCCAAAATAATTTTCTAAATGTATTATCTGGAAAAACACCACAATTATTCGTTCGTATTCCATTATGGCACTTAGAGTAACTACTACAGGGTTTTTGTCCAATCAGGGCACTCTTCATATACATATGTTATTAACACAATGGATGGACAAAAGTATTACTTTCCATTGCATAAAACATGAAAGGAGTAATAAACTAGCATGTCATGTAATCCTTATTATGATCAATGTAGAAAATATATGGGACGCCCAGTCGGTATTCGAACCAGAGACGGAAGAGTTCATCGTGGAATTGTTACGAACGTCAACAACACACATGTTTTTTTAAGACCAATGGGTAATCAAAACCTTGGAGGCTTTGGTTACGGCTGGGGCTGGGGTGGCTTCGGTGGTTACGGCTATGGTGGCGGTTATGCCGTGTCACTAGCAGCAATTGCAGCACTTTCGTTATTGTTTTTCTGGTAATAGTAAAGCGTATGTACACGATTTTAAGTTCGTAAAAACTAAAAGGCATGTTCTTGTAAAATAGAGTCCAACTAAATGACGGATAGAGCCTTTTTAATGTAGGCTCTATTTTTTTTGCACTAATAGGAATGTATTAGTTTTATGTATATCACTATAAGGGCAACTAAGGCTTTCGCCATTAAAGATTGGCGATAAGTATTTCTTCTTAATTACTCTGAATCGATTATATAATTAAATAAGCGGACACCAGATACCTTATTTGCATAAAATTAGGGTAAATGTGTTGTTCGCGGACACAGGAGACCTTATTCAGTACAAAAAGTCTGATTTCAACCTGGTTTTACCTAAATAAGGAATTCTGAGTCCTTTTAAGCCATAAAAGAGGCATGAAAAGTAAAAATAAGGGCTTCTGTGTCCTCTACCGAGCAGGGCCTGGCACCATGTTTAGTTCGCAATTTAAATAGTGAAAATCAGGTTTTTCTATCATTCAGACCAGAACGCCGTATTACGTAGAATATTAGTTGTTGGGTGGTAGAGTATTTCATTTATGCTTTTATCATCCTCGTGAAAGAAAGATGAGACAATATGATACCCAATGTTGTAGCCCATCCACTTTGGCTGTTTCTTGCCACCTAACATCAATTCGTTGTATAAGCTATCGTTTCTTTTGACAGTTAAATTGGAAATATAGTCATTTTTCCAGTGCTCTAACGCAACTTCAATGGGATATAGCGTTGCCCATTTAGCCATATAAGCTTCACCTAATTTTGAAAGCACTGCTATTTCGGCAAGCCCCTCCATCACTATTCCGTCTAGCAGGGTTATATTATTTTCTTTTTTATCTAAATAATTCAACCGACATACGTGATTATATTCGTGTGTGATCAGTGCCTGTAATTCCTTTTCTGTTGTGTCACCACTTACAAATAAAAAAATCTTATCATAATGAGCCAAACCAGACTTGCCACCTAAATCAACTAGTAGCTGGTCGTGGGTTGTATTTAATGGAAAAATAAATACGGGTATGTCAGGTCCATTCCAATCAAGGCTTAATTTTTTTAATTCGTTTTCCGCGACCTCCCAAAAATTACTTGTACAAATCTTTTCGATTGTTTTGTTGTCGGTAGGTTGTGGAACAAAAAATCCATTTTGAAGTAAATGCTGATACAGTAAATCTTCTGAAACGTTCTGAAAATATGGAGAAAGATAATGGCAAAAAATGTTCCGTTGCAAGCCTTTATCATATTCCGTCAGTCCAGTGCGTCCAATTAAGTATTGATTTAACCAATCTTTCGTATCGATTAACGCCATCGTATGAATCAATCCTTTTCAATCCTTCGATTAAAGTATCTTATGATAGGAAGAAAAGGGCTGTTCACAAAATGTCTCGTTAGCAATTTTGTTAAAGAAATTGCGCTACTGCATTACGTTAATAAACATAAAAGGATAGATTAAACAATTGGTCCAAGTTGATTGTAAATAATGATAAATAGAATGAATCCAAATAAACATAAGATGATAAATGGTTGATTTGAATTTTTATTCATGAAGTCCTGCTTTATTACTTGTAGGAGAAGAATACTGATAGAAATAAATAATAAAAACATAATACGTATAATGGAATCCTGATATTCTGGTGCAATCATAATTCCGAGCATTGCTCCCATCATTCCGCCCATGAGACCAGAAAGTGTACCATCAAGGACGGCAAATAAACCAATCGGGAGTCCAATTAAAAATCCAATTGTAATACCTATTAGACTACTAACAATCGTAGCGTAGTATAAATTGCCTGTAAAAAGTATCCCTAGTATAACGCCTATTGTTAATCCTCCAATCATACCGAGAGACATGGAGATTAGCATCCCGGTCATAGCTGGGATATCATTCCGATAATAAACTGTCATGGAAATAAGAATTAAAGATAACAATGCCATTACTAGAAAGGTAACGAATAAGGTTATAGTCATAAGATTTCCTCCAACTTGTCCAGATAGTTCATTATATGATTTCGATTCATCTACATTCATAAAAAAACAAGGAGCAGTCACTTGGAATGACTACTCCTTGTTTATTTTATTTCGAAGATGGTTTCGTAAAAGTCGTAATGCAACATAAAAATCTAGTGCTGCAAATACTGCTAGTAGCACGGTAATGGTACCCCATCCACCTTCTTGTGTACTATTAATTGCCATAAATATAAACAAAAACCCCATAATTAAGTATACGATGGCCATACTTTTTGACGATGTCCTCATAAACCGATTAGCCCCCAATTAAAATCATTTGCATCTGTTCAAGCTGTTTTTGCATTTTTTCGATGTCTTCTGGTGATAATGAATATTGCACGATTACGGAAATAGAGTTTAACACCATATGGACGATGATCGGAACCAATATTCGTTTCGTTTTTACATATAAGAAAGCAAACACAAACCCCATTGCACTATAAATAAGGATATGCTCAGGTTCCCCGTGAATAATACCAAACACCAATGCGGAAATAACTGCTGCTAAAAAGAAGTTCATTTTTTTGTATAGAGAACCAAAAATAATCTTCCGGAAAATAATCTCTTCCACAATCGGTGCTACTAAAGCAGGGATAATCATAAAAATAGGCGTTGTCCGAGTAATTTCCATAATCATTTCGGTATTTGCCGATCCTTGCTCAATTCCCAACAATTGCGTTTCAATAATAACTGCAATGTACTGTGCAAAATAAGCCATAAATACACCGGCAATGGACCATAATACAATAGATCCTGATGACGCAGCATCACGTGTAGCGGGCATTTGCATGTATGGTTTCATAATGAATAAGATAACGAACAACCCAGCAACAAAGCTAAAGATTGTCCAATAAATGATGGCTTGATACTCACTTATTGGTAAAGTAGCGTACAAAATTGGTGCAAACAACAAACCGGAAAACTGCATAATTATGTAAGTTAAAATGACATACCAATAACGCTTGGTCAAAATGAAACGACTCCTTTAATAGTTAAATATATGTTTACTAGTCTATGCAAAATTATATTGTGCTATTAATGATGTTTTTGATTACTTGTATTTATTTTATCATAATTATATACGTGCTTATAATAGAATGGTTTAGGTGTGTAAGTTAAAAAAAATTTACTAAAAATATAACTTTCATTACTTGCAATTTTATCAGGTATTATTTATGATAATAATTGGAATTAGCACTCACAGTTATAGAGTGCTAATAATAAAACTAAAAGCAAATGAATTAAGGAGGTTGTCTACATGATTAAACCACTAGGAGATCGTGTTGTCATCGAGCTTGTTGAACAAGAAGAAAAGACTGCAAGCGGTATTGTCCTTCCAGACTCTGCAAAGGAAAAGCCACAAGAAGGTAAGGTAGTTGCAGTAGGTTCTGGTCGCGTAACAGATAATGGTGAGAAGATTGCGCTTGAAGTTTCAGAAGGAGATCGCATTATTTTCTCAAAATTTGCTGGAACTGAAGTGAAATATGATGGTACAGAATACTTAATTCTTCGTGAAAATGACATTTTAGCTATTGTAGGCTAATAGCAACATACTTATAGATAATTTTAAGGAGGGCATTTCAAAATGGCTAAAGAAATTAAATTTAGTGAAGAAGCTCGTCGCGCAATGCTTCGCGGAGTAGATACATTAGCAAATGCAGTTAAAGTAACGCTTGGGCCAAAAGGTCGCAACGTAGTTTTAGATAAAAAATACGGTTCACCACTTATTACAAATGATGGTGTGACTATTGCTAAAGAAATCGAATTAGAAGATCACTTTGAAAATATGGGTGCTCAGCTTGTATCTGAAGTTGCTTCAAAAACAAATGATGTAGCTGGTGACGGTACTACAACCGCAACGGTACTTGCACAAGCAATGATTCGTGAAGGATTGAAAAACGTTGCATCTGGTGCAAATCCAGTTGGCGTACGTCGTGGAATTGAGCAAGCAGTAGAAGTTGCTGTTAACGAATTAAAAGCAATCTCTAAGCCAATCGAAGGTAAAGAATCAATTGCACAGGTTGCTGCTATTTCTTCTGGAGATAAAGAAGTAGGTAACCTTATTGCTGAAGCGATGGAACGTGTAGGTAACGACGGTGTTATCACTATTGAAGAATCAAAAGGCTTCAATACAGAACTAGAAGTTGTTGAAGGTATGCAATTTGACCGCGGATACGCTTCTCCATACATGGTTACTGACCAAGATAAAATGGAAGCTGTATTAGAAGATCCATATATTTTAATTACAGATAAGAAAATCGGAAACATCCAAGAAGTATTACCAGTACTTGAACAAGTTGTTCAACAAGGTAAACCACTTCTTTTAGTAGCGGAAGATGTAGAAGGTGAAGCACTTGCAACACTAGTTGTAAACAAACTTCGTGGTACATTCAACGCAGTAGCTGTAAAAGCTCCAGGATTCGGTGATCGTCGTAAAGCAATGCTAGAAGACATCGCTACACTATCTGGTGGTGAAGTAATTACAGAAGACCTTGGTCTTGATCTTAAAGGAACTACAATCGAGCAATTAGGTCGCGCTTCTAAAGTTGTTGTTACAAAAGAACATACAACAATCGTCGAAGGATCTGGTAACCCAGAAGCAATTTCTTCACGTGTAGCACAAATCCGTGCACAAGCAGAAGAAACTACTTCTGAATTCGATAAAGAAAAATTACAAGAACGCCTTGCTAAATTAGCAGGTGGTGTAGCAGTAATTAAAGTTGGTGCTGCAACAGAAACAGAATTGAAAGAACGCAAGCTTCGCATTGAAGACGCGTTAAACTCAACTCGCGCTGCAGTTGAAGAAGGTATCGTATCTGGTGGTGGAACTGCACTAGTTAACGTATACAAAAAAGTTGAAGGACTATCACTTGACGGTGACGAAGCAACTGGATCTAGCATCGTACTTCGTGCACTAGAAGAACCAGTTCGCCAAATCGCACACAATGCTGGTCTTGAAGGATCAATCATTGTAGAACGCCTAAAAGGCGAAGCAGTAGGCGTTGGTTTCGACGCTGCAACAGGCGAATGGGTAAACATGGTTGACGCAGGAATCGTTGACCCAACAAAAGTTACACGTTCTGCACTACAAAACGCAGCATCTGTAGCGGCTATGTTCCTAACTACAGAAGCGGTTGTAGCTGACCTTCCAGAAGAAGAAGGTAGCGCTCAAATGCCAGATATGGGTGGCATGGGCGGAATGGGCGGCATGATGTAATAGGTGCCTCCATCCCTTGATATATAAGGGTTTTATGTAAGATGAGAGTGTAAAGTTAACATTTTGCTAACATTGAGGTTTTTAACGGAGGCTTCTCATAAGTTCACTGAACTTCTGGGAAGCTTCTTTTTTCATTTCTTGCGTGACATGAAGGTAAATATTTTTAGTGATTTGATCATCGGTATGACCAAGTCGATCCATAATTTGTTCAAAGCGAAACACGTGCTTCGGCAAGATGCGATGTATGAGTGTGTCTTATACTATCTGAAGTCAAACCTTCATTTTAGACTGGCTTTTCTAAGCAGCCTTTTCATTCGGTCTCGCACGTTTTAATCACGATGGGATAGCCGTATTGCCGTTGCGCATGGTGAAAGTAAAATCTTGGTTGTAAGTAAGCATCTCCTATGTGAAGTGCGTAGGGTTTCTTACGGTAACTAGGCATGATTAGGCGGTTTATCGCTCGTGGCGGTTGACCAAGATATAATTTTGATAATTTATTTTCGTCAAATGCGTGTGGGTTGCGTGTTTGGCGAATTTTTTGTTTTAGTTGTTGTTTTTTGAAGGGACCCGAATGTTAACGGGTTAAGATAGTGGGATTAATTTTGCGGTTTTGGTTTTTAGGTCGGGTGTGTAGGAATGAAGTAAATCATATTTTGTAATTTCATGAAATTAAATATTTATTACTTGCTTTTAAAATGATTCTTGATATGATTAAATCAATAAATAAAATTTAATTTTAGAAAGGCACGATTTTTATGGTGAAGCTAAGTGATGTGGTTGAATTTATAAGCGGGTCACCCCAATTTAGAATTACGGAAGCATTTGATGTGAATGCCCCACTTTATACATATTATGGTCAACTTGATATAGGTGATGACTTGGTTGATATGGTTTCATCAAATGTGGATAACAAGCAAGTGAGAACGCATGATAAAGTCAATACGCTGTATAAGGGAGATGTCGTATTTAGTCTAGTATCCGGGAGTTCAACGATTGTAAGAAAAGTGCACGAGGGTTATCTATACACACAGAACTACCTTAAACTGATACCTAAAGAAAATACTGATTCAAGATATTTGGTCTATCTACTTAATGAGGATAAGTCAATTAAAAAGCAATTTTTAATGGGACTGCAAGGTTCGCAAGTTTTGAAATACACACTCAAACAAGTAAAAGAGTTAGAATTACCTGAATTACCTTCAACTCAAAAACAACAAATTATTGGTGAAATATACTTTAATCAGTTGCGACTTCAAGCTTTACGAAATCGGGTAGCAAATTCTGAGACCACAATACTTTTAGCTAAATTGGAGGAGGCAAGCGGTAAATGAACGAGAATCAATTTGAAACAGAACTAATTCAATACATCACAAGCGGAACCATTACGAAACCAGAACACCTTGAAGGTATTATAGCAAAAGAGAAACCATTGGATTATGTTGTGAAAACGAAACTTTGGGAATATGAACCAAACATCAAAACAACTGATCAGCTTTGGGATAACTTTAAATTGATTCTAGAACAACACAATCAAAACACGCTTGACCATCCGCTAAGTACAGTTGAGTTCAATCAAGTGAAAAAGATTATTTCAGATATTCAAACACCATATAAGGCAGGGCAGTTCTTATACGGTTTAAACGGAGTATCGCAAATTGAAATTGATTTAGATGATGGTCGTCATGTATTTTTGACGGTTTTCGATCAAAAACATATTGGCGCTGGTGATACGGTATACCAAGTAGTGAATCAAATTGAACGTCCGGCTGTTATCACTGGGAAACAAAATCGACGTTTTGATACGACACTTCTTATTAACGGTTTACCCATTATCCAAATAGAAGAAAAACGTGATACGCTTGATGTTAATGAAGCTTTAAATCAAATGCAGCAATATGCCGATGAAAATCAGTATCGTGATATATTCTCTACTTTGCAAATTTTGATTGCGATAACACCGAATAATGTGAAATATATGGCGAATACCACACCTGATAAGTTTAATAAAGACTTTGCCTTTAATTGGCAACGTAAAAGCGATAATTCAATTGTGCGTAACTGGAAAGAGTTCGCTGATTCTATGCTATCCATACCTATGGCGCATCAAATGGCGACAAACTACATGATCTTGGACGGTACAAAAAATAAGCAAATGCTGAAAGTGATGCGTCCTTATCAAGTTTATGCTACGCAAAACGTTATCGAGAATTTGAAGCGGGCTGATTTTGAACTTGGAACCAATAAAGTCGGGTATATCTGGCACACGACTGGTTCAGGAAAGACAATTACAAGTTTCAAGACTGCATGGCTTGCTAGTCGTATGCCCAAAATTGATAAAGTAGTTTTTGTGGTTGATAGAATTGCCCTTACAAAGCAAACAAATGAACACTATAAAGCCTATGATCCAGACGCAAGTGATGACATGCTCGGAAGTGTTCAAAACACCGACAACACTAATGACTTGAGTAGGAAACTCAAAAGTAAAGATAATAGCATTATCGTTACATCTGTGCAAAAGCTAGATACCTTAGTTAAACGTAAGACTTTTAAAGCTCCTGATAAGAATATCGTCTTTATTGTTGATGAGGCACACCGTTCAACTGGTGGAGAAAGTTTCGCAACCATTCAAAAAGCTTTCAAGACTTCTGCCTGGGTGGGTTATACTGGTACGCCTATGTTTGACGAAACAACAACTGGTTTGCGCACGGAAGATATTTTTGGTCCATTGTTACACGCCTATACGATTCGAGAGGCGATAGCGGATAGAAACGTTCTAGGGTTCAAAGTCGATTTTGAAACGACGATTGACGAAGAACAAATGAAAAGCGACTACTTGCCGAAATTTTATCGTGAACGCTATCCGAAGTGGACCGAAGAGCGAATTCAAGAGAAGATTAACAACCTCTCACAAGAAGATATGGATGACGCTGTCGAACCAAGTTTCTATGATGAAAATCCAGACCATATCAAATTGGTGGTAGAGGACATCTTCAAGAATTGGCGCAATCGTTCAAATGAAGGTAAGTATAACGCTTTGTTTACCACTCACGTCGGTGGTGGGAAAGCTAGTACTCCAATGGCAATGATGTACTTTAATGAATTTCAACGTGTTAATGCAGAAAACAAATTAAAAGACGGACAAACATTAAAAGTTGCCGTAACCTTCAGTCAAAATTCATCTAATAATGATAGTATGCTTGCGACTAATCAAGGGTTATATGATGCAATTATGACCTACAACAAAGAATTTGGGACAAGCTTTGGTATGGATGACGTAGCAGGGTACACGCAAGACGTGACAAGCCGTTTGAACAAGTCCGCAACGGATAAGAATTATCTTGACCTTGTGATTGTAGTGGACCAGCTCTTAACTGGTTTTGACGCGCCTGAACTTAATACATTATATATAGATAGAACGCTAAAGGGTGCTGGACTTATTCAAGCTTATTCAAGAACAAATCGTATAGCAGATATGCAAGAAAAACCTTGGGGACGCATTGTGAATTATCGTTGGCCAGCACAAAACGAAAAATTGATGAATAAAGCTTTAGCGATATATGCTAATAAAAATTCGGCCATACTTTCAGAGGATGAAAAACGTGAATCTAACCAAAAGGATGGTATTATTGCTAAACCGTTTGAAGATGTGTTCCATGAGGTAAAAAAGGTGGTTGGAAAATTGGAAAGTTTAACTAGTGAATTTCAACAGCTACCACCGTCTGAAAAACAAAAAGAAAACATGCTTGATTTATTGCGTGAATATAACGTTGGCATGGCAAAGTTAAAGCAATATGACCCAGAGGAAATCGATGGGAATGCAGTAGGTTTTGACTATGACAATCCGGATGAGTTGGTTGAAAAACTAGGAATGACCACAGAACAAGAAGTGATGTTGACCACTGTTTTAAAAAATGAATTAAAACAACACATTTCAAAGGAGAAGAAAATTCCACTGTATCAAATTGAATTAAGAATGACACATGTCAAGGATGTAAAAATCGACTACGACTATTTAACAGAATTAGTTGAGCAATTATTGAATCAAGTGCATAACGGTCAAACAACAGAGGCCGAAGAAACGCAAGAGAAAATTAATCAATTTGCAAATGGATTGGACGATCGGAATTATGCGACTAAGATTATGAATGCTGCAACCGCAATCATCAAAGGGTATTTCCCGCCAGAAGGTTCAAACTTCAAATACCCTGCGAAACTATCTGAGAGTGAACAAATCATTCAGGCAGCTAATAACGTAAGCCTTGATAGAATGTTCCTAGATTTCCGTGTGAAATGGGGAATTACAGATATTATCACAAGCGCCGGGATGCGTGAACTATTCAGTCATCATCGTTATGGTTTGCAGGACTTGGATGATACTGGACAAATTCGCGATATTATCGCTCAAGCAAGTAGCGATTATAAGACATTGGCACACGATAAAGAAATACAATTGCTTTCAAAAATCAAATACCGTAATAGCCTACGTGAAGCAATTTACGAGTTGGCAGATGAGTTAGTTGATAACTAAGAGGGAGAGAATTATTATGGCAAATAAAAAAGCCAATATTACACAGAGACGTTATGGCAAGTGGCAATCGAAAGTTCAAGGCAACGAAAAAGCATCATTCGTGACTGATACACAAAAAGAAGCATACGACAAACAACGTGATTCTTTTGCAAAAGAATCAGGTGGTGAAATATCTGTTCATGGTAAAGATGGTAAAATTCGAGAAAAGAATACCATTTCACCAATGAAAGATAATTTCCCACCAAAGGGTTAAGGAGAGGTCGCAATGAACGAAATACAATTTTTAATGTATGGATCCAAAGAAAAGATTGAAGTCATTGTGAAAGATGAAACTATCTGGGCAACTCAGAAAGCTATAGCTGGGCTGTTTGATGTTGGTGTGCCAGCAATTAGCAAGCATCTGAAAAACATTTTTGAATCTGGTGAGTTGGATGAGGAAGTGGTTGTTTCCATTTTGGAAAATACCACTCAGCACGGTGCTATAGAAGGAAAAACGCAATCTAAAGATGTGAAATTTTACAACTTAGACGCCATTATATCTGTTGGGTATCGTGTAAATTCTCAGAAGGCTACTAAATTTCGTATTTGGGCAACGGATGTGTTGAAAGCGTATATTCAAAAAGGATTCAAGATTGATGTTGAGCGCATGAAACAAGGTGAGAATGTCTTTGGTAAAGATTACTTCCGTGAGTTGCTTGAAACGGTTCGATCTATTCGAGCAAGTGAACGTAGAGTTTGGCAGCAAATCACCGATGTGTTTGCAGAGATCTCTTATGACTATGATAAAAACTCGGATATTACCAAGAAGTTTTATGCAACGGTGCAAAACAAGTTTCATTATGCAATAACTGGCAAAACAGCGGCGGAAATTGTTTATGAAAGCGTAGATAAGAATAAAGAACATATGGGACTTACTTCATGGAAAAATTCACCTAATGGCCGTATTCTACAATCAGATGTGGTAGTCGCGAAAAACTATCTATCCGAAAAGGAGATCCGTAGTCTTGAGCGTAATGTTTCTGCTTACTTTGACTACGTTGAGCGTTTGCTTGAAGATGAAAACCTGCTGGGTATGAAAGATTTTGCAACAAGTATTGATGAGTTCCTAAAATTTAATCGTTATGAAGTTTTGGAAGGGTACGGACAAATTACGCATGATGTAGCTAAGCAAAAAGCGATTGGTGAATACAAAGATTTCAATAAACATCAAAAAGTCATCTCTGATTTTGATCGAGAGATTAGAAAGATACAAGGTGAGCAGAAATGAGTGAAACAAACACAAATGTACCAAAAATAAGATTTCCTGGATTCAGTGATGGTTGGGAACAGAAAACTTTCACTGAATTAGTTACTCGTGTATCAAAATCTAGTGAAGTAGATGAATTGCCACGAGTTGAATATGAGGATATTGTTTCAGGTCAAGGTGAACTCAATAAAGATATTTTTGCCAAAGAAAGCGATAAAAAAGGTATTGAATTCGAAGTTGGAGATACATTATTTGGAAAGTTGCGTCCGTATCTTCAAAATTGGCTATTAGCTGATTTTAGGGGCATTGCTGTAGGTGATTGGTGGATTTTACGTCCTAAGGAATTGGATAACAAATTCATTTATAGTTTAATTCAAAGTAATAAATATCAAACTGTAGCCAATCTATCAAC
This sequence comes from Virgibacillus sp. GM2-2, assembly GCF_055329585.1. Lineage (NCBI taxonomy): Bacteria > Bacillati > Bacillota > Bacilli > Caryophanales > Bacillaceae > Virgibacillus > Virgibacillus sp. GM2-2. The sequence goes on along the minus strand of NZ_JBUZWC010000013.1, from coordinate 84,579 downwards.
TGGCACAAAAATGCCACGTTCAGACTGGAATGTTGTATCACAAACTGAATTTTCTGTGCCTAAAGATAAGGAAGAACAAGAGAAAATTGGGCAGCTTTTCAACCAACAAGACACCCTCATTACCCTTCATCAGCGTAAGTTAGATCACTTACAAAAGCAGAAGAAAAGTTTGCTTCAAAAAATGTTCCCGAAAAATGGAGCAGATTTCCCTGAAATTCGTTTCCCAGAATTCACTTACGCTTGGGAGCAGCGTAAGGCTAAAGAATTATGCACAATTTCTACTGGAAAGGGAAATACGCAGGATAAGGTTGAATATGGTAAATATCCATTTTACGTTCGTTCGGCAACTATTGAGAGAAGCAATGATTTTCTTTATGATCAAGAAGCCGTATTGACAGTTGGAGATGGAGTTGGAACAGGAAAAGTATTTCACTATGTAAATGGAAAATACAATTTACATCAAAGAGTGTATAGGATGTACGATTTCAGTAGTACTGTCTTAGTAAAATACTTTTACTATTACTTTTCTAAAAACTTTTATCGAAGGATTATGGCAATGACTGCCAAAACATCTGTTGATTCTGTGCGTATGGAAATGATTGCTGATATGGATATTAAATTTCCAAATGAACAGGAACAAAAAAAGATTGTGGACTTATTTAATGATCTTGACAATACTATCACCCTTCATCAACGTAAGCTAAATCACTTACAAGAACAGAAGAAATCATTACTTCAGCAGATGTTTGTATAAAACAATTTGAATCACGAAAGGAAATGACAATAATGAGTAATAATCTCCAAACAATCACAAGCAGACTTTGGGCGATGGCAAATGAATTACGTGGCACAATGGATGCATCTGAATACAAGAACTATATTTTGGCATTTATGTTTTATCGCTATTTGTCCGAGAACCAAGAAAACTATTTAGTTAAAAATAACGTTATTGATGTGGCAAGTGACCAATCAATTAACGAGGCGTATCTTGAACAAGCTGTTGGAGAGGATTTAGCCGACTATTTAGAAGATATTTCATCAAGTCTAGGTTACGCGATTGCGCCAAACGATACATGGGAATCTTTAATTAACAAAATTAACGACGCACAAGTTATTCCAAGTGACTATCAAACGATTTTTGATAACTTTAATAAAAACGCGGAGCTAAACAAAGAAGCAGTGCAAGACTTCCGGGGAGTGTTTAACGATATCAACTTGGGGGATTCTCGTCTTGGAAGCTCGACCAACGAACGCGCCAAATCCTTGAATAATATTGTGAAATTGGTTGCTGGAATTACAACATACAAAGGTGATGGTGGTAAAGATATACTAGGAGAAATCTATGAATACTTAATTGGTCAATTCGCGGCAAGCGCTGGTAAAAAAGGTGGCGAATTCTATACACCTCATCAAGTTAGCAAGATTTTGGCTAAAGTTGTCGCTAACGGGGTTGAACAAACCGATAAGTTTTTCAATGTATATGACCCAACAATGGGATCAGGTTCATTACTTCTTACAGTTGGACAAGAATTACCCGATGGAACACCGATGAAATACTTCGGTCAGGAATTAAATACGACAACGTATAACTTGGCTCGTATGAATCTTATGATGCACGATGTTTCCTATAATAATATGACGTTAAGTAATGCAGATACCTTAGAAATCGACTGGCCAGACGGACCAGATGCAAAAGGGATTGATCATCCACGTTCATTTGACGCTGTGGTTGCAAACCCTCCATATTCAGCAAAATGGGATAACGACGTAACGAAATTAAAAGATCCTCGTTTCAGCGATTACGGAAAATTAGCACCAGCTTCAAAAGCGGATTATGCTTTTATTTTGCACAGCATTTATCATTTGAATAATACGGGGACAATGGCGATTGTCTTGCCACATGGAGTATTATTCCGCGGTGCAGCGGAGGGGAAAATTCGTCAAACATTGATAGAGAAAAATTATCTTGATACAATTATCGGATTACCTGCTAATTTATTTTTCGGGACAAGCATTCCAACTACTATTTTAGTCCTTAAGAAAAATCGTCAAACAAAAGATATTCTGTTTATTGATGCTAGTAATGAGTTTGTAAAAGGTAAAAATAAAAATAATTTAAGTGATGCGAATATCGAAAAAATCATTACGACATTTAAAGAACGTAAAGATGTCGATAAATACGCCCACGTTGCTTCTATTGAAGAAATCAAGGAGAATGGTTTTAACTTAAACATTCCTCGTTACGTTGATACGTTTGAAGAAGAAGAGCCGATTGATTTAAGTGTAGTGATTAAACAACTAGAACAAGATAATCAAGAAATTGCTGAACTTGAAGCTAAGATTAATGAACAGTTGAAAGTTTTAGGTGTGCAAAGTTAGGCATTTGATAGTGGGGAAGTGAATTTTCGCTTTCCCATTTTCGTTTGAAGAAGCGCGGGGACGGTTCTTTTAGGAGACAATCGGAAGTTTTGCGTAAAAGAAGGCAGAATGAGCGGATTTATTCTGCTCATTCTGCCTTCTTCAATTTGTGCATAAAGCCATCTCGCTAAATTTTTGATTACCCAAGAAGAATGAAGTCGCGGTTATAGTGATCGAAATAGAAATGCAGAAATATATCTAATAAATTCAGCTGGTGAAAAGCATACCTATATTTGAAAAAAGATAAAGAGAATAGAGTTTAAACAAGAAGTCTGTAAGCTAGAGTTAATAACTATTGCATTCAGGAGAATTTGTTAAATAAGTAATTGACAGTTATGTTGGATTTGTTGATTTATTTGTTGAGTTATGTGGTATACTAAACATAAGAACAACACGGAGGGATGAACATGTTTTTAACAAGATGGCAAACTAATCAGGGATTGTGGCAAAGTGCTTTGACCTTGGTTAGAGGTCAACATTATCGGGATGTCTTTGAAGTGGTGAAAGCTATCGCTGTACAAACAGTTCAATCTACTGGGGGAAACATTTCCTTTTGTGCTTTTCCTACACCACAAAAGCGACTAGAGGAAAAAGAAATACTTTATATGCAATCGTTGTCTAAAGAAATCGCCCAATTAGTGGGGCAAGGAAAAAACGATAAACTAGCTGAACTGACTACGGAATATTTGGATCGTTTCGTATATCTATTGTCGGAAACCGAGGTTGAAGCGAATTGCTTGTATAAAGAAATAATCAAAGGATTTATAGTTTCTAATATTGCTGATTCATCAAGGATGGAGATAAAAACTTTTGAAACACCTAGTGAATACATGATTGCTACAAGCGATTCTGAAAAAGGAGACTACGTTACTTCAAGTGAGGCAGCAGAAATAGGAGGAGTTTCTGATCAAACAATTCGGCGATGGTGTGAAAAAGGAAAATTTCCAGAAGCGTTTAAAACGGATGGTGGCCATTGGAGGATTCCTAAAAAGTATTTTAAAATGTCGTTGCAAGAAGCGAGAAATGCTGATGCTTTAATGAAGCTAGTAGATGAACGCACTCGTAAGCAACTAGGAGACGATATTGATGAATTCGACATCGACCTTGATTACTCCTAAAGCAATGATTGATACAACTGTATTGTGCGGTGCTCTTCTCACGGATGGAGTAAATCGCCGGTTGCTTAACGTGGCTCGCCTAGGTGTATATCAACCTATAATCTCCAATGTTGTTTATTGGAATTTGTTCGAAATGCATCTAAGGGACTGGGAAGTAAAAATAACAAAAAAGTGTTTGATTGGGAGACGATTGATTCGTTTTTGAATCTTTTCGTCTTCCCAGCCTTACAAGGAAAGGATGTTACAAATAGCATTGTTTCCCGTAGTAGTTATGACATTATCAAAAAGCTTACAAAAAATGCATCTATCTCAATAGGAGAAGCTCTTCTTGAGATTGTAGCCTGTTCGGATGAACAAGCACAGGCAATTGCTCAGCAACATGGTATGCAGCTCTCTTTAGAAAAATTTGACATTTTCGATTTTCATGTTTGGGCAACAGCAATTGAAACGAAGTGTAATGACATAATCACCAGAAATACCAAACGTTTTCCTGAGGTTCCATTATTCGTATTGATCCTATAGAATTTATTGAATTAATATAATACAAGTTCCCTTTCCGTTGAGATTATAATGAAATGAGTGTGGATTTTATGGAAAAAAAGGATAAGCGCTATACTCGCCGTGTCAATCAGGTAGGAAATAGTTTATCTATTAATATTCCAAAGGATTTAACAAAAGCATTAGATTTAGAAAAAGGCGATGAAATGGAAATTAACTTCAACGAAGAAAGCGAGGAGATTGTACTGAAAAAAGTAAATCGATCTATTCCGAGTGGTATTCGCCCAGAAGTGTTAAGGGCAATGAATAAAGCTGTTACAAAATACGACCGAACACTTCGAAATTTAAAGGATAGATAGGGTAGGTAATCGGAATGTTTTATTTACCTGGTGAAGAACAGTACCCCTCAGTTATAGAAAACCTTTTTAAAAAAATAATGAATACTAAGGATGGGTGGATGTTGTAAGCGACCCATCCTGTATTTTGATTCTTGCTTATTAAGATACAACTTGGAAATTCTTATCCATTTGCAGTGACTTTCTATATTCCTCAGCCTCAGCTAATTTAGTAAATTCAACAACTTTGTTGTGGTTATTTTTAACAACTTCTTCAATCTCTTTTAAATTGACCTTAAAAAATTCTTTTCGATCATTTACCTTGTTTATCTTTTTATCTGAAAATGCTTTATGTAACGCATTCTCAAGCCCTGGAGCATCATCGCTAAAAATCATTCCATGAACATCGAAACGAAATGGAACTGATGCATCTCCTAATTCTTTAACTCGATCCATAGGTTCTAACCGTCTAGTCATTCCAATTTTGTAGACGTTTTCTCCAAATGAACCTATATTTGAGATGATGTACACATATCCAGCCCGAGTGTTTTGAACACGATAAAGAACATCTTCTTTATTTCTTTTGGTTTCTTCAAGTTGTGCTTCTAATTCTTTTAGCCTATCTAGTAATTTTGCTTGTTTATTTTCGTTTGTTTCTGCTAGTTGCAACTTTAATTTGCCAATAGCCTGTTCAAAGTGATTTTCCTCTTTTTCAACTTTTTCTTTTGCTTTCTCGAGTTCTTTTAATGCTTTTGCCTCTTCACGCATTTGTTCCTTAATTGCTAACTGCTCTTCTTTTTCTTCTTGCTTTTTCTGTTCATACTCATACTTCAAATAAAGTTCTTCAATCTTCAAATTAAGATATTCACGTGTAATTGAGACCATCTGCATATCTGTTAGTTTGTTAAGATCTGTGAATAGTTTATTAATGCGTTTTTCACTGGCTTCAATATTATTGTATTTAACCTTAGAGATCACATTTTCACACTCGTTATTAAATGCTCTAATGGATAACTTTATAGTATCTAAAATAAATTCTTTTCCTCTTTTTTTGTCTCCACCAATTTCCCAATCTAATCTGTGATTAGTGGCAGCTTTTTCTTTGACTAATTGCTTTTGTTTGCTTCGAACCGAATCTAGCTTATTCTTATATAATTCAGATGTTTCTAATCCATATTTTGGATCATAGAATCCAAATGATTGACTAAGAACTTCCTCGTTTAATTCTATGAGATTTTCCCTTGATTTTTCTACTTTTTCTCGAAGATTAATTTGTTCCAATTCCAAGCTTTTAACTGCATCACTGATTTTTGCTTTTGCCTCAATTAGATCTATAAATGGTTTATATTCGTCAAGTTCAGCTTGGACTGTTTCTTTATTCTTAATTAATTGCTGTTTCTCTTCTGTTAATCTTGTAATTTCTTCTTTTGTATCTACTATTGTAGAAAAGTCGTTTTCATCCCAATATTGTTGTGCTTGTTTTATTTCTTTGTTTCGTTGAATAATAAGGAAAATAGCTAATGGCACAGGGATGACAATAAACCAAAATGCAAATAACAAGCCTATGATCCAAGGTGAGTGATACCATTTTTCTTTATACAATTCCATTCCTCCTAGTATTTGAAGTTGTAACGGCTAATTCTGAGCAATAAATAATTTTAAATGATCTTACCTATACTGGCATCACCCCTTTTAAGAATAATAGAAAAGCAAATGATACTATAATATTATAAAAAATAAGGTGTACAATTTTATGTAAACCGCTTAATTCTTTATAATAGCTATCGTCTTAATAATTAGGTTTTCGTATTATATTATTCTTCGACAGTAAAAAGCGAGATTCCTATAGCTTTTTAAAAATATTGTTATTTTTTATCAAAGCATTTCTGAAACGAACGACCATTGAACCTCATACCATTCTCCCAAATTAATTTACACTTCTTTATAGCCATTTCATAGTCAGTTAACAATCTCTCTATATACTAAACTTAAATACTAGTAAAGGAGAGATGAAATGAAGGTATTTCGTATGGTTTCAGCTTTGTTACTGGCAATGATTTTTGTATTTTTATTTATGGTACCTGTATTTGCTGCAAGCGGGGAGACCATCCCAACTAAACAGCAACAACAAATGGTCAATGTTGCACATCGTGGTGCATCGGGTCATGCTCCTGAAAATACAATGGCTGCATTTCGAAAAGCAGTTGAAGTGAAAGCAGATTATATTGAAATTGATGTGCAAATGAGCAAGGATGGTAAGCTTGTCATTATTCACGATACAACCGTTGATCGTACAACGAATGGAACTGGTGCTGTTGGTGATTTAACACTTGAAGAGCTTCGAAAATTAGATGCTGGAAGTTGGTTCAGTGAAGAATATGCTGGTGAAAAGATACCGACCTTTGAAGAAGTGATTGACACGTTTCGTGGCAAGGTTGGAATCCTAATTGAGCTAAAGTCTCCCGGGTTATATCCAGGAATTGAAGAAAAAGTAGCTGCAGCTTTAAAAGAACGAAACATGCATAAACCAAACAACGGAAAAATAATTATCCAATCGTTCGATCATGAGTCAATGCAATACTCTAAAACGCTATTGCCGAACATTCCACATGGTGTTCTTGCAGGGATGTCATGGGAAGATGTTACTGATGAAAAGCTTGCAGAATTTGGAACATATGCAGATTTCTTTAACCCAAATATGAACATCGTAACCCCTGAATTAGTGAATCTTGTTCATAATTATGAAATGGAGATGTATCCGTATACGGTGCGTACACAGGAACAGGCGAACCGGCTATTTGAATTAAAGGTTGATGGCATTATTACCGATTTTCCTGAATATGTGGATCAACATCCAGCAGAAATGAAAAAGTAATTAAAAATTGGGTAAAGAACTTTCTTACAGTGTATACGTAAGAAAGTTCTTTTTTGGTGGAAAAAAATTCTTTTAACTCAACTTGATTTACATTAATATTAAATCAATTAAGAAAGGGCGTGAATTAAATGGATTCTATAGATAAACGTAATCGGTTGGATGAAAAACCCTTCAGTTATCGGGTTTCGAAAAATAATACAGTATTCATTGATTGGCAGGGCAAACAGGTTAAAATTTTGAAAGGTAAGGAAGCGGAAAAGTTTTTGAGCAAAATCAATCAAGCTGTAGATGAAAAAGAAGAACAGCTTATTATGGCTAAGATTACTGGAAATTTTAAACGAGGTAATGAACGAACGCCAAAGAAAAAGTAACCGCAGCGAAAGAATATTATCAAAGCACGCTCCCGTTATACGAACTAACAAAGCCCATAATCAACGAGCTTTATTAGTTCGGTTCACGATAATGAATTTTATGTTGGAAATAACACTCAGTCATCATTTTCGGATTCTACAAATAAATAACCAACGAAACAACCACACCAACAACAGCAAACACAGAAGTTGCTAAAAACACAGGGTCAAGGGTTAAATGAAATATATCATGCTTATAAATATTGGATCCGCTACCAAAATAACGATTATCAACGTTTGCGGCTCGTTCTCCAATGTGCCGATTATATTGCATCATGAATACAAACACCACCGCCAGGAGGCCGAGTGTAAAATGTGCTTCCCAGTACATCCAGCTTGTTTTATATTGAACAATTAACGTTAACCCAATCAGAACAGTAAACGTACATGAAAAAAATAGTACAAAGCGATTCATTCCTTTAACACTGTGAAGGTATTTTACTTCCATGAATTCTACTATTTTTGCTATGGCTACAGCGCCTCCTACTAGAATTACGGCATAAAGTGGGATGATCAATAAATTCCACATCACGGCAACACCTCAAGTTTAGCTGAACTGACGAATCGTATTTCTTAGTTTACTAGCCACTGAAGCGGTTCCTGCTCCAATTTCATCATTTGTAAGTGTTACGCGAACGAAATTCTCATCCATATCTAAAGCTTCCGCAAACAACCCACCTAGCCCTTTAGCACGGCGATCCACTTGAAGGATCAACTCCACATGGTTTTGATTTAAGAAAAACATAGCCTCTAGTTCATCTAAGTCAGCTCGAAATTCATTTCCAGGTAAAAATTCAAATTCCTGAACATAGCTATATCGCTTGGAATACTCCATTTCTACCTTGCGCAATCGGAAACCAAGTTCGTCCGTTAGTGCGTTCAAAACAGTAAGCATATTTTTATGTGGCTTCACCGTTATATAATCGCGGTCATTTGGATCAATAGCATTTGGTACATCTAAACCGGTTTGAATCCATACTTTTGTTTTACCTAATGATGGTGGAGTATGTATAGGTAAGACAAATTGAAAATCAAGTTCCTTTCTTTCTCCTTCTTTAATCGTAAAAGAGTTACCTACTGTAAAGGATCCCATCTGTACTTTTTCGTATACTTTACTATCATTTACCTCGCGTAAAGCTTCTGTCATCACGAATAAATTAATGCGTGTTATTTCTTGATCTGCATTGCCACCTTGGATAACAACCTTTCCACGAACTTCTTCACCAGGTACAAGATCTGTATTTTCCAATTGTGTGTCTACCTTCGCGTTTCCGATTCCTACACTTGCTAGCCATTTTTTTAACATGTTATTCCTCCTAAATATTTGAATGAATTTTCTTTTAATAATAGATTATACGGAAGCTATTTGAAAAGGTTTCAACTAGTTGATGGTAACTTTTAAAAATAGCAACATTTGGATTACTATGCTACAATAGAACAAATGTTCCTATTTGGGTAATTTTGCTAGACTTAAGTATATTAAAGGAGGAAAAAGATTGAACAAACAATTACAACTTGAGATCGAAAATCTAAGACAAGAACTTTATAAGCTATACGAAATGCATCAAACAATGACACACCCTAAAGTGGTTGAATTGAGCGAACGACTGGATAATAAAATAAGTGCATATCAGAGTGGGTTTTCACAAAGAAAAATGCAGTAGAGTAAACATCTTAATACTACCTACCTGATAACTAAATGAAGGAAATCTCATTCCATTGCAAAAATGACTTTAGATAAACGAGATACAAAGCTGAAAGTAGTCAATTTAAGTAACCAATAAAGTTAAAGGGAAAAAGAGCAATAAATAGCCGTCACTAAAAGTCTTATCTTTTAGTGACGGCCTCCCTTAATTACAGAATTTACTGTTTATCCGTATTATTATTTACATTCACATCTTCTATTTTTTTATCAAACTTTTGTAGATATTTAGATGCAAATTCTTTTCCACCTAGTCCAAAAGCAAGACCAAATGCTAATGTGAACCCACCCAGAATTAGGATGAACGCTGCGTTCACGATGGATGCAGCTACACCTAATTGATCTAGTGCCATAAAGAATGACAAGGCGATGATTGTATATTTTGCAAACGAACCAAGTAATTTAGATCCGTTTCCAGTAAGGATATTGTTCAATAAATTTTTCACAAGGTTTCCAAGGTATAGGCCAACTCCAAGAATGAGAATTGCTGCAAAAAGACTTGGTAGGTAAGCAATAACTCCAGTAGCTAAAGTGACAAGGAAATTTAACTCGACAAGTTCTAGTGCTTCAACTACAAATAATAGTACAATTACTACTTGAACAATATATCCAACTACTTGTGATAGGCTTAGTTTTGATTGACTTGGATCAAAATTACCGATACCCATTTTCTTAAGAATGGAATCAAAGCTTAAACCTGAAAGTAGGTTAGTAACAATACCTCCAACCCATTTTCCAACCCATAGACCAACCAAAATTAGTGTTATCGCAACCGCGATATTTGGTAACATGGTTAAAATATCATTCAACATTGAAATTGCAGGTTCAGAGATACCTCTAAGGTCCAGTCTGTCCAATGCTGTAATAACGGTTGGAATTAGGATTAATACGAACGCAATTGTTCCGATTACCCGTGAAAAACTAGTGCCTTCGAATAGCTTAGATAATCCTAACTTCTGTGTTAATTTTTCGGTTCCTATGGATTGAAGAAAATTTGTAATAACATCCCGAACAATTCGTGCGATTACCCATCCAACTAAAAGGATTAATGCTGCTGCAAATAGCTTAGGTATAAATGCTAGAAGGCTATCTATCATACCCGCAAATGGTTCAGATACTCCTGTAATTTCCAGTGCAGAAAGTACTCCTGGCAAAAAGATAAGTAGTACCAAATAAAAAGCAATTTTAGATGCATTTTCAATAAGTTTGTTTGAATCTTCAGTACCGGTTGTTACATTTAACTTCTGAAGTGTTTTATCAATCTTAGATGTATTACCAAGTTTTTGGATAAACATTTTGAGAAAAGAGGCGATTACCCATCCTAGGAGGAGAATTAATGCTGCTTTCAATATGCTCGGAATAGCAGCGGTAATTCCTGATAACATGCTTACTAGAGGTGCTGCAATAATGCTTAGGTTTAGAATGTTAAAGAATAGTATAAGTACAAAGACTAGTAATATGTAGTACACTATCCTACCAATAATTCTTGCTGCATTATGTTTTTTCTGGTTGTCTTCCGGAATGAAGCGTTGATCGATTCTCGTTTTCCGTACTATTTTCTCAGTTGCGTTACCAATTCCCTTGGCAATCAACCAACCAATAAATAATACAATTAGTGCTAGTATAAGGTCCGGTAATTTAGCCAGGTAAATATCCCAGTCACTCCATAATCCGTTATAATCCATAACAATCATCTCCTTAAAATTATTTTAGAATGTCACTATTTTGTAACATTCTGTACTTTAATGTTACCGTTTTTTGTCGAATAATGCAAATTATGTTAGGAGATATGTCGTTTTAAGAATGGGATGTTTATTCGTTTACGTTAATTCTTCAGCTTTTCAATGGGGTCTTGATCAATACTTCGAATATGCAAGTCTTGTTGTGGAAAAGGAATTTCTATATCATGATCTTCAAGTATCTTATTGATTCTAAAATTGATGTTACTCTTAATTCGGATTACTTCGTTAGGATTGGTTATCCAAACAAAAAGTTCAAAGTCCAATGAGGAGTTACCAAAACCGACGAAATTCACAAATGGCTCAGGATTAAGGATAACTGTTTCAGATACCTTTTCTTCATCCTCTGCCACCTGAATTAAAAGTTCTCTTACTTTTTCTACATCCGTACCATACGCAACACCGATAGGAAGGACTAAGCGAAGCCTCGGATCACTAAAGGAACGGTTCACAACTTTTTCCTCTAGGAAATGTGAGTTAGGTACGATGATATGTTCATTATCAATCGTCTTAATAATAGTTGCGCGCATATTTATTTTCTCTACATCGCCTATTACATCATCTACAATAACGCGATCACCAACTTTAATTGGGCGCTCAAATAATAAGATGATTCCAGAAATAAAGTTTGAAGCAATATTCTGTAAGCCAAAACCAATCCCTACACCAACAATTCCTGCAAACACGGTTAAGGCACTGAGGTTAACTCCAACTGTCGTTAAACTAATCATGATTGCCATTACCATAATCGTATAGTGGAAAATTCGGTCAAAGGTAAATTGTACTCCACGATCTAATTGATAACGCTTATAAACATTAGGTAATAAGTACCGTGTCATTACCTTGGAGATGCGGTTCGCGAGTGAAATAATTAATATCGCAACAATGATTAAGAACACCGTGATTTTTACTTTACCAATTGAAACAAATTCACTAACTAACCAACCGGAATCAGAGAAATAATACAACATGAAAACTAAGATCCCATATGTTGTTGCCCAGTTTAAGAAGATACGGAAAAGTGCATGTAAATTAACCATTGAGCTTCGAGAACTATTATTAAAATTCTTTGTCAGAGAAAGAATAGCCCATCTAACCAAAAATATAAGCAAGACATAAAAACAGAACATGTATATATCCGCCCATGCAATCTGTTGGAACGATTCACTCAAATTTTTAAAGATGTTATTTGTTGGTACGGTAAGTATCATTTTTAAAATCACCTTATATTGTATATTTGTTTTTCTCATTATAACGATATTTTGTTTAATAATAAAATGGTCAAGCTAGGGTTAAAGAAAAAGACCCACGTTCGGGCCTTCTCAAGTTTAGTCATCTTTCTTATCTTTATTTTTTCTTCCAAACACTTTATTGGTTGCACCTCTCACAGCTTTTGATGAAGTATCGGCTGTTTTTCCAATCACATCATTACCAAAGTTAGAAGTATTTTTAATCACATTTGATGAAGTATCTGCAGCTTTTCCAATTAAACCGCCCTCTCCTGAAACCCCTTTAACAATTTTATTAGCAGTATCCGTTGTTTTGTGTACAAGATCATTAGCCTGACTGGAAGTGTTCTTTAGAATATTTTCACTTTTCTTGTTGTCTTCGCGTGCGATAGTAATCCCCTCCATAAAGTTAGTCGTTTATACATATGTCCAAACTCTTCTAAATATGCAGTTTTTAATCTTAGGTATAATAAACATTCCAGACAAAAATTATGATTATTTTGTTAAAAAGGTGATCCACTTGTTCATTTATTTCGTTAGCTTAGTAATATACTAATATTTTTAAAGGTAATTCAAAAAAGGGATTATCCTAATTGTAAAAGAAAAAGATGAATGAATTTTGTATGTACTTGTTCTCAAATGAGAATGTACCCAATTGGCTTCACTCCAAAGAGGTCTTCGCTCAGCAGGTATGAAGGCAAGTTATTAAGGGGGAGAAAATTCGTTGAAAGAACAACTAAGATTAGAAGTTGAGAGTCTCAGGCAAGAGTTATACAACCTTTACACTATATACAAGAAGATGACGCATCCTCAAATAGTGTATTTAAGTAAAGTTTTAGATGAAAAGATAAACGCTTATCAAACGCAAAAAGGCTCAATCAAGAAATGAATAGTTAATAGAGTTGAAATAATACAGCAGACATCCAAAAAAAGTTAGTCTGCTGTATTATTATCTATTCTTATGTTGTTGCAGTATCTATAATTACAGCAATCAATAAAATTACTACACCAGCAATAAAAGCCAGCAGGCCAACGATACCGACTCCAAACCCCGTCCAAAATCCTGATAGTAAGCTCAGGGGTACTAAAATGATACCTGCTAAAATAAAAAGGATGGAAGGGATATATTTTACATATTTCTTATTTGGAAAAGAAATATTTAAGAGAAAAACCAATACAATTGCAATCACTGCCAAACATCCACCAATAAAAATAAGTAAATCCATTATTATCACTCCAACTACTCATTAAAATATTACAATCCTATTACATAATAGTTACCTTAATTGTACGAAGAAAAACATCAAATTACAAAAACACACTTTTGGGCAAAAAATAATGCTTTGCAAAATGATATTCATTCAGCAAAGCATATACAACCAAATCGCAATATATTATGAATTATTTTCCGAATAATTAGTGCGTATCTTAAGTAGTATTCCTTTTATAATCCAGCCAACGCCTACTCCAATTGGTACGAATAAAATAGGCAACCAAATAGGACCAATTAATTGCCCCATGACCGTAAATGTTGGAGAAAGAATTAGTCCAACTGTTACAAAGTAGGCAGAGAAGACAAATGGCAAGAACGCTAATGGTTTATTTTCACCCTCTGCATCTTTATATGCATCCCATATTGCAAAAAAGTACAGACAGGGATAAAACATAAGCCATAGAAAATTCGTTTGATCAATTGCTTCTTGAATTTTTCCATGGAAACTTAAGATAATGGCCATGTTAAAGTTTGCCATAACATTTATGGCAAATTCCAAGATAATTAATACAATACCTTTCACATATTTCTTATTTAAAAGTTGGCCAAACCCAGGTAATGCGACACTCCATAGCAGTTTTTCTAATTTATCATGATGAATCCCTTTTACATTTTTCATGTGAAGGCCTTATTTGGCCAATTCCTTCCTATCCGCAGCTATTGGCGGCTGTTCTAACCAACCGTTTTTAATCATGATCTTCGCACCTTCATTAGAAAACTTAGCTATTTCTGCTATTAAACGGGTATATTTTGTACCTAAATCGTGTCTTGGGCTGGCAGCCATCGATAAACCATACTCTCCCATGCTGGAAGCAATTAATGTTGTTATTAGAAACATCATCAACCTGTCAGAAAAAGGAGCTTCCTTCGAATTTGTTACTTCAGACGTCGACAGTAGAGATCCATTTGAGAGGTAGTTATCATTTAAAATAGTTGTAAAAATGGTTAGATGTTTACCTGAAATGTCACGCCCTCGTTCAAAATACTTTCTTACATCTTTTGATTGTGCTACTTGACTAAATCCTGTAATAATTGCTTGCCCTAATGCGTTTCGTTTTGCGTTAAAAACAAGGTGTGAAATTTCAATACCAAGTAGGGGTCTTCGTTCATGAAACCAGCCAGCCAAAAAGCTTTTGTCGTGAACAAAGCTCACTTGCTTCATTTTTGGGATGTGAGGAGCACGTATATAGATCCCTTTTTCCTTTGCAAGCTCCTTCGATTTCTTGTGTAAAGTTTCTATATCATTTAATGCATTCGTGTAATAATCGATCATGTCTGATCGTTCTGAAAGGGATAACGATAGACCAAAAGCAGCCAAAGAGTAACTTGACATCGTTACAAGGAATTCAAGGTATAGTTTATCGCTAAATAGGCGAGGGACATCCAGATTTACGTCCTCTTTTGTAAAGCCTTGCGGAACCGGATAGTCTTCCTTCTTGAAAATTTGAACCAGTTCGTTATTTCGCCCTTTAATTAATTCCAATGTATTTTCAAGTAATGCTTTAATTTGTTCATCATTAATATTTGCAAGAAAATAATTTATTCCACAAATCATCATGGTGTCAGCCTGATAGGATCCCCATAAACTAGATATTTCGGATGCGGTTAGTTCAACATGTTTATAATCATTGTTTTCCATACATAGAATCCTTTCATTATTTTGATTTGGTTAATTCATCACGATTTACCATACGAGGAGGTTCTTCCAGCCACTCCTTATCAATCATTAAGTTTGCACCATCCTCTGAATACAACATGATTTCTCCACTAAGTCGTGTATACTGGGCAGAAATATCTCTTCTCGTATTCGTTGAGATACTAACTCCATAAAATCCAATCCCAATTGTAATCATACCTGTAACATGTGCGAGCATGAGTCGGTCGGAAAATGGTGCGATTTTATTACTGTCAGTCACCATTGAATCCGATCCAGCTGGAGCAGGAACATTACTGTCTTTTAGTATTTTGCCAAAAACATTAACATGTTTTTTTGCAATTTCGACCCCCCGCACAATGTAGTCACGAACCTCTTTTGACTGTGCAACTTGACTGAAACCAGTAAGTGTAGCAATACCTAATGAATTCCGTTGTAAATTTGAAAATAAATTTGTGATTTCGATAGCCATCAATGGTCTGCGCTCACCAAACCATCCGGTTAGAAAACTTTGTTTCTGTACAAAATCTACCTCTGTCGGTGTTGGGATGGTAGGTGGCCGCATGTAGATCCCCTTTGTTAACGAAAGCAGCATAGCTTTTTGATGTAATGTATTAAAGTCGCGTAGTCCATTTGAGAAAAATACATATACATCTTCACGAGTGGAAACAGGGACTGAACCAGAAAACGTAAACATACCTAATGAACTAAGCTGGTAGACGTACTGAAGCATGTAATTATCAGAAAATAATCGAGGTGCATCGGTGTTTACGTCCTGATGTGTGTACCCAATCGGTATTGGTTTGTTTTCTTTTTCAAATACTATTTTGATTTCCTGTTGTTGCTCGTCCATCAGGGCTAACGCATCTTTTATCACAGGGCGAATTTCCTCATCCTCTACTTTTGCAATAAAATACTGTAAAACCTTCGAAGTTAGACTAGCATTCATATATGCACCCCATAATTGGGATATTTCTGCAGATGTCAATTCGATATGTTGTTCCATTTCCATTAATCATTTCCTCCTTGGGCAAAACGCGTACTATTTTTCCTTAGTTTGGCGAAAAGCCCCATTAATATACAAAACTGTGCCTCGAATAAAAAAGCAATAGAATGGGCAAAAGAATAGGTGTGATATGTGCTCGGTTAAGGTGGTGATTTGATGAGACGGAAAAGTAAACAACAAAAAGATGAGAATTTTTCTCTTGAATTAGTAAAAGAACTCGATAAGAACCTTGATAATCTTAAAAAGATGTTAGATAAGCCAAATGATCTAGTGGTCCGAGAGTTTACCGTCCGGGGTAGTAGACATAAGTGTGCTGTGGTCTATATTGATGGATTAGCGGATAAAGTTGTTGTACATACAAACATTCTGAACAATGTACAGGTTGTAAACGAACGTAAAGGCTTGCCTGATAGTGAGAAAGAATTATTTGATGAGATATATAACGAAATTATTTCAGCAAGTGATATTGAAAAAGAGAATACGTTGGATAAAGTTACAAACGCATTGTTAAATGGTAGCTCGGTTTTTTATTTAGATGGAATTGACCAAGTGTTAATTATGGATACAAAAGGCTGGGAGACCCGTTCGATTGAAGAACCCGTTTCTGAATCTTTAATTCGAGGTCCACGTACAGGGTTTACAGAAAATATCCGCACAAACATGATGTTAATTCGACGTAATATTCATGATCCAAATTTACGATTTAAAACCCATTATATAGGCCGGCGGTCAAAGAAAATGTTAGTAGTTTCCTATCTGGATGGAGTGGTTCATCCGGATATTCTTAAAGAAATTAACCGCAGATTAGAATCAATTGATATGGATGACGCTCCAGAATCTGGTTACATCGAACAGTGGATTGAGGACAGTTATTTATCCCCTTTTCCACAATTATTTAACACGGAAAGACCCGATAAAGCATCAGCGGCTGTCCTCCAGGGTAAGGTAATCATTATTTTAGATGGAACACCGTTTGTGTTAATTGCACCATCAACTATTGGAAATGCCTTTCATTCTCCCGAAGATTATTATGAACGTTGGACAATTGGCACATTAGTTCGAGCATTACGTTACTTGGCCGCGTTCATTGCAATGTTTGTGCCTGCATTATATATAGCATTAATTTCTTATCACCAAGGGATGATACCTTCCAAGTTGGCTTTTTCCATTGCAGCTACAAGGGATGGAGTGCCATTTCCACCATTTGTCGAAGCAATTTTAATGGCAGTAACGATGGAAATGTTACGGGAAGCAGGTGCTAGGTTACCAAGAACAATTGGGCAAACAATTGGGATTGTCGGTGGTTTAGTTATTGGAGAAGCTGCAGTACAGGCAGGGGTTGTTAGTCCAGTAATGGTTATAGTGGTAGCGTTAACTGCAATTGCTTCGTTTTCACTACCTGCCTATAGTGTTGCCATTTCGTTTCGTTTGGTACGTTTTATCTTTATGTTTGCTGCTGCACTTTTGGGCCTTTATGGAATTATCCTTGTTTATATCATGATTAACGTGCATATTGTTAACTTGAAAAGCATGGGAATACCTTACTCCACACCATTCGCCCCAACATTTTTCCGGGATTGGTTTGATCTCGTATTTAGAGCTCCGATACCTTGGTTAACAAAGCGACCAGAATATCTAAAGCCAAATGATAGCAAATCTGCCGATAAAGGGGGATAAGTGTAATGAAAAACTTTGAATATGGGGATGAAAAAATAAGCGATGGTGAATTGATGATTGCACTCCCTTCTATGGTAATTGGTGTAGGTATTCTATCACTACCTAGAGATTTGGCTGCTTCTACCGTTGCAAGCGATGGGTGGATTTCTATATTAGCGGGTGGTGCTATTGCTGTTGTTTTTACCTGGCTGTTTGTAAAGCTTGCAATTAAATTTCCGAATGAAACATTTTTAATGTACGCCAGCAGAATTGTTTCAAGACCAATCGCAATAGCTCTTTCCATTATCTTCAGTGTTATTTGGTTGGGGGTAACAGCCTTTGAGGTTAGACGGATTTCGGATGTATCCAAGCAATATTTGTTTGATCGTACACCTGTAGAGGTAATAGCACTATCATTTTTATTTGTCGTTGTATATGCGGTATCAGGATCGAGAGTAGGCTTATTTCGTTTAAACATGATGTTCTTACCAATTATTATATTTATAGCTCTTGTTGTATTTATCTTCAACTTAGGTTGGTTTGAATCAACAAATTTACTACCAATGTTTCAATCTGATCCGAATAGCTACATTAAGGGAATTCATACGGGAGTAGTTTCATATGTAGGTTTTTCCATTGTTCTTTTTTATACAAGTTTAGTGGACAAACCGAAAAAGGTACCAAAAAAAGCAGTAATAGGAATGTGTATTCCGATAGTACTATATTTGCTTTTATTTTTATTATGCATCGGTGTATTCGGGCGTGCTGTAACATCCAATTTACTCTATCCAACCATCGAGCTAGCTAAAAGTGTAGAAATACCTGGTGGTTTTTTTGAGCGATTTGAATCGGTATTTTTTGTGATTTGGATCATGGCTATTTTTAACACAACGACGATGGCATTAGATATAGTAGTAATTAATATCCATTCCATTTTCAAAAAGGCGTCAAAACGAATAATTGTTTTTATCCTAGCTCCAATTATCTATTTAGTAAGTATGTTCCCACAAAATATACTAGAAGTTTCAGCTTTTGGATCGTTTATCGCTAATACTGCACTGACATTTGGTGTCTTTATTACAATTCTGCTACTAATAATCGCCAAAATGCGTGGGGTGAAACAAAATGGTTAGGAAGAAAATAGCTTTACTTTTTTCTAGCATGCTTATCCTATTCCTTGCAGGCTGTTGGGATCAAATCCCGATAGAGGAAAGGGGATTTGTGATCGGCCTTTCTGCTGATCTTGCGGAAGAGGATGAAAATGGTAATTATACCATTGGCATGACAAAGCAATTTGTTGTACCTACTGGATTAGGGACTCCAGGAACAGGTGGAGGTAAACAAAAAGCGTATACGAATATTTCAAGTAGTGGTCAGAGTTTATTTATGATCTCCAGGAAAATAGCAACTAAAACAAGTAGAGTACCATATTATGAGCATTTAAAAGTCATTATTTTTTCCGAGGAAATTGCAAAAGAGCCTCAATTGTTTGCAAGTATGATGGATGTGTTTATCCGAGAACAACAAATGCGTAGATCCATTAAAGTGGTGATTGCTGAGGATGAAGCAAAACAAATAATTGAAGTAGAACCCGAGGAAGAAAGTCTTCCAGCAATATATATAAATTCGGTTTTGGAAAATGCACCAAGCTCATTAGAGGTGATCGACCCAATCAAAACTGGTGATATCCATGGTTTTCTTCTAGACCAGAGCAGCTACGTTCTACCTAAAGTATATAGGGTTGATAACCGGGTGAAGACTAACGGAGTGGCTGTATTTCAAGGATACAGTGACAAAATGGTAGGAGTTTTAAATGGGAAAGAAACGAAAGGGTTAAATTTAATTAAGAATAAAAAGAAAGGTGGGACCATTCAATTTAAAGTTGATGGAAATCTAATGTTATACGAGTTTCAACATTCGAATCCTATTGTTAAGATTGATGCAAAAGATAAAAATAATATTTCCATTTCCGTTACTATTCAGGCTGAAGGAATTATTGGTGAGATGTTTGGCAGTAAAACATTATTAACACCTAAAAGGTTTGCTGAAATTGAAAAGCAAATTAATAAAAAAATAGAAGAGTTAGCATATAACACAATCGAAAAAGCGCAAAAGGAATTGAATGTTGACATTTTCGGCTTCGGGGCGATGATAAAACAGCGGAATTATGATCTTTGGCAAAAAATAAAAAAGGACTGGGAAAAAGGCGAAAATATATTTGCAAATAGCAAAATTAAAGTAGAAGCAAAGTCTGTTATTCGTTCAACAGGAGCCGCTGACAAAACGAAGAATTACGGAAGTGAGTGACTTATATGTGGGAAAACCTGTTGGGAAGGATGCCTGAGAACTTAGTAATAATTTGTACAATAGCAGCTTTCTTGGTACCGTATATTGTATATAAGATTAATCAAAGGCTACACAAATACGGCGACCCCTCTTGGAAAAAAGAAGATGATACCGCGCAACATAAACGGAAAAAAAGGAATCAGAAAAAATAACCTCGTGCTAAATGTGGCACGAGGATTTGTTTATTTTCTATTTCATTTGTAAATAATGCTGATAGATTTAATTTTTTTATCCCACATTAACGGGCAGTACGCACAACCTCATGATTGAGGTAAATAGAATTTATTAATGGTACCTTTGTGGTTTAACTGTCTGTAAATGTCCGATTCATTCAACTAACATTCAGTCGGAGGAATGAAACAAACCTTCACTGAATAAAATTTCATTTTATGCAAAATTTCCTATTTTTCTGCTTTTACTTACTGAGTCTTTTTTAGTATAGTTAATGTAAGTACTTTTTCATTGGAGGAAAGTATAAAATTTTTAAGGATTATAGTACAAGAGAACTTCGGCACACGCAGTATTGAAGGCGTATGTCTGGTTTTTCTAAGAGAAATTTATACCTTATGGAGGGGCGACAATAATGAAACAGGATACGACAATTTATAATAAAAATATCGAAAATGTCTTATCAAATATTAATAAAGTGATGATTGGCAAAGAGGATGTAGCAAGACTTAGTTTAGTTGCACTTCTTGCTCAAGGGCATGTATTGCTTGAAGATGTTCCTGGAGTAGGAAAAACGATGCTTGTTCGTACATTAGCAAAGTCACTAGATTGTGATTTTAGAAGAATTCAATTCACCCCAGATCTACTGCCTTCTGACGTTACGGGAATTTCCATTTATAATCCAAAAGAACTAGAATTTGAGTTTCGTGCTGGTCCAATTCTTGGAAACGTTGTATTAGCCGATGAGATCAATCGTACATCACCGAAAACGCAATCTGCTTTATTAGAGGGGATGGAAGAGAAAAATATAACGGTTGATGGAGAAACGATCAAATTGCCACAACCATTTTTTGTAATGGCGACACAGAATCCAATTGAATATGAAGGGACGTACCCATTACCAGAGGCACAACTTGACCGTTTTTTATTGAAGCTAAAAATGGGCTATCCGTCCTATGATAACGAACTTGAAATGCTAGAACGTACTTCAATGGATCATCCGATTGAAAGTATTTCTTCCGTGATGAACAAAGCAGAGTTAATAGAAGTACAAGAGGCGGTAAAGGAAGTGTACATCGATAAAAATGTACAAAAGTATATTATCAATCTAGTGACAGCTACACGGGATCACACATCTATTTATCTAGGAGTTAGTCCACGTGGATCGATTGCTCTTATGCGTGCCGCTAAAGCACTCGCTTATATTTATGGTCGTGATTATGTTCTTCCTGATGATGTGAAATATCTTGCACCATATGTGCTTTCCCACCGAATAATTTTGACTTCAGAAGCGAAATATGAAGGGCTGACTAGCGAAAACGTCGTTACATCTGTTGTTCAAAACACGTATATTCCGATTCGAAAGGACTTCAATTAATGAAGAGTACGGTACAATTCATTGGGAAACTAGCGTTTATCGTGTTCATATTTTTACTGTTATTTTCCTATGCGATGTTTCAAGGAGGATTTGTAAGCTGGTTTTTATTCTACGGATTCCTGCCGATATTTATCTACCTAATTGGCATTCTATTTTATCCAATTAAAAAATTATCTATTAGCCGAAAACTTTCCCACCATGTAGTTAGAGCAGGCGATAATCTAATGGTTGATATCGTAATTAAGCGCTCATTTCCATTTCCCTTGTATTATTGCATTTGCGAAGAGATATTTCCAGATTCACTTCATAAGGTAGACAATCATGCAGATAAATACAAACATATGATGGACCCTTCAGAACTTAGTGTCACGCGAAAGATTAAAAAGGTTGTTTTTGCAGGATTTAAGAAAAACCTGACGTTATCCTACCAAATTGCTGAAATTCCTCGAGGTGAGCATCAATTATTTGCGATTCGTTTTCGCACGGGGGACCTTTTTGGATTTGTAAAAAAAGAACATGTTTTTAAGGTGTTTGACAAGCTAACAGCTTATCCAAATGTACGGGATATCCATGTCACCGAACGAATTAATAGTTATGAACAAGGTTCGATAGCCGCACAGAATCATACGTTGAAAAATACAAATGTTGCTTCGGGAATTCGTGAGTACATGCCTGGTGATAAGTTTTCATGGATAGATTGGAAGCAAACAGCGAGGAAAAACAATGTTATGACAAAGGAATTTGAGCAGGAAAAAAGTACGGATACGATGGTAATCTTAGATGGTTGCCAGCATGAAAATCAAAATGTGTTAGCATTCGAAGCGGCAATAGAAATGACCCTATCGTTAATGGAATCAATTCGTAAGCAGTCCTCTCAGGTTGGATTTCTTTCTATTGGAAAAAAGAATGTCTTTATTCCATTACATCATGATCCATCTAAAAAGGAATTTATCAGACAGCATTTAACGCAGATACAACCTGACGGAGAACATGCTTTTCCTGTCATCCTGAAAGAGGAATCAAAGCGATTAACTTCAGGGGCAATTGTCATCATTGTTACAACCAATCTCGATGAAGCATTTAAAGATACCATTCAAAAAATGAAACAGCGGACAAAACGTATAATCGTCTGTTTTATAGAATCTAGTAATTTGATTACGAAAAAGCAAAATCAGCTCATCCAACAGCTACAATATCAAGGGATTGTAATTAATGTTATAACCGAGAAGCAGTTGGTTCAGAATAGGATCGAGGTGAGTGTAGTATGAGTGTAGTTTCAGATCTGAAAAAACCATTTGTTTATACTACGATCATGTATGTAGCTGGGTTCATTTTGTTCTTAGAATGGTTATATCCAGTAAAACAAATTACAGATACTAGTAATTTAACTATATTTATTCTCTATGCCGCTTTTTGTTTTTTCATTACGTTAACACAAATAAAATGGTGGCTGTCCTTTGTCATTAAATGTGCTGGGTTGCTATTTGTTGTAAATGGTTTATATTTTCAAGAGTTTCTTTTTTCTAGACCTTGGTATAGCCATGTCTATGCAGAATTTTCAATGAACATTTCAGCGTTAATAACACAGGATTGGTACAATTTAACCCCAATGTTTCGAACACTCTTGTTTTTACTGTTGATTTGGCTAATGAGTTACTTAATATACTACTGGTTTGTTGCAATGAACCGGATATTTCTATTTGTTGTTCTGACATTTATATACATTGCAGTATTGGATACATTCACAGTATTTGATGCAGATGCTGCTATTGTACGGATATTTATTATCTCTTTTATAGCTTTAGGGGTGGCAAGTTTCTTACGAGAAATGGATCGGGAATCCATTCGTATTATGTGGATGAAAAAGGCTACTGTTTGGATGTTCCCATTAATAGGTGTTGTACTATTTTCATCACTAGTTGGATACGCGGCGCCAAAACTAGAACCGCAATGGCCAGATCCAGTTCCATTCATTAAGAGTGCGGCTGAGGGAGCAGGCGGAATGAATGGCGGAGGAGTTATACGTAAGGTTGGTTATGGTGAAGATGATTCCAGACTTGGTGGTTCATTTATTCAAGATCAAACACCTGTTTTTCGTGCAACGACACAAGATGAACATTACTGGCGAATTGAAACGAAGGATGTATATACCGGTAAAGGCTGGGAAAATTCAAGTGAGCCGAATTATATCCCACAAACGCCAGATAATATAACGCTTGAAACCTTCGATGACAGTGTAGAAACCGAAGAAATGACCGCAATGATAGAGTTTACTGGTCA
This sequence comes from Virgibacillus sp. GM2-2, assembly GCF_055329585.1. Classification (NCBI taxonomy): domain Bacteria; kingdom Bacillati; phylum Bacillota; class Bacilli; order Caryophanales; family Bacillaceae; genus Virgibacillus; species Virgibacillus sp. GM2-2. The sequence goes on along the minus strand of NZ_JBUZWC010000013.1, from coordinate 60,494 downwards.
AGTGGAGATACCTAAAATTATTTATCCATATGGATTAGATCAAATCGATACAAGGAATCCATTTGAATTGTTATTAGACGAAAACTCAGAAGAAATTGTCACACGATTTAATAACAACGAAGTTTCACCCGAATCTTATCGAATGGAGTATCAAAACCCTTCGTTTGAAATAAATTCATTACGAAACGCTAGCACAATGGATCCAGTAGATTTAAACGAACAATATACGCAATTACCGAATACATTACCAGAGCGAGTGGGTGATCTAGCAAGGGAAGTAACTGCGGAAGCTGGTAATCGCTATGATAAGGCTAAAGCAGTTGAATCGTATTTCAGTCAAAATGGTTTTTCCTATAGTACGACGAATGTTGCTGTACCGGATGAAAACCAAGATTACGTAGGTCAATTTTTATTCGAGACGAAGACTGGTTACTGTGATAACTTTTCTACCTCGATGGTTGTTATGCTACGCACGTTAGATATACCAGCACGATGGGTGAAAGGATTTACAAGTGGCGAAGTGATTGAGGATAGTCTTGTTGAGGGACAAGATGTGTACGAAGTTACGAATGCAAATGCACACTCATGGGTTGAGGTGTATTTTCCAGGTAAAGGTTGGGTGCCATTTGAACCGACGCAAGGATTCTCTAACTTAGCGGATTTCCAAATCGATGTAGAGCTTGAAACGGAAGAAAATGAATCAACTCCAGTAATGCAAGATCAACCAGAAAAGCCAAAACCTGAAAATCAACAGGCCAAAGCTGAGGATAATGCAAGTGGAAACGGTGAAAGTTTTGAATGGAATTGGTGGTACGTTGGATTAGGTGCGCTAGTTATAGGAATACTAGCTTGGGTTGTTTACCGAATGCGCTTTCGTATTCAATTTCATTTAATTGGAATGCGATTAAAATCTAATAAAAATGAAATTGCATACCAAGATGCCTATCATTTCTTATTAAAACAGTTAGCGCATAAAGGTTTGCCAAAAGAAACAGATCAAACCTTACGTGAATATGCTAAACGAATTGATTTGCGATTTGAAACGAAAACAATGCGCCAGTTGACCAACTCCTATGAACAAATTATCTATACGAATTCTAGTGATAGTATGGAGATTGATAAACTAATTCAATTGTGGAAAAATTTAATCAAACGAATAAGGTCTTGACCAACGATATTCCTGTTAGTAGAATAGGATAATATTAATAGAAAAGCGAAAGCGACTGATCAGAAGCGGACGCATAAGCAAAGAACCGTAAACGCAATTAATGAAGTTCGACTAAGGTCGCCACGTCCTGTGGCAACGTCGAACTACCCAACATCCTGTTGGGCATAGCGTTGTAGTGTTCATTGCTTATGACGGCAGCTTCTAGGAGCCGTAGCTAGACAAGAAAAGCGAAATGGGCTTGCAAGCGACGACAAGCGTAAGCAAGAGACCGTAGAGCAACGGGTTTGTGCTCAAGTGTCTATTGCTTACGTCTCGAGTCGCTAGCCCATGTAGCTAGACAAGAAAAGCGAAGGCGACTGATGTCGCATAAATAATAGCCGTTCGTATATCCTCGATAATATGGTTCGAAAGTTTCTACCGGTGCACCGTAAATGCGCTGACTATGAAGGCGAAATCTGTTTCTGGTTAAGACAATTAAGGACCTAGATTTCTGCCTTTATGCAATGTTATCTAATTGCGTGAGGAGAAATCTAGGTTTTTTTAATAACGTCAGAAAGTATAAGTTATGGTAGACCTTATAAGAAAAACTTCGGCATTCGCTATTAAAACGAGGCGAATACCGAGTATTTCTAATAACGATTAGGAAAGTATAAGTTTTATTAGTAAAGATAACGAAAGCTTTCACCATTAAAGCTTGGCGATAATTCGGGTTTTTCTAATAGTAAGGAGCGATATTATGGAAACAAATGAAATGATTTTGGTACTTGATTTCGGTAGTCAATACAACCAGTTGATTACAAGAAGAATACGTGAATTTGGTGTGTATAGTGAGCTGCATTCACATAAATTAACTGCTAAAGCAATCAAACGAATGAATCCAAAAGGTATCATTCTTTCTGGTGGTCCGCACAGTGTTTATGATGAAAATAGCTTCCGTTGTGATAAAGAGATATTTGACTTAGACATTCCAATTCTTGGTATTTGCTATGGTATGCAATTAATGACTCTACATTTTGGTGGGAATGTTACGAAAGCAAAAAATCGGGAGTACGGAAAAGCTCTAATTGATTTAAGTGACGATCCGGTATTATTTAAAAACAGCCCGAAAAATCAAACAGTTTGGATGAGTCATGGAGACAAAGTACTAGAAGTTCCAGAAGGTTTTCAAACAGACGCTACTAGCCCGTCTACCCCGATTGCAGCGATGAGTAAACCAGACGATAAACTGTATGGTGTTCAATTTCACCCTGAGGTTCGTCATTCTGAATATGGAAACCATTTGTTAAAACAATTTGTTTTTGACGTATGTCAATGTGAAGGAAATTGGACAATCGAGAATTTTATTGACATGGAAGTAGATAAGATTAGAGAAAAGGTTGGTACAAAAAATGTACTTTGTGCATTAAGCGGTGGAGTTGATTCCTCTGTTGTTGCTGCATTGATTCATAAAGCAATTGGCGATCAATTGACCTGTATTTTTGTAGATCATGGATTGCTGCGTAAAAATGAAGCAGATGAAGTGATGCAAACGTTCGGTGGCGACTTCCACATGAATGTTATTAAAATTGATGCACAAGAACGCTTTTTATCGAAGCTAAAAGGTGTGGATGACCCGGAACAGAAGCGAAAAATTATTGGAAATGAGTTCGTTTATGTATTTGATGATGAGGCGACTAAATTAACCAATATGGACTTTCTTGCTCAAGGAACGTTGTATACAGACATTATTGAAAGTGGTACAGAAACTGCACAAACGATTAAATCACATCATAATGTGGGCGGATTGCCTGAAAACATGCAATTTGAACTAATCGAGCCGTTAAATACATTATTTAAAGATGAGGTTCGTGAATTAGGATTGCAACTGGGACTTCCTGAAACAATTGTCTGGCGTCAACCATTCCCTGGTCCTGGACTAGCTATTCGAGTACTAGGTGAAGTTACTGAAGAAAAATTGGCTATCGTTCGTGAATCAGACGCAGTATTGCGTGAGGTAATTGCAGAAGAAGGACTTGACCGTGAAATTTGGCAGTACTTTACAGTATTACCGGATATCCGTAGTGTAGGGGTAATGGGTGATGCACGTACGTATGATTATACAATCGGTATTCGCGCGGTGACTTCTATTGACGGTATGACATCGGATTGGGCTCGTATCCCATGGGATGTAATGGAAAAAATATCGAACCGAATTGTCAATGAAGTAGAGCATATTAATCGTGTAGTTTATGATGTAACAAGTAAACCACCAGCTACGATTGAGTGGGAATAATATACAAAAACGAACATTAAGTAATGTTTATTATTTAATGTTCGTTTTTTAGTTGACGTAAATCTTCTGAAGTAGTACAATCTAACTAAATTAAATAGCATGCGTATAATTATGGGGATATGGCCCAAGAGTTTCTACCAAACTACCGTAAACAGTTTGACTACGCAGATAAAGTAAATCAATGTATCATGCATTTTATATTTTTTTGCATCCTATTTTATTCTGATTGCTTTTTCTGTAGTCCGTACGGTAGCACTCTTGGTCACATGCCAAGTGTGCTTTTTGTATATCGGAGGAGGAAAAAGCAATGAAAAAGTATTTTCGTTTTGATGAACTTGGTACAAATTATCGTACAGAGTTTGTTGCAGGCTTAACAACATTTTTAGCGATGGCATATATTTTATTTGTAAATCCAAATACCCTTGCTTTGGTTGGTGTAGAGGATTTACCGGAAGGTGTAACAAGGATTGATCAAGGTGCTGTGTTCACAGCTACTGCAATAGCCGGAGCAATTGGTTCTTTATTTATGGGAATTATTGCTAAGTACCCAATTGCGCTTGCTCCAGGAATAGGTTTAAGTGCATTTTTTGCCTATACGGTAGTGCTTGGATATGGTATTCCATGGCAAACGGCTTTATCAGGTGTTTTAGTATCAGGACTTATTTTTGTTGTATTGACCTTAACTGGACTTCGGGAAAAAATAATTAATTCGATTCCCGCAAATTTAAAATTAGCTGTTGGTGTTGGAATCGGGTTTTTCATAGCTTTTATTGGATTTCAGAACGCCGGTATCATTGTTGGAAGTGATGCAACTTTGGTTGCTTTAGGCGATTTAACGTCACCTAAAGTAATGCTTGCGATCTTTGGGATAGTTGTTTCTGTTATGTTATTAGCATTGAATGTTAAAGCCGGTATTTTTTACGGAATGCTTCTAACATCTATTGTTGGTATGATAACTGGATTGATTGCACCACCTTCTGGTATAAGTGGTGTAATTGGTGAGGTTCCAAGCCTGGCACCAACTTTTGGGGAAGCGTTTAGCCACTTTGGAGAAATTTTTACAATGGATATGTTAGTGGTTATTCTTACGTTTTTATTTGTTGACTTTTTTGATACTGCTGGAACATTAGTAGCTGTGGCTACTCAAGCAGGATTGATGAAAGATAATAAACTACCACGTGCTGGACGGGCACTATTCGCTGATTCAACTGCTACAGTTGCTGGTGCGATTGTTGGAACGTCTACCACTACTTCGTATATTGAATCGTCTGCAGGAGTCGGCGCTGGTGGGCGTTCTGGCTTTACGGCTGTAGTAACTGGTTGCTTTTTTATACTTGCATTGTTTTTCTCTCCATTGTTGGGTGTAATCACTGCAGAAGTTACAGCTCCAGCTCTAATAATTGTTGGTGTACTAATGGCAACGTCACTGAAAAATATTGACTGGGATCAATTCGAAATTGCTGTTCCAGCGTTCTTGACGATTGTTGCGATGCCGCTTACGTACAGTATTGCAACAGGTATTGCACTTGGATTTATTTTTTATCCAATCACTATGCTTATGAAGGGGCGTATTAAAGAAGTAAATCCGATTATGTATTTATTGTTTGTCATATTTGTTTTGTACTTTATCTTTCTAAGTTAAAACAAATAAAAAAGCTGGTCGTTGCCAGCTTTTTTATTTTGTCCAAGATTAGAATGTATGAGATTGTCTAGGTGGCTAGTGATAACTAAATGCGGACACCAGATTCCTTATTCATGCATAATTGGGGTAAATGTGACTGTTAGCGGACTCAGGATGCGTTATTCAGTCAAAAAGTAGTAATTTTAATGTGTTTTTACCTAAATAGGGTATCCTCTGTCCGTCTAACCCGTAAAACATAGCCGATAAGTAAAAATAAGGAATCCTGTGTCCGCTAAAAAGCCGTTTCAGCTTCGAGATGACAATTCCGTATGAACAGCGTCGCAGCTTGATCCTTCAAAAGAACCAGTCACAGTTAGGTTTTTCTTATCTTGATTCTTTTTCCATATGGCAGTATATGATAAAGAGTTAGGAGAACAGTTCCGGTTAATGCGAAATAGCCCAACACAGCATACAATGTGCCTCCCCCGAATGAATCAATCAGCGCGCCTCCTAGAAGTGAACCAATGATTCCTGATACACCAAAAAATACGGCGAAAAATACGAGATGTCCTGTTGATTGAAGAAGCTTTGGAATTAATCTAGTAATATAATTGAATGCAGCAAGGTAAAATACCCCAAATGTTATTCCATGTAAAAACTGAAGTGAAATAATGTAGATTGGATCATCTATTATGGAGTAAATAAACCATCTGGCAGTAAAGACTGCTCCAGCAAATATAATAAATAGTAGTGTATGAAACTTGCGAAACCACTTACCGGCAAAGGCAAACACAATTGCTTCACTCGCTACGCCGACAAACCAGGCTAATCCTATAAGCCCTTCACTGCCCCCAAGCTGGTCTATGTATAATCCGATATATGTATCGTTTGCGCGGTGCGATACTGCAACAAACATGATCATGAAAAGAAATAAAACAAAAGGCTTGTTCGTGATTATTTGGCGTACATCCTTTAATTGGACGGGATCGGATTCTACTTTTACATCTGTTAATCGAAAAACGACTAATAAAGCAGCTATGCCGAAAAATAAATAGGGCAGGATCATGTATTGAATACCAACCGAAGAAAGAACCTCTCCTACAATTAATGAAGAAGTCGCAAAACCAATAGACCCCCACGTTCGAATGCTTCCAAAGGATACGTTTAAATCATCTGAACGACGTTGTGCAAGACTATCCCCTAAAGCACCAATCGGTGAAGTGAAAAAGTAGAAGACCGCCCCTGCTAATATAATTGCTACCAGTCCATTCATTTGAAAAAATAGTACACTACTAAGCAATAATCCTATAATGCAGATTAGTAGAATCCATTTGACGGTCTTATATTTGTCACTCATATAACCCCAAAACGGCTGAGCAAATATTGATGCAAAGGGGCCGACAGCTAAAACCCAACCAATTTCGGTTCCGTCTAATCCTTTAAATTGTAAGTATAATGGCAGAAAGCTAATGATGATTGTATTAGATGCATGGAAACTAAACAGTAGCATTTTGAGCGGCAATAAAGATTCGCTGTTTGTCAAAGTGGTAGCCTCCTAACCTATAGAGATACTGAATTCACTGTTTCGCTGAGTAAGGTGTAGATTAAATCCCCGGAAACATATGTAAACCTTCCCATGGGATTACAGGGAAGGCTTGTCGTTTTTCCAAACCTTGTCTATAAATTCGTCTCGTCCAGACATGGCACGATCTTCTTTATATTCCTTTTCATTTGTTCTATAAAAATCCTGATGGTAGACTTCAGCAGGATAAAACGTTGTTGCTGACAATATTTCGGTTACAATTGGTTTTTTAAACTTCCCACTTTGTTCTAATGCATTCTTGGAAGCTTGGGCTAGTTCTCTTTGTTTATCATTATGATAAAAAATGGCTGTACGGTAGGAGTCGCCGCGATCCTGAAATTGTCCGCCATCGTCTGTCGGATCAATTTGTTGCCAATAAATGGTCAAAATTGTTTCATAAGCAATAATAGAAGGGTCAAATGTAATTTCGACAGCTTCATAATGTCCTGTTTTTCCAGCTTTAACAGCTTCATAGGTTGGATGATCAACATGGCCACCAGTATATCCAGAAACTACACGATGGACACCATCCCATTGATCAAAAGGCTTCACCATACACCAAAAGCAGCCGCCGGCAAATGTTGCTTTTTCCATAAAAAACATCCCCTATTTGTATAATTAATTAAAGACAATTATAATTTAATCTAAGTTTATCAACTATATCATAAAAAATGGGGAGGTGACACGATGAAAGCTCCATATTTAGATAAAATATTAACGGGAAAAGTCAAGCAGTTGGGGAATGCTGAAGCTAGTGATCGAATGGATAAACCATGGGAAAGTGGTATGTTTAAAAAAGAAGTGGACGGGAATTGTTGGCTAAGTAAAACAGGTCTTGAAAACGATGAGGTAGCTGACACGAAAAATCATGGTGGTCCTGAAAAAGCTGTCTTTGCTTATCCATCGAGTCATTATGCATATTGGAATAGAAAGCTAGATGTAGACGGAATGGGGATTGGTGCAATGGGTGAGAACTTTTCACTGCTTGATTCCGATGAATTTTCCATTTGTATTGGTGATACATTTGAGGTTGGCGATGCACTTATTCAAGTTGCTCAACCACGACAGCCTTGCTGGAAGCCAGCGAGGAGGTTTCGAGTAATGGACCTCGCTTTGCAAATTCAAAAGAGCGGTCGTACTGGCTGGTATTTTCGTGTGTTAAAAGAAGGAAATGTTTATAGTGGTAGCGAACTAAAACTCGTCGAACGAACGTATCCACAGTGGACAATAGCTGCATGTAATGAAGTGATGCATGTATACAAAGACGATTTACGTCAAGCAGATGAACTTGCCTCGTGTAGTTTATTAGCGCCAAACTGGAAACGCACATTACATAAGCGACTGCGCGGACACAAATCATCTGTAGGAAAGCGTGTATTTGGGCCAAATAAGCAAGATTAGAATAGCTTGCATGTTAGTTAGCTTGCATTCATAAGATAGTTAATAGTGGTAAATTGTAACAGGAGGGTTCATTTTGCTTGAAAACGCATATATCATGGTAGCCATCATTCTATTAATTAATGTAGTATACGTATCACTTTATACGCTACGCATGATTTTAACACTTAAAGGTCGGCAATACATCTCAGCTTTTATTAGTATGTTTGAAGTCGTCGTGTATGTAATTGGGTTAGGGCTCGTGCTTGATAATCTAGATGAAATACAAAACATTATTGCGTACGCACTTGGTTTCGGATTAGGTATTATCGTTGGCTCTAAAATTGAAGAAAAGTTGGCGTTAGGCTACATCACGGTTAACGTCATTTCGTCTGACCCAAACATTGAATTTACGCGCAAACTACGTGAAAAAGGTTACGGCGTAACAAGCTGGTTTGCTTATGGAATGGATGGAGACCGGTTAGCCATGCAAATTTTAACACCTAGAAAATATGAATTGAAGCTTTATGAAACAATTAAAACCATTGATCCAAAAGCGTTTACAATATCTTATGAACCGAAGCAAATCGTTGGCGGATTCTGGGTGAAACAGGTACGTAAAGGAAGATTAGGCAAGAAAAATAATCCAGATAACTTTATACCAAAGGAATAGAGAATGTATTCCACTATTACAAAATGACTTCCCGATTGGGAAGTCATTTTTGATTTTTAACACTGTATTATAGGTTTTAAGGATATCATTATAAGTGCATAATCAACTAACAATAAAATTATAGTATAGAGCACTACACCAATATAAATAACACTTCAATGAGTTCACGGATATACTAATATAAAACTAAGTTGGAGGTTACTATGGAAATATCCCGAACAAAGGATTTTGAGCTAATTGCAAAACTAAACAAGTCCGTTCATGATTTGCATTATTCCCTATATCCAATGTATTTTCAGGAATATAATTACGAAAATATAAAAGCTACTTTTCAGACACTTGTAGAGATTGATAATTTCATCTTTCTCCTTTTACAAGACAATAATGAAGCCGTTGGTTACGCATGGATTGAAATAATCGATTTACCACCCGATGCTTTTAAAAAAGCGCGTAAAACAATTTATATACACCAGATTAGCGTCACAGAGTCGAGCCGAAATAAAGGCTATGGCACAAGTTTAATGGAATATATTTACGAATTAGCAAGTGAAAAAGGAATTGATACAATCGAATTAGATTATTGGATGGATAATCAGGCTGCTGAAGAATTTTATAAAAAGCAAAACTTTGTAAAATATCGTGAACTTGTTTATAAACAACTATAATCAGCTATTTTTCTAGCTGAACGCCTTTTGCCTAGTACGAATACATTACCTAAGAATACTTATTTCTTAGGAGGAGAATTGTATGTTTTACGATTATTATGATGCGCCATTTCCGCCTCAACACCAAGATCAACAGCCTGGTATTGAACCGCCGATGGTACCGGATCCAATAATTGAAAATCCAAATTATCATGGTTCAGGAAAACTACAAGACAAGGTTGCTATTATCACAGGTGGAGATAGCGGGATAGGTGCTGCAACCGCGATTGCTTTTGCCAAGGAGGGTGCAGATGTTGTTATCCCCTATTACTACCCATATGAAGACGTCGATGCTTTTCGTACAAAGCAGAGAATCGAGGAGTTAGGTAGGAAATGTATGCTGATTGTCGGTGATTTGCGTGATCAACAGCACTGTTGGTATGTTGTTGAACAAACCATCCAACATTTTGGGAAATTAGATATATTAGTGAATAATCATGGTGTGCAGTTCCCTCAAGATAGTTTATTAGATATTACCGATGAGCAGTGGGATGCGACTTTTGTTACGAATATTTATGCTTTTTTCTATATGACAAAAGCTGCCCTACCATATTTGAAATCAGGTAGTGCGATTGTCAACACGGCATCGATTGTTGCCTATGAAGGGAATAAAAAGTTAATTGACTATACGGCCACAAAAGGTGCAATTGTTGGTTTTACAAGGTCATTATCACAAAATATTGTTGATCAAGGAATCCGTGTAAACGCTGTTGCACCGGGTCCGATTTGGACACCACTTATTCCATCGAGTTTTTCCGCAGAGTTTATTGGTACTGAATTTGGTTTAGACGTACCAATGAAACGACCAGGGCAACCATTTGAATTAGCACCAGCATATGTTTATCTTGCATCTCATGACTCATCCTATGTTACAGGGCAGGTAATACATGTGAATGGTGGGGCGATGGTAAGTTCTTAGGGTGCCAAAATAACGGTAGTGAATATGATTTGATTCAGGAGGAATTTAGTTAGTAGTTAAGTAAAAACCGAACATTAAATATAATATAGTATAAAACATTCGTTATTTTGTTGACATAACCACCTCAACTTTGATATCCTTAAGCTAACAAATGAATACGGTTCCTCATATATCGCTGAGAATATGGCTCAGAAGTTTCTACCCAGCACCGTAAATGCTGGACTATGAGGGAGGATGAATCGTTGCGCCTGTGCAATGGTCCGTTTAATGTGCTAAAGATAAGTCTATTCATCTTCTCTCATTTCGAGGGAGATGCATAGACTTTTTTAATTTTGTTATGCATCAAAGAAATGGTGGATATAAAACAAAATCCGTAAACTGCGAACTAAGCAGGGGGGGCTAGTGACTGCTTGGTATCGGACTGAGGATGCCTTATTTACCTTTTTTACCTTTATTTTGAGGATTAACGGACACACGATTCCTTATTCAGCTAAAAAACATGATTTTCAACTGTTTTTACCCAAATAAGGAATCCTGAGTCCGATAACAACCGCATTTACCCTTATTTTTCACAAATAAGGAATCGTGTGTCCGCTAGCTGACATCATGCATGCAATCTTTCCAGTAAGGTCGAAAATGTTACTTCATTAGCCTTGCCTGCAGCGGAAATCAACGTTGCTGTTATTATAAGCCTAAATTTTCACACGTTCGCACTTTATTTCAAATATCAAGGTAAAAAACTATAATTCAATTAATAGAAAGAGGGATTTTATGACATTGGTTGGAGTTATTATGGGGAGTATTTCTGACTGGGAAACGATGAAACATACGTGTGATGTACTAGATGAATTAGAAATCCCTTACGAAAAGGATGTTATTTCGGCGCACCGTACACCAGATGAAATGTTCAATTATGCAAAAAGTGCGCGTGAACGTGGATTGAAAGTAATTATTGCTGGAGCTGGAGGTGCAGCGCACTTACCGGGAATGGTAGCTTCACAGACAACACTTCCTGTGATTGGTGTTCCTGTTCAAAGCAAGGCTTTAAATGGCTTAGATTCTTTATTGTCAATCGTTCAAATGCCTGGCGGTGTTCCTACTGCTACGGTTGCGATCGGAAAATCAGGTGCAAAAAATGCTGGTCTGCTTTCCGCACAAATGATTGGAGCTTTTGACCATAAGATAGCAGATCGCTTAACAACGTATCGTGAAAATATGCTAGCTAGTGTTGAAGAAATGAGGGTTGATCTTGCAAAAAAATAACATCATCTTACCACCAAAAACAATCGGAATTATCGGCGGAGGACAGTTAGGAAGAATGATGGCTATTGCGGCAAAATATATGGGCTATCAGGTTGCTGTTCTTGATCCAACACCAAATTGTCCAACTGCTCAGGTTGCGGATTTCCATATTACTGCAGCATATGACGACATGGCCGCGATTGAAAAATTGACGCAACAAAGTGACGTCATCACGTACGAATTTGAAAATGTTGATTTGGAAGCGGCGACGTACATTGAAAAAAAAGGCAAATTACCACAAGGCGCACTAGCGTTAGAGGTAACACAAAACCGTGAAAAAGAAAAAACGATGATGCGTGAGGCTGATCTTCCAGTTCCGGAATTTTTCATCGTGAAGAATGGTGAAGAATGCAGGGATGCCCTGGAAAAAGTAACTTATCCGGCGGTAATTAAAACGTGTCGAGGCGGATACGATGGCAAGGGTCAGATTAAACTATCAAATGAAGCCGATGCAGAGGAAGCAATCGCGTTTGCCGAGAAAAATAAACATTGCATTATCGAAGAGTGGGTAGCTTTTGACAAGGAAATTTCGGTTGTATTCACACGAGCACAAAACGGTGAAATAGAATTTTTCCCAATCGGTGAAAATGATCATAAGCATCATATTCTCTATCAAACGACTGTGCCGGCAACAATTAGCAATGTTGTTAATCAGAAAGCAATCGATGCCACAATTAAACTGGCAGAAAAAATGAATATCGTTGGAACATTTGCGATTGAGATGTTTGTACATGGTGAGGAGATTTACTTAAATGAAATGGCACCACGGCCGCACAACTCGGGTCATTATACGATTGAAGCGTGTAACATTTCGCAATTTGGACAGCACATCCGGGCTATATGTGGGCTTCCATTAACAAAGGTGGAATTGCTCCAACCGACGGTTATGGTCAATATTTTAGGCGAGAATATGGAGCAGGCGCTTCAACATATGGCAACGTCAACTGATGGATTTATTCACCTATATGGAAAAGATGCAGTAAAAGAAAAACGTAAAATGGGACATATAACATTTATCGCAGAAACAATCGAAGACGTAAAACAACAAGTGAAATCCTATGAGGGGGAACAATCATGATTGAACGTTACACAAGAGAAGAAATGGGTAGTATTTGGACGGAGGAAAATAAGTTTAAAGCATGGCTTGAAGTTGAGATATTAGCATGTGAGGCATGGAGCGAGCTAGGTATTATCCCTGCGGAAGACGTGAAGAAACTACGCGAGAATGCTTCTTTCGATATTAATCGTATTTACGAAATTGAACAAGAAACACGACACGATGTGATAGCCTTCACCCGTGCAGTTTCTGAAACGTTAGGTGATGAACGGAAATGGGTGCATTACGGATTAACGTCAACAGATGTTGTGGATACAGCACTTTCTTATTTAATCAAACAGGCGAATGAAATTATTCGCACTGACCTAACAAGGTTTGTGGAAATATTAAAAGACAAGGCAATCGAACATAAACATACGGTTATGATGGGACGTACGCACGGTGTTCATGCAGAGCCAACTACTTTTGGATTGAAGCTTGCATTGTGGTACGAGGAAATGAAACGTAACCTTGAGCGCTTTGAGAGTGCAGCAAAAGGTATTGAATTTGGGAAATTATCCGGTGCGGTTGGAACGTATGCAAACATTGATCCGTTCGTTGAGAAATATGTATGTGAAAAACTTGGTCTTTCACCTGCTCCTGTTTCTACACAAACATTGCAGCGTGACCGTCATGCAGACTATGTGTCTACACTAGCGCTAATTGGTACATCAATTGAAAAGTTTGCAACAGAAATTCGTGGTTTACAAAAGACTGAAACACGCGAGGTTGAAGAATTTTTTGCAAAAGGTCAAAAGGGATCGTCAGCAATGCCGCATAAACGCAACCCAATTGGTTCAGAAAATATGACAGGAATGGCACGTGTCCTTCGTGGTTACATGATGACGTCTTACGAAAACGTAGCGTTATGGCATGAGCGCGATATTTCACATTCATCAGCTGAACGCGTTATTTTACCAGATGCAACAATCGCATTGAATTATATGTTAAACCGTTTTTCAAACATCGTGAAAAACTTAACGGTATTCCCAGAAAACATGAAACGTAATATCGACCGTACACATGGCGTTATTTTCTCACAACGTGTATTGCTTTCATTGATTACAAAAGGCATGGCGCGCGAGGAAGCGTACGATATTGTTCAGCCAACTGCTATGAAGGCGTGGGAAACGGAAACACACTTTAGAGAACTAATCGAAAATGACGAACGATTTACAAGCATGCTATCGAAGGAAGAGATAGATGATTGCTTTGACTATACGTACCATTTGAAAAATGTAGATCAAATTTTTGAACGAATTGGACTTTCGTGAGGTGAAGTTAATGAAGGCTGAATTGATGTATGAAGGAAAAGCAAAAAAGGTTTTTCGTGTAAAAGATAAGCAAGATCAGCTCGTTCTATCGTACAAAAACGATGCAACAGCATTTAACGGAGTAAAAAAAGATAGCTTTGAGGGGAAAGGCCGATTAAACAACGAAATTTCCTCGTATATTTTTCATTACCTTTCCGAACAAAACATGGAGTCCCATTTTATCGAGAAGTTAAATGATACCGAACAACTAGTTAACGAGACTACGATTATCCCACTGGAAGTGGTTGTACGAAATATCGCTGCGGGGAGTATTACGAAGCGTTTGGGGATTAAGGAAAAAACGCCTATCACCCCACCACTTGTTGAACTTTTTTATAAGGATGATGCCTTAGGCGATCCACTTATTAATGATGAACATGCATTAATTCTATCCGATGCAACTCGTTTGGAGCTGGACGAAATTAAAGAAATGGCTTTAACGATTAATACCGTTTTGCAAAAGCTATTCAACGAAATTAACTTAACACTCGTAGATTTCAAACTTGAGTTTGGGCGCTTGAAGGATGGCAGAATTGTACTATCGGATGAAATTTCACCAGATACCTGTAGACTCTGGGATCGTGAAACGCAGGAAAAAATGGATAAAGATGTTTTTCGTCAGGATTTAGGCGATTTACTTCACGTTTATAAAGAAATATTACATCGACTGGAGGCAAGATCATGAAAAAGGTAACCGTTTATATCACATTAAAACAAGGTGTACTTGATCCTCAAGGGAAAGCGATTCAAAATTCCCTACATTCATTAGGCTATGAAGAAGTACAAGAGGCTCGTGTTGGTAAATTTATTGAATTACAGGTTGATGATAAAGAAGATCTGGATGCACGAATCAAGGCAATGTGTGATCAACTACTTGCTAATCCAGTAATTGAAGATTTTCGTTTTGATGTGGAGGAGGCTGTTCAATCGTGAAGTTTGCCGTAATCGTTTTTCCAGGTTCGAACTGTGATCGTGATATGTATCACGCAGTAAAAGAAGTTGTCGGGGAAGATACAGATCTCGTTTGGTATGAAAATAGTAATCTAGAAAACTATGATGCAATTCTATTGCCTGGTGGATTCTCGTATGGCGATTACTTACGCTCAGGATCAGTCGCTGCAACGTCTTCTATTATGCAACAAATCAAAGAACATGCAGCAAAAGGAAAGCCAGTTTTAGGTGTTTGTAACGGATTCCAAATTTTATTGGAAGCAGGACTTCTACCAGGTGCGATTCTACGAAACAAAAATCTAGCATTTATGTGTCATCAGGAACCTTTACGTGTGATGAACAATAATACAATGTTTACCAATCAATATGAGAATGACGCTGTTGTTCGTTACCCGATTGCACATGGCGAAGGAAATTATTTTTGCGATGAAGATACATTAAAAGAATTACAGGCTAACAATCAAATTGTTTTCACATACGAAAATAATCCGAATGGCTCTGTGGCAGATATTGCAGGAATTATGAATAAAGAAGGAAGCGTTCTTGGTATGATGCCACATCCAGAGCGCGCAGTGGAATCGCTTCTTGGAAGTGATGACGGAGTAAAGCTTTTTCAATCGATCGTGAAAAATTGGAGGGAAACACATGTTGTTAACGCATGAAATCAACCCAGAGCAAATTGAAACAGACAAAATGTATCAAGACATGGGATTAAGTGATGACGAATATGGCATGATCAAGAAGATACTTAATCGCCGTCCAAATTTCACGGAAACGGGAATTTTTTCAGTAATGTGGTCAGAGCATTGTAGCTACAAAACATCGAAGCCGTTATTACGTAAGTTTCCGACAAAAGCTCCGCATGTGCTACAAGGACCAGGGGAAGGTGCTGGAATCATCGATATCGGCGATGAGCAGGCGGTAGTATTCAAGATTGAAAGTCATAACCATCCTTCAGCTGTTGAACCATACCAAGGTGCAGCAACTGGCGTTGGCGGAATCATTCGTGATGTGTTCTCCATGGGTGCTCGTCCGATCGCGATGATGAACTCGCTTCGTTTTGGAAATTTAACTTCAGAGCGTGTGAAGTATCTTTTTAAAGAGGTTGTTCACGGAATTGCTGGATACGGAAACTGCGTAGGTGTTCCAACGGTTGGTGGCGAGGTTCAATTCGATGATAGCTATGAAGGCAACCCACTAGTCAACGCAATGTGTGTCGGATTAATCGATCATAAGGATATTCAAAAAGGTATCGCTGCAGGTGTAGGAAACACCGTCATTTATGCTGGTGCAGCAACTGGCCGTGACGGAATTCATGGTGCAACATTTGCCTCAGATGATTTGGCTGAGGATTCAAATAAAGACCGTCCAGCTGTTCAAGTTGGTGATCCGTTTATGGAAAAACTATTAATTGAAGCGTGTTTAGAAGTCATTCAATGTGACGCACTTGTTGGTATCCAGGATATGGGTGCCGCAGGACTTACATCGTCCGCAAGTGAAATGGCAAGTAAAGCTGGAACAGGTATGGAAATGAACCTAGATCTTGTACCGCAACGTGAACAAAACATGAACGCATATGAGTTAATGCTTTCGGAATCACAAGAGCGTATGTTGTTGGTTGCTAAAAAAGGACAGGAACAAGAAATCATTGATATTTTTGAAAAATATGGACTGAAGGCTGTTGCAGTTGGGGAAGTAATCGAGGAGAAAACATTCCGCTTGAAGCAGCATGGGCAAATGGTAGCAGATATTCCAGTTGATGCGTTGGCTGAGGAAGCGCCTGTTTACAACATGCCATCGAAAGAAGCGGTTTATTTTCAAGATTTTCAAAAGCAGGCTGATGTTGTTCCAACCGTGACAGATCATGCGGATATGTTAAAACGACTACTGCAACAACCAACAATTGCTAGCAAAGAATATGTCTATGATCAATACGATTCCATGGTGCAAACCAATACGGTTGTAGCGCCTGGTTCAGATGCAGCAGTTGTCCGTGTGAAAGGCACAAACAAGGCGTTAGCGATTACAACCGATTGTAATTCCCGTTACATTTATTTAGATCCAGAAACTGGAGGAAAGATTGCGGTAGCAGAAGCTGCACGTAACATCATTTGTTCAGGGGCGCGTCCACTTGGTTTAACGGATGGTTTGAATTTTGGTAACCCAACAAATCCGGAAGTTTTTTGGCAAATGGAAAAGAGTGTAGAAGGCATGAGCAGTGCATGTGAATTGCTCGAAACACCAGTTATTAGTGGAAACGTTTCACTATATAACCAATCAAAAGGTAAAGCAATTTTTCCAACACCGATTGTTGGCATGGTTGGTCTAGTTGAGTCACTTGATCACCTGACACCAAGCTATTTCCAAAACGAAGGTGACTTGATTTATGTGATCGGTGAAACAAGAGCAGAGTTTGGTGGAAGCGAATTGCAAAATGTGGTCGATGGGAAGTACTCAGGTAAAGCACCAAGCATTGATTTGAAAGTGGAAAAAGCACGCCAAAATCAATTGTTAGCAGCGATCCGTGCAGGATTAGTTGTATCTGCTCATGACGTAGCAGAGGGTGGACTTGGTGTAGGACTTGCTGAAAGCGTGTTTTCTGATCAAGCGTTTGGCGCTGATGTTTCGATTGAAGGTGATGCTACCATTGCACTGTTTAGCGAGACACAATCTAGATTTATCGTTTCCGTGAATCCAGAGAACAAAGCTAGATTTGAAGATTTTGTAAAAGATGCAAAGCAAATTGGTGTAGTAACTGACAATGGCCGGTTGGTTGTAAAGTCAAATGGTGAACAGGTTATGGATGAACAAGTAGAATCACTTCATTCACTATGGAAAGGAGCTATTCCATGCTTGCTGAAATCAAAGGCATAAACGAAGAGTGTGGCGTTTTTGGAATATGGGGTCATGAAAAAGCAGCAGAAATCACGTATTACGGATTGCACGCATTACAGCACCGCGGTCAAGATGGTGCAGGTGTGGTAACGAGTGATGGAAATAAGCTTAAATTGCATAAAGAATTAGGACTTGTCAACGATGTGTTTAAAAATGCCGATTTTGCTGAGCTTCAAGGACATGCAGCAATCGGTCATGTCCGTTATGCAACCCAAGGTGATGGTGGTATTGCGAATGTGCAGCCATTGTTATTCCGTTCGCAAAAGGGAAGTCTTGCGCTTGCTCATAACGGAAACATCATGAACGCACACAGACTGCGAGGAGAACTTGAGCAGGAAGGTAGTATTTTGCAAACTTCTTCTGATACGGAAGTTTTGGCACATTTAATCAAGCGTAGCAAGAAAGAAAATTTTGAAGACGCCATGATTGATGCTTTTCAAAGTTTAGTAGGTGCGTACGCATATGTCATTCTAGAAGAAGACACGATGTATCTAGCAGCAGATCCCCGCGGATTACGTCCACTATCAATTGGTAGATTGGGAGAAAGCTATGTTGCAGCATCAGAAACATGTGCGTTTGACTTGGTCGGTGCAACGTTTGAGCGTGAAGTGGAGCCCGGCGAACTTGTTATCATTAATAACGATGGTATTCGCTCTAGAAAATTTCATGAAGAAGAGCCACGCACGATGTGTGCGATGGAATATGTTTATCTTTCAAGACCAGACAGTGATATAAATCGCGTTAATGTGCATGCGTCCCGTAAAAAAATGGGAGTCGAGCTAGCGCGCGAAGCAGCTGTCGATGCGGACGTCGTTACTGGAGTACCAGATTCTAGTATTTCGGCTGCGATTGGATATGCAGAGGAAACTGGTCTTCCATATGAAATGGGAATTATTAAAAATAGATACGTAGGACGCACGTTTATCCAGCCTTCTCAAGAGTTGCGCGAACAAGGTGTAAAAATGAAGCTATCACCTGTCCGTGGAATTGTCGAAGGAAAACGGGTAGTCATGATTGACGATTCCATTGTCCGGGGAACGACTAGTCGCCGTATCGTGCGTATGTTGAAGGAAGCGGGTGCTGCCGAAGTACATGTACGAATTGCTTCACCTTCACTTCAGCATCCATGCTATTACGGGATTGATATGTCCACGCGTGACGAATTAATCGCGGCAAATAATACCTTGGATGAAATCGCAGAAATTATCGGTGCAGATAGTATAGCGTATTTATCGGAAGAAGGACTTAAGCGCGCGATTGTCCGAGAAGAATTGCCTGGTCAGGGCATTTGTACCGCGTGTTTTACTGGGAAATATCCAGTGAAAGAAAAGGGACAAGAGGAAATTTTGTATACAAAGCTGTAATTTGTGGCTCGAAATTGGCAAATAGATGGAAATACTGGCCAGGTTGGTGCGCATACAAGCCAGATCCGCAAATTACTGGCGAGATATGTAAAATAAAAGCGGATTTTAATAAAATACAAGCCGAATTCACGAAAATACTGGCCGGCGGTAACGTTCAACCGATTTTGATGCGTTGGCGGCTTGGGTTGCAAAATTGGGTTTATGATCCAGATTTCAGAATTACGATCCGAATCGTAGTAAATACGATCCAAATTAAAATTTTATGAGCCAAACAAAAATTTTATCAAATAAAAGGGTGGGTCCAACATGTCAGATGCATATAGAGAAGCGGGGGTCGACGTAGAAAAAGGCTATCAAGCGGTCGACTTAATGAAAAAGCATATTGCCAAAACAAATAGAAAAGAAGTGCTTGGCGGTGTTGGCGGGTTCGCTGGTTTATTTGATTTAACTGGATTTAGCTACAAGGAACCGGTACTTGTTTCAGGAACTGACGGTGTTGGTACGAAATTAAAGCTAGCGTTCCAGCTTAATAAGCATGACACGATTGGAAAAGACTTAGTGGCAATGTGTGTGAATGACATCGTTGCACAAGGTGCACAGCCATTATTTTTCCTTGATTATATTGCATGTGGGAAAAATAACCCTGAAATGATTGAGCAAATTGTTGCTGGAGTTGCAAATGGCTGTGTTGATGCTGGTGCCGCTTTGATTGGTGGCGAGACAGCTGAAATGCCTGGTATGTATCAGGATAACGAGTACGATGTGGCTGGCTTTGCAGTAGGGATTGTCGAAAAATCCAAGCTGATTACTGGTGAACATATTAAAGCTGGTGATGTTGTGATTGGACTGCCTTCAAGTGGTATTCATTCTAATGGCTACTCGCTCGTACGTAAAATTGTGGCAGAACTTGATCTAAACGATAAGTACGAAAGTCTATCACACTCACTCGGTGATACATTACTTGAGCCAACCAAAATATATGCAAAGCCAATCCAAAAACTAACTCAATCAATAGAAATAAAAGGTGTTTCACACATAACTGGTGGAGGTTTTTATGAAAACATTCCACGCATGCTACCAGAGGGATTAGGTGTAGAGATTAACAGATCAAGCTGGAATGCACCTGCGATTTTCACATTCCTGCAAAAGCATGGAAATATTTCAGATCAGGACATGTTCGGTGTGTTTAATATGGGGATTGGCATGGCAGTAGTTATCGAAAAAGAAAAAGTTGATCTAGCGATCGATATTTTACAAGATAATGGTGAAGCTGCAGTTGTTATTGGTACTGTAACAGATCAAGAAGGAGTTCGTTTTATAAATGACTAAGGTAAAAGCAGCTGTCTTCGCATCAGGAGCCGGCAGCAACTTTCAAGCAATCATGGAAGCGAACAAACAAAATGAACTGGGCTGTGAGATTGTTTTACTCGTCTGCGACAAACCTGGGGCAAAAGTGATTGAAAAAGCCGCACATTATCATGTACAAACATGTGTCATCAATCCGAAAGCTTTCTCATCAAAGGAAGCATATGAACAAGAAATTGTCTCTGCATTGCGTGATTCGGGTATTGAGTGGATCTTTTTAGCTGGCTACATGCGAATAATTGGTCCAACACTGCTAAAGGCATATGAGGGGTCGATTATTAACATTCACCCTTCATTACTTCCAGCTTTTCCGGGGTTAGACGCAATTGGTCAAGCTTTTCGAGCGAAGGTTCACACTACAGGGGTAACGATACATTATATCGATGAAGGCGTTGATACTGGACCGATCATTGACCAGGAAGCTTTAGAAGTGCTACCAAACGATACGGAAGAGACATTAAAGCAACGAATTCAAGAAATTGAACACCGTTTATATCCAAAAGTTATTAAGCATGTACTAAATCGATAAAAGTGAGGAGTTTTTTCATGGCGAAGCGTGCTCTAATTAGTGTTTCTAACAAAGAAAATATTCAAGACTTTGCGAAAAAATTAGCAGAGCTTGACTACGAAATAATCTCAACTGGTGGAACGTTGAAAACAATACGGGAAGCTGGAATTGAAGCGAGTGCTGTCGAGGATGTTACTGGATTTCCAGAAATTCTAGATGGTCGTGTGAAAACCCTCCATCCATATATTCATGGTGGATTACTAGCTGATCGAATTAATGACAAACACCAAGATCAATTGGATAATCACAGCATTACCCCAATCGATTTGGTTGTTGTAAACTTATATCCCTTTAAAGAAACATTAGCTAACGAAAACACTACTGATCGAGATAAAATCGAAAACATCGACATTGGTGGTCCGACCATGCTACGTGCAGCTGCAAAAAATTTCTCAAATGTTACAGTAGTTGTTGATCCTGCAGATTACGATGATGTGTTAATTGCTCTAGAAAATGATCAGTTGGACGAAAATAAGCGTCGTGAGCTTGCTGCGAAAGTTTTTCGTCATACAGCGAATTATGATGCATTAATTGCAGGCTATTTTAATGAACAAATCGGTGACGAGTTTCCTGATACATATTCCGTTACGTATGAAAAAGTTCAATCATTACGTTACGGAGAAAATCCTCATCAACAAGCAGCATTTTACAAGAGTCATAAAGCTTCTTCATTTAGTTTAGCAAATGCCAATCAATTACACGGTAAGGAACTATCCTACAACAATATTCAAGATGCGAACGCAGCGTTGGAAATTATCGCTGAGTATACAGAACCTACAGCGGTTGCAGTAAAGCATATGAATCCTTGTGGTATAGGAGTTAGTGAGTCCATTAAAAATGCGTTTGAAAAAGCATATGAAGCTGATTCCATATCGATCTTTGGAGGGATTGTTGCTTGTAATCGTCCGGTTGATGTCGAAACAGCAAAGCTTTTAAGTGAAATTTTCCTAGAAATTGTTTTAGCACCAGCATTTACACAGGAAGCTTTAGATGTTTTGACAAAAAAGAAAAATATACGTCTATTGGAAGTGTCCATGAAATCGAGTGACACACCTTCGAAAAAAATAACAAGTGTCAATGGCGGTATGCTTGTGCAGGAACAGGACAATGGTGCAACCGAACAACGTGATTGGACGTATCCGACCGATCGTAAACCAACGGAAAGAGAAGTGGCTGATTTGTTGTTCGCTTGGCGAGCGGTTAAGCATGTGAAATCAAACGCCATTGTGTTGGCAAAAGATAACCAAACTGTTGGAATCGGAGCTGGACAAATGAATCGCATTGGCGCTGCAACGATCGCTATCGAACAGGCTGAAGGAAAAGCTGATGGGGCAGTGTTGGCATCAGATGCATTTTTCCCTATGCCAGATACAGTGGAAGCAGCAGTGAAGGCTGGAGTTACTGCGATTATTCAACCTGGTGGATCGAAGCGTGATCAAGATTCGATTGATGTATGTGATCAACACGGCATTGCTATGGTTTACACAGGAATGCGACACTTTAAACATTAATTTATATATGTGGAGCAGGAAATCGCGCCACAATACTGATGAAACGCGCGTTAACCTAGTTATTGCGCGAATGTACTGATTATCGCGCGGGATTATCTACCTACTGCGTGATTTTCACACGAATTTGAGGGAAATACTGTCCTGATTCCGAAAATACAAGCCGAGTTCGAGAAAATACTGGCGAGATTTGCGAAATACAAGCGGAATTAAAAAAATACAAGCCGATTTCACTAAAATACAAGCCAGCCGTTAATTCCATCAAGTGAAAATGAAAAGATTCAAAGGAGTGAGCAAATGAACGTACTTGTTATCGGAAAAGGTGGACGTGAGCATAGTATCATTATGAAGCTAGCAGAAAATGACCGTATTAATCAACTTTACGCTGCACCTGGTAACGGCGGTATTGCGGAACATGCCTCATGTATAGGGATAAACGAAACAGAGATCGATCAATTAATAAGTTTTGCAAAAGAAAATCAGATCGACTTAACCGTAGTAGGCCCAGAGAATCCACTTTTAGATGGCATAGCAGACCGCTTTCAAGCAGAAGGGCTTCGCGTATTTGCTCCTACCAAGGAAGCAGCACTATTAGAAGGTAGTAAACGTTTCGCCAAAGAGTTCATGCAAAAATATGACATTCCTACAGCAAAATATGCCTCTTTCACCGATGCAAAAGCTGCTAAAGAATACATCCAAGAACAAGGTGCGCCAATTGTTATCAAAGCAGATGGACTAGCTGCTGGTAAAGGCGTTGTCGTAGCTGAAACAGTTGAGGTTGCGCTCGAAGCTGTCGATGACATGCTTATTAATAAGGCGTTTGCCGAGGCAGGTAATACAATTGTTATTGAAGAATGTTTAATAGGTAAAGAGTTTTCTTTAATGGCATTTGTTCATGAAAAAAACGTTTATCCAATGATTCCCGCTCGTGATCATAAGCGCGCGTTTAATAATGATGAAGGACCAAATACTGGTGGTATGGGTGCATTTGCGCCGGTTGCTGATATTTCTTCGGATATTGCCAATTATGCCAAAAACGAAATCTTACAAAAGGCTGCTAACGGTATGATGAATGAGGGTAGACCTTTTACCGGAATTTTATATGCTGGACTTATGCAAACAGAGGATGGTCCAAAAGTAATTGAATTTAACACCCGATTCGGTGATCCGGAAACCCAGGTTGTACTTCCATTACTTGAGAACGATTTGTTGCAAGTCTTCCAAGATGTGCTAGACGGAAAGGATCCAAAATTGAAGTGGCATGAGGATTTATCCGCTGTAGGCGTAGTTGTAGCATCAAATGGATATCCAGGCTCTTACAGTAAAGAAGTTCCATTACCAGATGTAACAGCTTCAAAAAGTGCGTACATTGTTCATGCTGGAACCAAGATAGTAGGTAACCAGTTAGTTTCAGACGGGGGACGCGTGCTATTAGTAGGGGCAGTAGAATCTAGAAAAGAACTAGCAGCAAAAGAAGTTTACCAGACATTAGAACAATCGTTTGAGAACACAAATGGTTTTTTCTACCGCACGGATATCTAAACGCAAGCACTTTTTCCAATAATGTGGAAAAAGTGCTTGGTTTACTTTATTCAATAAAATAAGACTAGAAAAAGTAGTTTTACTTTATATCTTTAGTGTGCAAAAGTGTAAAATCGTGATAAAATTATAGAAAATATATTATTGGAGAGTTGTTTTTATGGGCGAGAACGGATACCTTTGGCGGAATCGTGAGCTACGTGAGCATGTAGCTGTCATCGATGGAAAGGTTGCGCCAACAAAGGTTTTTACGAATGGAATCTACTTAAATGTATATACAAAACAATGGCTAAAGGCAAATATATGGGTGCTAAAAGATCGAATCGTCTACGTAGGTGAGCTATTACCTGAAAATACAACAAACGTTGAAATGATAGATTGTGAAGGTCAATACTTGGTGCCAGGTTACATGGAACCACATGCACATCCATTTCAGTTATACAACCCGGAATCTCTAGCAACACATGCTGCTAAGTTCGGTACAACCACACTTGTAAATGACAATTTAATGTGGTTATTTTTATTATCTAAAAAGAAAGCGTTTTCTATCATCAATGAGTTTACCAAGCTACCAATCTCTATTTATTGGTGGTCCAGATTAGATTCACAGACGGCATTACAGGATGAGGAAGCGATCTTCAATAGCGAATCGATACTTTCTTGGTTAGATAATCAATCTGTTGTGCAAGGTGGAGAGTTAACAGCTTGGCCACGTCTATTAAGAGGTGACGAGAGAATTCTTTACTGGATGCAAGAGGCAAAGCGCTTAGGTAAGCCAATTGAAGGTCATTTGCCAGGTGCCTCTGAACTAACGCTTACACGTATGAAGCTACTTGGTGTGACAGCTGATCATGAAGCGATGACAGCCGAAGAGGCAATGCGACGCCTACGATTAGGATACAATGTTGGGTTGCGTTATTCCTCCATAAGACCGGATTTACCTGAAATTCTAGAAGGCCTGCTGGCTGAAGGTATTAAAACCTATGATAATGTAACAATGAATACAGATGGTTCTACACCTGCCTTTTATGAAAGAGGTTTAATGAATGTATGTATTGAAATTGCCATTGAAAAAGGCGTTCCACTTGAGGACGCATACCGGATGGCAACGTATAATGTTGCAAAACATTTCGGGCTGGATGATGAGCTCGGTGGTATTGCTCCAGGAAAAATTGCACATATCAATATACTAGATAATAAAGATAATCCGCATCCAGTCAGCGTATTAGCTAGTGGAAAATGGTTGAAACTAGATAAGGCTGAACAATCACTTGATTTTCAAATGGATTGGGAAAAACATGGGGTTGGCCCATTAGCATTTGATTGGGAACTTACCGAAAGTGATTTACAGTTTTCCATTCCAATTGGGTTAGATATGGTTAACGATGTCATCATGAAGCCATATGCGATAGAAACAGATGTCACATTGAGTAAGCTACCAGAACATAATGATGATGCTTTCCTATTACTGATGGATCGGAATGGAAAATGGCGAGTAAATACGACAATTCGTGGATTTACGAAAAAACTCGGAGCAATTTGCAGCTCGTATTCCACTACAGGTGATGTTGTATATATTGGTAAAAGTAAACAAGACATTCTTCTTGCTTCGAAAAGGCTTAAAGAGCTTGGTGGTGGAATTGTTGTAGTTCATGATGAGAAGGTTATTTTCGAACTTCCATTACCGCTATCTGGAATTATGTACGACGGAAAAATGGAAGACCTAATAGAAAAAGAAAAAGAACTGAAAGGTCTCCTGAAAGAATTTGGATATACGTATGGTGACCCTGTCTATGCGATCTTGTTTTTATCATCCATTCACTTACCGTTTATTCGGATTACACAGCGAGGGATAATTGATGTTAAGAAAAAAGAAGTGCTCTTTCCAGCAATTATGCGGTAGCGTATAATAAATAAAGGTAGTTTTCTAAAAAATTGTTGTTTTAAAACAAAACTCTGTAGTAATAAATAAAAATTCGCACCAGCAAGTTGGTTTCCGCTGTGGGCAGTCGCTTTCCGCAGGCAACGCTTCAGCCGCCTCGCAGATAAGGAATGCTTTTCCTGCAGGAGTCGACTGCCCTCTGCTCCAACCAACTATCGAATGATAGTCATTGAATTAAATAAAGATACAATAAAAATGAGGCGGTACACAAGTGCAGGAAATACACGAAGACTCCTGCGGGAAAGCGAAGTGATGAGACCCCACAGTGAGCGTTCTTTGCGAACGAGGAGGCTCAGCGCAAGCCCGCGGAAAGCGAAGTGTATTTCCGGAACGGTAGTTCCAAAAAAAGCAACAAAACTTAAGAAAAGGGCATAAATAAAAAGGGCGTGGGGGATTATGAATAAACTATTCTTTTATTTACTAGTAGTATTATTGGTACTGCTTGTTGGGTGTACAAAAGAAGAAAGTGAAGCTTCAAATAACGGCGAAAAACAAAATGCAGTGGAACAAAAAGCAAATACACCAGATTCAAATACTTCAACCGAATACGTTTATCCGTTAACTGGAACGGCTGCAGAAAATCAAGTGACGAACCGACCAATTGGCATCATGGTAAACAACCATACGAAGGCTCGCCCTCAAACTGGACTATCGAAGGCTGATATTGTGTTTGAGATCCTGGCAGAGGGTCAAATTACGCGCTTTTTAGCAATCTTTCAAAGTGAACTTCCTGATGTTGTAGGGCCAGTTCGAAGTGCTCGAGAATATTTCTTTGAATTAGCGAATGGTTATGATGCCCTGTATGTTTACCACGGTGCAGCAAACTTTGTAAATGACATGATCAAGGAGCGGGGTATTGACCACTTGAATGGCTCATTGCACGATAATGATGGACATCTTTTTAAGCGAGAAAGCTTTCGCAAAGCACCGCATAATTCCTACGTTCAGGTTGGAGCAATCTATGAAGTGGCAAAATCAAAAGGGTATTCGGTAGAATCGAATAAACAACCGTTACCATTTTTAACAGAAGCTGAGTTAGATGAAATTAGCGGAGACCCTGCATCACATGTGCGAATTGTTTATTCCGATCAACCGATGGAGATTGTTGGCTATCAATATAATGCCGATTCAGAGAAATATACACGCACGAGCGACCAAGAACAAACGGTAGAATTGAATTCTGAGGAACCAATACTGCTAGATAATATTTTCATTGTTAAAACTGATCACAAAGTAATTGATGACGCTGGCCGCCGTGCAATCGACCTAACATCTGGAGGCGACGGATTTTTGATTCAAAAAGGAAAGATTCAACAAGTAGAATGGAAAAATCAAGATGGTCGAATCATTCCTGTAAAGGATGGCGAACCTGTGGGACTAGTTCCAGGCAAAACGTGGATCAATATCGTTCCGTTAAATACACCAGTAAAGGTCACAGAATAAACGGGAGGGGAAAACGTGCAAATTGATAAACTACGAGGAAAGCAGCTGGACCAATTATTTGATGGCATACTATCCTTAAAAAATCGTGAAGAATGCTATCAATTTTTCGATGATATAGCTACAATGAGTGAAATACATTCGATAGCCCAACGGTTACAGGTTGCAAAAATGCTGTCGGAAGGGCTTACGTATAGTTCCATTGAAAAAGAAACAAAAGCATCAACCGCCACTATTTCTAGAGTTAGACGATGTATCAATTACGGAAGTGATGGTTACAAAATGGTATTGGATCGACTGGCTGAGGAAGATAAATAAGACTGGTGTCATGGCCTGAGTTGCGAACTTGGGTCTGTGGCAATATTCTATTTCACTTATAAGAACAATTATTAAATTCATTTAGATACTTCATTAATCCCTACAGTTAACTTAGTCAGAAGTACCTTTCAAATTTATTATTCGGAAAGATATAATAACCGTGATTTCCAACAATTACAAAGAATTATGAGGAATAAAAAAATGAGTCAGATGTAAGTTGATAACTTTGCAATCTTATAAGGGATTTTCTTAAAGTGCAAAAAAATTTATACATAATGTGTATACGTATACACAAAATAACAAAAATGTTGTATACTAATAAGTAAGAAGTGAAGAAAATAATAAAACATATTGATTTGGATAAATTATAAATCAGAGGTGAATAACATGAATATTAGTTCAGTAGTTGCAGGCTATGTAAGTAACTGGTTAAAGTTGCATAAAAAATCATATCAGTGGTTAGCAGACGAATTAGGAGTTAGTAAATCTCTAGTTCAACATATGATTAACGGCAATAGAATTTTTACGTCTGAACGTATTATTCAGGTGGCGGAAATACTTGGTGTATCTGTGGATGAACTGATACATGAGAAGGAAGAAGCTAAGGTATATACTGTTCAACTAAGAGGGAATATAACCACCAGAGCAGGAGAAAGTGCTTTGCAAAACGTTATTTTTTCCTGTTTAAAAGATGACGAAATTAAGTATGCAAATGAGATTAGTAAAACGGGATTAAAGGTTTAATGTGATGGGATACCAACAGACGACCAAGGCTGATCGGGTAGGTGAAGCTTTTGCTCTTCAAGTAATAAGTGAACATTTTGGTGCGGAAATATTCATCGGGTCCAGTATTGAAACAAAAATTGAAGAATTCGCTTCAGTGGTTTATAAAGAAATAGAGGATCCTGAATTTTTTGGAGCTACAATTACAATTAAGCGTGGTAGTGAAAAATATGTATTGTTAAATTCGTGTAAATCATTAAGGCTAAGGTACTTTACAGCTTCTCATGAGCTGTGGCACGTATTAGACATAAATGCAATGGTAAAGGATGATATAGACCATGAAAGGGCGGCTGAGAGGTTTGCCGCAGCTTTGATGTTGCCAGAATCATTGGTTCGTTCTTTAGTTCGATCATTACAAGAGGATACTAACAAAGAAACTGCAGAAAAAAGAGTTGTTATACGTATAGCAGATATATCATCAGCCCCTTATGTAGCTGTTGCAAAAAGATTAGTTGAGTTAAATTTAACAAATAATAAAAAACTAGCGGATTTCTCAGAAATTGACTGGATAACAATGCGTGATGAACTAAACGTTGTAGAAAGCCCGTTGGATAAGCCGTTGTTTATTAATCGATTCACGGATTATGAGGAACGAATTTCAGAAGAAGTTCAAAAAGGATATTTGGATTATCTAGAAGCTTCCAAAAGATTAGCAAATGTTTCCCCTGAAAAATCAGTTGATTATGCTGAAAAACGTTCAGCTAAATCTAAAAAGGTTCTACAAGAGATAGAAAATGATGATGACGATGATTTTCTCGATGAACTATATAGAACAAAGGGTTCAGTAAAATGACAGTACGCAGGGGGAAAGTAATTGTCGATACAAATTTACTAATGCAGGCGATAGACTTTAGAAAATGTGATGTCTTTGATTGGGTAGACAACGTATATGAAAATATTAATATCCATATTGAGGTAGTGAATGAATTTAAGGTTGAGTCTGAGAGGAATTTAATCCTTGATGAGATTAAAAGAAGAGATTGGAGTTTATTTGACCACAACGAAGAAAGTTGTTTGCCAGATGAGCATAAACTACTGTATCGGAAATATGTAAATGAGGTAAAGGAAGGATTTGAAAATTTAAAGGCAAAAAAACAAGAAAAAGGAATGGTGCCGAAAACAAGCAGTAATATAGGTGAAATTCATTCCTTAGCTTTGGCTCAGTTAATATCAGCGAACATAATTAGTAGTAATGATTTTGAGATACGTGAAGTAATTTCGGATGAAAACATTCAAGTTTATTCAGCAGATCTTAATAAAGAAATCCCCATAGAACAAGATACCATAGAAGACTTTTGTGTTTTTTGCGTACAAGATAGTGTAGCAAAACCTAGTGATGTTATAAAGTTTTTTAAGGTATGTCATAGTAATGATACTAAAGAAAAATTAGATAAAAAGTTAAACACGTTAAAGGATAGATTAATTGAATACCTTAAATAACTTCTAGGGATACAAGTCTAAATGCAGATTTGTATCCCAAAATTTTTAATAACCTTTTTAACATTCCTAATCAGACGTCCCATTCAAAATCGAATATTAAATGATTTAATGATAAAAAGTATAATCGAAGACAAATGAAGAAATACTTGTCAAACTATAAAAAAGAACGTATATTCGATAGTGGAGCAGGTGTAATATATTGCAATTACGAAATTCATTCAGTTAATAAGCAAAAATTAGAAGCTGGTTTTCGATCTTTCGTCAGTAGTGTACTCACAATTGTTGGATAAATAAATCTATTACAAAAGGCATCCCTAAAAATCCTCTTTCATACAACCTTTATAATATAACTAAACTTTTTCATCAAAATATCACCCCACCACCTAATTTCAACTACAGATTTTTGCTATAATGAAATAATGGAATATAATGATGGAGGATTTTTATTTTGCAAAACGCATTGAATAATTTTAATCATATATTTAAGCTTGATCCAGCAAAGGAAATTTCGGATGAAGACCTAGATAAGGTTTGTGAATCTGGTACGGATGCAGTTATGGTTGGTGGAACAGACAATGTAACATTAGATGGGGTATTAGATTTGTTATCAAGAATACGCCGACACTCCGTGCCATGCATTTTAGAAGTTTCTAATTTAGAAGCTATAACACCAGGATTCGATCACTACTTTATCCCAATGGTGATGAATAGCCAGGATAAAAAATGGATGATGGATATCCAACATCAAGCGATTAAGGAATATAAAGATATCATGGATTGGGATGATATTTTTGTGGAAGGGTATTGTATTTTGAATGAAAATGCAAAAGCCTTTACTCATACAAACAGCCAACTTCCAAGTGATGAAGATGTTACGGCATATGCGTACATGGCTGAACACGTTTTCCACTTGCCGATATTCTATATGGAATATAGTGGTACATACGGTGATCCAACTCTGGTTAAACAGGTGAAGGAGCAGCTTGATAACACAACCCTTTTTTACGGTGGTGGAATTGAAAACAGCTTTCAAGCAGCTGAAATGAAACAATATGCTGATGTAATAATTGTTGGAAACAGCATTTATACGAATCTAAAAAAAGCACTGAAAACGGTTAAAGCCGTGAAAGATATAGAAAAAGATAATTAAGGTGGTGTCGTTGTGAGTCAAACGATGGGCGACTTACTAAAAGGATTAAATAACGAGCAGCAACAGGCTGTGAAACATACAGAAGGACCACTATTAATAATGGCGGGTGCTGGAAGTGGGAAGACACGTGTGTTAACACATCGTATTGCTTACTTGCTTGGAGAAAAAGAGGTTTCCCCAAGAAGTATTTTAGCGATAACGTTTACGAATAAAGCGGCTCGCGAAATGAAGGCGCGCGTGCGTAAATTAGTAGGACCGGAAAGCGAACAAATTTGGGTGTCAACGTTCCACTCCATGTGTGTCCGGATTTTACGACGAGATATTGATCGGATTGGTTATAATCGAAATTTCACTATTTTAGATAGTGGTGATCAGCTATCAGTGATTAAACAAATCCAAAAAAATCTTAACATTGACCCAAAAAAATTCGAGCCACGGGCAATGCTCGGAGCAATTAGTAATGCTAAAAATGAGCTGGTGACACCAGAGGAATTTAGTAAAAATGTCGGTAATTTTTATGATCGTCAAATCGCCGATATCTATGTGTCGTATCAAAAAACACTACAAAAAAATCAATCCCTCGATTTTGATGACCTGATTATGCAGACCATTCACCTGTTTAAACGTGTACCAGAGGTTTTAGAATATTATCAACGACGATTCCAGTATATTCATGTTGATGAGTATCAGGATACGAACCATGCACAATATTATTTAGTAAAACAGCTTGCATCACGTTTTCAAAACCTTTGTGTAGTAGGGGATTCTGACCAATCCATTTATCGTTGGCGTGGAGCAGATATTACAAATATTTTATCGTTTGAAAACGATTATCCCGCTGCAAAAACTGTTTTCTTGGAGCAAAACTATCGCTCGACAAAGGCTATTTTAGAAGCAGCAAACAAAGTGATTCAGAACAACCCTGGTCGCAAACCGAAGAATTTATGGACGGATAATGAAGACGGAAACAATATCTATTATTACCAAGGCGGAACGGAGCACGAAGAAGCGTTTT
Source organism: Virgibacillus sp. GM2-2 (assembly GCF_055329585.1). NCBI lineage: Bacteria > Bacillati > Bacillota > Bacilli > Caryophanales > Bacillaceae > Virgibacillus > Virgibacillus sp. GM2-2. The sequence continues at coordinate 28,189 of NZ_JBUZWC010000013.1, read as the reverse complement.
TCGTTACGAATAAGATTCAACAACTATCACAAGAGCAAGGATACTCACCAAAGGATATCGCAATTTTATATCGTACCAATGCCCAATCCCGTGCCATAGAGGATACGTTAATGAAATCAACTATTCCATATCAGATGGTTGGGGGAACGAAATTCTATGAGCGAAAAGAAATCAAGGATATGGTTGCCTATTTGCGTCTAATTACGAATCCAGATGACGACTTAAGTTTTGAACGTGTCGTGAATGTGCCAAAGCGTGGTATTGGAAAAACATCTGTTGACCGAATTCGCGCTTATGCAGCTGAACATGGAATTTCTTTTTATGAAACTGTGAAGGAAATTGATTTTACTGGAGTATCAAAAAAAGCTGCCCAGGCACTAGCTGAATTCGGTTCATTAATTGGATCACTATCACAGCAACAGGAATTTTTAACAGCTACGGATATGGTTGAAGCTGTATTAAAGCGGACAGGCTATGAAGAATCGCTCCAGCGTGAAAATACGATTGAATCTCAGAGTCGGTTGGAAAACTTAGAGGAATTCATGACTGTTACACAGGACTTTGAGGAAACAAGCGAAGAAGATAAAACACTGGTTACCTTCTTAACCGACCTAGCATTGATCGCTGATATTGATCGGGTCGAAGATGATGAAGAGGTATCAGATGAAAAGATTACCTTGATGACGCTTCATGCTGCGAAAGGATTGGAGTTTCCAGTCGTTTTCTTAATTGGAATGGAAGAAAACGTATTTCCACATAGTCGCTCCATGTTTGATAACGACGAAATGGAAGAAGAGCGCAGACTAGCCTATGTAGGTATTACACGAGCTGAAAAAGAATTATATTTGACCCATGCAAAAATGCGCACACTATTTGGTAGAACGAATATGAATCCAATTAGTCGTTTTATTAGTGAGATTCCAAGTGAACTGATTGATGGAATGGAAGAGGCGCGTGCTGCAATGTTCGGTGGCCGACGCAATGTTCAGGATGAACCAACACCAATTAAACGAAAAGCACAACGCATGCAAACGACAACAGGTGCAGAGAATGAGACATGGAAATCTGGCGACAAGGCATCACATAAAAAGTGGGGTGTCGGGACAGTTGTTAAGGTTCAAGGTGAAGGTGATGGGATGGAGCTTGATATTGCTTTTCCTGCACCAACAGGAATCAAACGTGTATTAGCAAAATTTGCTCCAATTACGAAACAATAGGAGGTGCCACAGCAATGGACAAACAGCAAGCACAAGAAAAAATCGCCGCGTTAAGTGAATTACTTAACCAGTATAATTACGAATACCATGTGTTAGATAAACCAAGTGTGCCAGACTCTGAATATGACCAGAAGATGCAAGAGCTCAGAAACTTAGAGGAAGATTTTCCGGAATTCATAACACCGGAGTCGCCTACACAACGCGTGGGCGGTGAGCCACTTGACGCATTCCAAAAAGTTCAGCATAACGTTCCCATGTTAAGTCTAGGGAACGCATTTAACGAAGGAGATTTACGTGATTTTGCTCGGCGAGCTGCTGGCGGCACTGATGAGGAATTAACTTTCGTATGTGAATTGAAAATTGATGGACTTGCTGTATCCCTGACCTATGAAAATGGTAAGTTTGTACGTGGGGCAACTCGTGGTGATGGTACAACTGGTGAAGATATTACGAGTAATCTGCGAACCATTAAAAGCATCCCATTAACGATAAAAGAAACAAGTACAATCGAAGTACGTGGGGAAGCGTTTATGCCACATAAATCATTTTTGGCACTAAACCAGAAACGTGAAGAAAAAGAAGAAGAGCCATTCGCTAATCCACGCAATGCAGCAGCTGGGTCGCTCCGACAATTAGATCCGAAAATTGCTGCAAAGCGTAATCTTGATATATTTTTATATGGAGTGGGAGAATGGGAAGCAGGATCCCTGTCCTCGCATAGTGAACGACTAAACTATATGAAAGAATTAGGATTTAAAACAAATCCTGAGTGGAAAAAATGCAACACAATCGAAGAAGTAATCGAATTTGTAACGTATTGGGAAGAAAATCGTCCAAATCTAAGCTACGAAATTGATGGAATCGTCATTAAAGTGGATAGTTTAGATCAGCAGGAAGAATTAGGATTTACCGCAAAAAGTCCACGGTGGGCGATTGCATACAAATTTCCAGCTGAAGAAGTCATTACAACGCTTCATGATATTGAACTAAGCGTTGGTAGAACAGGAGTTATTACGCCAACAGCTATTCTGGAACCTGTTAAAGTAGCGGGTACAACCGTCAAACGAGCTTCATTACATAATGAAGATTTAATTCGTGCCAAGGATATAAAATTAGGTGATACCGTTGTAATTAAAAAAGCCGGAGATATCATTCCCGAGGTTGTACGGGTTGTGGAAGAGAAGCGGACTGGATCAGAAAAGGACTTTCATATGCCTGAGAATTGTCCAGCCTGTGATAGTGAGCTTGTCCGATTAGAGGAAGAGGTAGCATTACGTTGTATCAATCCTAACTGTCCTGCCCAACTGAAGGAAGGACTAATTCATTTCGTTTCTCGGAATGCAATGAATATTGATGGGCTAGGCGAAAAAGTGATTATTCAACTTTTCCAAGAAAAACTCATTCACACGATTGCTGATCTATATCGCCTGCAACGGGACGACTTGTTACAGCTGGAACGAATGGGAGAAAAATCAGTAGATAATCTGTTGAAGGCCATTGAAACGTCAAAGGAAAATTCTCTGGAAAAGCTACTTTTCGGACTAGGTATCCGTTTTGTTGGTTCAAAAGCCGCTAAAACGTTAGCAGCTCATTTTGATACGATGGAAAAACTAATGAATGCAATGTATGAAGACTTAATTGAGATTGACGAAATCGGGGACAAAATGGCCGATTCGATCGCACAATATTTTTCAGAAGAAGAAGTAATAGATTTAATTAACGAATTAAGTGATCTACATGTTAACATGACATATAAAGGTCCAAAAAAACAAAATATTGAACAAGATACAATTTTTTCTGGGAAAACGGTTGTATTAACTGGAAAAATGGAATCATTTACACGTCCAGAAGCAAAAGCAGCCATCGAGCAATTAGGTGGAGCGGTCACAGGAAGTGTAAGTAAGAAGACAGATTTTGTCATTGCAGGAGAGGATGCCGGTTCCAAGCTAGAAAAAGCTGAAAAACTTGGCATTACCATTTGGAACGAACAACAGCTTAGAGAAGCCTTAGGTGAGTAAGGAGTGGGGAAAGTGAAAAAAATAGCTATTTGGTTAACAGGTGCACTTCTATTCATGACAAGCTGTTCACCAAATATAAATGAAGAAGAAGTGGTGAAAAAGGAAGACGAGACAGCCAATCAAGAAAAATCGATCGTTCCTAGCTACCAGCTTTCAGAAGAAAATTATAAAATGGTTCTTCCATATAAACCTAGTGCAGCACGCGGGCTAATCGTTAATCAGGTTGGTAACCGATTAGATATTGATGAAATGGAAGAGGGGTTACGGAGGCATTCGAAAGAATACTTTGATCCAAGTAAGCTTTATTTTCAGGCAGGTCAACAGTTGTCAGAGGATGTCATATTGAGTTGGCTTGTGCGTGATTTGACAGAAAAACAACTGGATCAAGCGGTAGAAGAAAAAGTTAATAGTATTGATGATGAGGTAAGTGAAGAAAGACGTGCGGAAATAAGGAAGAACATTAAAGAAGAATCTAGTGTGGCATTGAATCCTGCTTTACCAGGTGCTGCCAGTGAAGGGGGAGCACCAGAAAAAGCTTACCGTGAAAATCCGAAGTATCTTTCCCATATTTTAGAACAAAACTTTTTGATAAAGAAAAAGGATAACACTGTGCAATTGGCAGGTATTTCGATAGCTCTCGCCTTGAAGTCAGAATACCGGTTTCAAGCTATAAAAGACGGCCCATATTTATATGAGCAAATTAGTAAAGAAGAAATGTTGAAGCAAGGAAAACAAATGGCCCAAACAATTTTAGAACGCATACGCAAAATGGAAGGGCTCCAAAATATACCAATTATGTTTGCTTTGTACAGAGAGGAATCTCAAGGTTCACCTATCCCAGGAAACTTTGTTGCTAACACATATGTAAAAGGCGGAGACATGTCAATTGGTGATTGGGAGAAGATTGAGGAAGAGTATATTTTATTTCCATCAGACCAAGCGGAAGAAAAATATTACGATGACTCACAGTTGGTTTCCAATTTCACTAATGAAGTGGCACAATTTTTCCCGAATTATGTTGGTGTAATCGGAGAAGGATTTTACATTGACGGTGAACTGAAAAAGTTAACATTAGAAGTACCGATTGAGTTTTACGGTAAAGGAGAAGTAATAGGTTTTACACAGTATGCCTATGGATTGGTAAAAGAAATGTTCCCGAATTACTTTGACCTTGAAATTAAAGTATCCTCAAGCGCGAAAATGGAAAGTTTAATCTACCGAAGCGCTGGAGTTGAGGATCCAACTGTTCATATTTTTCATTAGAATATTCTAAGGTTTTTCATCAGGTTTCGCTGGTGAAAGCCTTAGACTTTTTATTATGTTCACTTATTTAACACGTCGCAAAGCTAGTAATAAAAGAATGGAGATTTAGCGGACACCAGAGCCGTTATTCATACCAAAATAGGTCAAATGTGCAAGTTAGCGGACTCAGGATTCGTTATATAAGGGGAAAATGGAGATTTCAATGTGTTTTTGCCTAATAAGGTATCCTGTGTCCGATTAACCCATAAAACAGGTATGAAAAGTGAAAATAAGGTATCCTGTGTCCATTTCAGGGATGTATCTGTCTCTATGATTTAGAAGAATTACTTCTTAATGGAAGTGAGTGAGAACTTGATTTACTAGAAGATAATCCCACTTTTCTAAATTTGGGTAGATTCATTGAACTGTTGAACTTATTAGGTTAAAATGATGGGTGGAGATACTCCATCATGCTAGTTGTTAGAATAGTATTTATAATAGCGTTGTATACTGAAGTACCGTGAATAGCCACGTCCAGCTTCAGTGCCCATTGGCTATTGCCCTTCCGGCACCTCCTTACGATAAGTCAACATCGATTCTCTTATCAAAGGACTGCCGACTAAATACGGGCTTGCCGCCCAACGTCGGCATACCCCTTTTGCAGGGGCATGTTTCCTTTATCTCATATGGAGGAAGTTCGATTAAAACCGCCACTTTGCGAGGCAACATTGAACTACCCACATTGTGTGGGTGCAGGTCATACGCCAATAAACGGGCACTTACGCTTTTGTGCTATGAAAACGCAATCATGGAGTAAATTGCTTAATTATCAAGGAGGTTTTTTTTCATGGTAGTACCGTACAAACACGAGCCTTTTACAGACTTCACAGTAGAAGAAAATAAAAAGCTTATGCTAGAAGCAATTAAAAAGGTAGAAGCTGATCTTGGTGGAGAATATCCACTTATTATAGGTGGGGAACGCATTACAACAGAAGATAAAATCGTTTCTGTTAACCCTGCTAACAAAGATGAAGTAATTGGGTACGTTTCAAAAGCTAATAAAGAGCTAGCTGAACAAGCAATGAAAGTTGCGGATAGTAAGTTTGAAACGTGGAGAAAGTCAGACCCTAAAATGCGTGCTGATATTCTATTCCGTGCAGCGGCAATTGTGCGACGTCGTAAATTTGAATTTACAGCACATCTTGTAAAAGAAGGCGGAAAACCATGGAAAGAAGCGGATGCAGATACTGCAGAAGCAATCGACTTCCTAGAGTATTATGGCCGTCAAATGCTTAAATTCAAGGATGGCGTAAAAATTGAAAGTCGTCCGATTGAATATAACCAATATAACTATATTCCATTAGGTGTTGGTGTCGTTATTTCACCTTGGAACTTCTTATTCGCAATTATGGCGGGTACAACAGTTGCAGCAATGGTTACAGGTAACACTGTCCTACTAAAACCTGCAAGTTCAACTCCAGTAATTGCATATAAATTGATGGAAGTACTTGAAGAAGCTGGACTTCCAGCTGGCGTAATCAACTACGTACCTGGATCAGGTAAAGAAGTTGGAGACTACTTAGTTGATCATCCTCGTACACGTTTTGTAAGCTTCACTGGTTCAAGAGATGTTGGTACTCGAATCTTTGAACGCGCGGCAAAAGTACATGAAGGTCAAAAATGGCTAAAACGTACAATTATCGAAATGGGTGGTAAAGATACGATTGTTGTGGACAATGAATCAGATCTTGAATTAGCTGCTCAATCAATTGTACAATCTGCATTCGGGTTCTCTGGTCAAAAATGTTCAGCATGTTCACGCGCAGTGATTCATGAAGATGTTTATGATCAAGTGAAAGACCGTGTAGCAGAATTAACAAAAGAATTAAGTGCTGGAGATCCATCTGATAATTCTCATTTCATGGGACCAGTTATCGATCAAGGTGCTTACGATAAAATTATGGACTACATCAAGATTGGAAAAGATGAAGGTAAACTACTTGTTGGTGGAGACGGAGATGACAGCAAAGGTTGGTTCGTAAACCCTACTGTATTTGCTGACGTTGATCCAGAAGCTCGTATCATGCAAGAAGAAATCTTCGGACCTGTTGTTGCATTGACAAAAGCGAAAGATTTCAATCATGCAATCGAAATTGCAAACAATACAGAGTACGGTCTAACTGGAGCAGTTATTACAAATAACCGCGATCATCAAGAAAAAGCTCGTCAAGACTTCCATGTTGGTAACCTATACTTCAACCGTGGCTGTACAGCAGCAATCGTTGGATATCAACCATTTGGTGGATTCAACATGTCAGGTACAGACTCAAAAGCTGGTGGACCAGACTATCTAATCCATCACATGCAAGGTAAAACTACTTCAGAAATGTTTTAAATTGAAAGGCGAAAGCGACTGCAAAGCTTCGTACAAATAGATAGGCATATGAAAAGTAGGGTGTACTTTCCCTACGTTCATCATGACTAACTATTTGCTAGACGCTAGGAGCTGTAGCTAGACAAAAATAAGTGAGAGTAAATACTTTGTCGAATCTTGGCAGTAGGAAAGACCTAGTACGAAAAATGACCTTTTTTTGCATATTTTATTGCAAAAAGAGGTTTTTTTTCGTACATTTAGGAAAGTAGGAAAGTTTTTGGTGGTTTAAACAGGGTTTTACCCCCTCAACTTTCCCAATATGAATTATCTGAAATTATGGTATCATATAAATATACCAATTTCACAAGGTAATTCATCCCGATATATCAAGAAGGTGGGTATATAGATGGAGACAGGACCCTTTATTAAATTACAACGTATCAAGCAAGGAATGACACAAGAGGAATTAGCAGAGGGTATCGTTTCCATGTCATACTTGTCTAAGATTGAGAATCAGAAAACGGAGCCAAGCCCAGAAGTAATCAGCTTATTGTGTACACGTCTTGGAGTTCAGCGAGACGATGATAAAGAGGTTACGATCAAGGAGAAATGCCAAGAATGGTATGATTTGTTGTTTGAGACGAACGATAAAAAAGTAATAGAAGAAAAGTATCAAGAATTGGAGAATTTACTTAGCCATATTCATTCTGACAATTTAATACTTTTTGAGATTCATAGGGTTAGATATTATTTAGTGACAAAAGATATGGATAAGGCTCTTGAACAAATTAATAGACTCAATGAGATCTCTAACACCTTTGACAGTTTACATCAATTTTACTGGTATAAATTTAAAGGTAACTATAGTACTTCCAAAGGTGAATTCAATCAAGCAATGAGAATGTATAAACTGGCGGAAGAAAAACTAAATCAACTAAATCTAGATGAGGAATATGTAGCAGATTTACAATATACCATTGCTGTAACACATAGTAAGTTAAGAAATACTTTAGAATGTATTGAATATGCTAATAAAGCTATTGAAATCTTCAGGATAAAATATAATTTCTATAGATGTGCCCAATGCCATATCCTTCTTGGAATCTCTCATAGAAGAATAAGAGTTTATGAAAAGGCAATCAAAAATTTCAACCTAGCATTACACCTTGGAAAACTCACTAAAAATAAACAACTTATTCAATTAACTAATCAAAACCTAGGTGCATTATATTCTTCTAAAGGAGAGTCTAAAGAAGCAATTAAATTTTTTACGGAAATAATAAATTCTGAAGAAGTTTTTTTAATTGAAAGACTAGCTGCTGTATCATCCTTGGTGAGAGAAAATTATACTATTTATAATTTTGAAAAGGCAAAAGAGATGGTTAAGCAGGGATATGAATTAATTAAAAAGTTTAAGAATTTCGAGGACTGTAGACAGTTTTACTATGTGATCAAAACTTTCGATCATGCGATAAAGGAAGAACATGAAGAATTTGAGAAGACTGTCATAGATGAATACATCCCTTATCTAAAACAACACAAGGATTATGCAAACCTTATCATATATTCCAACATGCTTGGTAGTCATTATGAGAGGTTGTATAAATACAAAGAATCAATAAAGTTTTACAAGCTCGCTAATTACGCATATGAGCAAATAACGATTATTTAAAAGGAGGCGATAACTATGAAAAAGCTAATTGCGAGTGCAGCTTTAGGAGCTCTATTAGTAGCTGGATTCTTCATTACCTCTGATAAATCAACGGATCTAGCACATGATAGAGAACCAAGTGTTTACTCAATTAGTAACTCATATTTTTAAGTAAAAATTGAGTTACTAATCAATTTTTTTTACCCTATTACTATATGATGACTTGCCTGAATAGTGTGGAAAGCTATTCAGGCCTTTTTTTGTTTTTGGTGGGGTAATTCCCCATTAGTTGCTTATACACTGCTAACTCTGCTATTATCAATAGTATTGTAAGAGTTTTTATGGAGGTGCTTTAATTGGCGGATATTACGAAGGAAAATGTGAAGCATGTTGCGCATTTGGCTCGACTTGCGATTACGGATGATGAGGCGGATAAATTCACGAAACAGTTGAGTAAAATTATTGATTATGCTGAACAGCTAAATGAATTGGATACAGACAATATAGAACCAACTACACACGTACTGGATTCTAAGAATGTACTTAGAAAAGATGAGCCAAGACAATGGATTACACAGGAAGAAGCACTAAAGAATGCTCCAGATAAAAAAGACGGGCAATTTCGTGTGCCATCTGTTATGGATTAAGGGGGTTATAAAACATGTCATTATTTGATCACACGATAAAAGATTTGGAACAGAAATTACATAACAAAGAGATTACCGTTACAGATCTTGTAAATGAATCATACAAGCGGATAGAAGATGTTGATCAAGATGTACAAGCTTTTTTGACGCTGGATAAAGAGCGAGCACTTGAAAAAGCGAAGCAGTTGGATGCAGAAAATCCAGATGCGGCTGCATTATTATTTGGGATGCCAGTTGGAATTAAGGACAATATTGTAACGAAAAACCTTCGTACTACATGTGCTAGTCAATTCTTGGACAACTTTGACGATCCACTTTATGATGCGACTGTTGTTCAAAAATTGAACGATGCTAAGGCAGTTAATATTGGAAAATTAAATATGGATGAATTCGCAATGGGGTCATCCAATGAAAATTCAAGCTATGCGGCAACGCGTAATCCGTGGAACTTAGATTACGTTCCCGGTGGCTCAAGTGGTGGTTCTGCTGCTGCAGTAGCTGCTGGCGAAGTATTATTTTCACTAGGTTCGGATACCGGTGGTTCGATTCGTCAACCAGCAGCATTTTGTGGCGTTGTTGGGTTAAAGCCTACATATGGCCGTGTATCTAGATTCGGACTTGTTGCATTTGCATCATCACTTGATCAAATTGGTCCACTAACACGCACCGTCGAGGATAGTGCGCGTGTATTGGAAGTAATTGCAGGACATGATGAAATGGATTCTACTAGTAGAAATACAGAAGTTCCGAAATTTACTGATGCTCTATCAGGTGATGTAAAAGGTCTAAAAATTGCAGTACCAAAAGAGTATCTAGGTGAAGGTGTTTCTAAAGAAGTAAAGGACTCTGTTCTAGAAGCATTAAAGGTCTATGAATCCCTTGGTGCAGAATGGGAAGAAGTTTCCTTACCACATACAAAATATGCTGTTGCGACGTATTACTTACTAGCGTCTTCAGAAGCGTCTGCTAACCTTGCTCGCTTTGATGGGGTTCGATATGGAGTACGTTCACAAAATGCAACTAATATGTTAGATATGTTTAAAATGTCTCGTAGTGAAGGATTCGGTGATGAAGTAAAACGCCGTATCATGCTTGGAACGTATGCATTATCATCTGGTTATTATGATGCGTACTACAAGAAAGCTCAAAAGGTACGTAAGCTTATTAACAATGATTTTGCAGCAGTATTTGAAAGTTATGATGTCGTTATTGGGCCAACAACCCCAACGCCAGCTTTTAAAGTTGGAGAAAAAACAGATGATCCATTGACAATGTACACAAACGATATTTTAACAATCCCAGTCAATTTAGCTGGTATCCCTGGCATTTCCATTCCTTGTGGATTTTCAGAGAATGGATTGCCGATTGGCTTACAGGTAATTGGAAAACATTTTGACGAAGAAACAATTTTCCGTGCTGCGCATGCATATGAGCAAGCAACGGATCACCATACAAAACGACCTCAGCTTGGAGGTGCAAAGTAATGAATTTCGAAACAGTTATTGGACTTGAAGTACACGTTGAATTAAAAACACAATCAAAAATGTTTAGCCCAAGCCCCAACCACTTTGGCGCTGAACCAAATACGAATGTGAATCCGATCGATTTAGGGTACCCTGGAGTACTACCAGTTGTGAACGAAGAAGCAGTAAACTTTGCAATGAAAGCTGCAATGGCACTGAACTGTGAAATTGCAACGGATACAAAGTTTGACCGTAAAAACTATTTTTATCCGGACAACCCGAAGGCATATCAGATTTCGCAGTTTGATAAACCAATCGGTGAAAACGGCTGGATTGAGATTGAAGTGAATGGAAAGAAAAAGCGTATTGGAATCACGCGCTTGCATATGGAAGAAGATGCTGGAAAGCTTACACATGGTGATGATGGCTACTCGTTAGTGGACTTTAACCGTCAAGGTACTCCACTAATTGAGATTGTATCTGAACCGGATATGCGTTCTCCTGAGGAAGCATATGCTTACCTGGAAAAATTGAAAAACATTATTCAATATACGGGTGTTTCCGATTGTAAAATGGAAGAAGGTTCGCTTCGTTGTGATGCAAACCTATCCATCCGACCAATTGGGCGAGAAGAATTCGGTGTAAAAACGGAATTGAAAAACTTAAATTCTTTCACATTCGTTCAAAAAGGATTAGAGTTTGAGGAAAAACGCCAAGAAAAAGAACTTCTTTCAGGTGGAGAGATTTTACAAGAAACTCGTCGTTACGATGAAAAAACAAAAGAAACTATTCTGATGCGGGTTAAAGAAGGCTCAGATGATTACCGTTATTTCCCTGAACCTGACCTAGTACATTTATCTATTGATGGCGAATGGATGGATCGAATTCGTCAGCAGATTCCTGAACTACCAGATGCTCGGAAAGAACGTTTTATGATGGAATTAGAACTACCGGAATATGATGCCGCAATTATTACAAACTCAAAGGAAATGGCTGACTTTCTAGAGGAAACTATTACGCATGGTGCCGATACAAAACAAGCATCAAACTGGCTTATGGGTGCAGTGTTTGAATACATGAATAAACATCAAAAAGAACTTCATGATTTAGCGTTAACTCCAGAAGGGCTTGGAAAAATGATTACGTTAATTGAAGATGGAACGATATCATCTAAAATTGCAAAAAAAGTTTTTGCTGAGTTAGTTGAAAAGGGTGGAGATCCAGAGCAAATCGTTAAAGATAAAGGACTTGTTCAGATCTCTGATGAAGGTCAATTACGCGAGATTATTACGAAAATTTTAGATGACAATGAACAATCGATCATTGATTTTAAAAATGGTAAAGATCGCGCGTTAGGCTTCTTAGTAGGGCAAGTCATGAAGCAAACAAAAGGTCAAGCAAACCCTCCAATGGTGAATAAGCTATTGTTAGAGGAAATGAATAAGCGATAGAAGGAAATGGCTACCCTACAATTGGGTGGTCATTTCTATGTAAAATAACATATAAATCGCCAAGCTTTCATTGCAAAAGCCATAGTTGCCATTATACCGATTTCCTTAAAACGAAAATTTTCCTATCAGTGAAAAAAATTTTAGTTAAACCTTTTCAAATTACTTCAAAAGGACTATGATAGTGTTTGTATGTGATAATAAATTTACAAAATCTTTACATGCAATAGAGGGAGGGGACCTTATGAAACGGGCCCGAATTATTTACAATCCTACGTCTGGCCGTGAGGCATTTAAACGAGAATTACCAACCGTTTTAGAACGGTTTGAAATAGCAGGATACGAAACATCAGCCCATGCAACAACGTGTGAAGGTGATGCTGTTAAAGCTGCACAAACTGCAGTTGAGCGTCGTTATGACCTAGTAGTTGCTTGCGGTGGAGATGGAACGATAAATGAAGTGATTAATGGATTAGCTGAACAAGAGTACCGTCCGAAACTTGGCATCATCCCAGTAGGAACAACAAATGATTTCGCACGTGCACTTTGTATTCCACGCGATATCAATAAAGCAGTTGATGTTATTTTACAAGAGCAATCGATGTTTTTAGATATCGGCCGAGTAAACGATCGCTATTTCATGAATATCGCTGGTGGTGGAAAATTAACCGAACTAACATATGAGGTTCCAAGTCGATTGAAAACCATGCTTGGTCAACTAGCGTACTATATGAAAGGCATCGAAATGCTACCATCACTTAAGCCAACCAAGGTAAGGATTGAGTATGATGGACAGGTTCTAGAAGAAGATATTATGTTATTCCTCGTTTCCAATACAAACTCTGTTGGTGGCTTTGAAAAGCTCGCACCTTCAGCACGATTTGATGATGGATATTTTGACTTAATCATCTTACGAAAAGCAAATTTGGCTGAATTTATTCGAATTGCTAGCCTAGCACTGCGTGGTGCACATTTGGAAGACAAGCATGTCATTTACACGCAGGCAAAGCACGTCAAAGTCATCCCTGAGGAAAAAATGCAATTAAATATTGATGGAGAGTTCGGTGGTTTGTTACCAGGAGAATTTACCAACCTAACGAAACACATTGAATTCTTTGTATCCGATAAATTTTTGGAGAAACATGGCTGCTAGTAATAGCAGTCTTTTCTATTTTTATCACAAAAATACAAAATGTTTTTGTGGTAAAATAAAAGACAACTGTAGAAGTACGTAAAGGAAGGTATTCATGGCAAAACAACAAGCACCAGTAAAAAAGAACGATACAATTAACCTAACATTTGAAGATCTAACACACGAAGGTAGTGGTGTGGGGAAGGTTAATGGGTATCCATTATTTGTACCAAACGCTTTACCTAACGAGGAAGCGGTCGTAAAAGTAATAAAGGTTAACAAAAACTTTGGGTTCGGAAAAGTCCTTGAGTTTATGAAAACAAGCCCTGAGCGAATTGAACCAGTGTGTGACGTCCATTGTAATGGCTGCGGGCTCCAGCACATGAGCTATCGTCTGCAGCTAGAGATGAAAATGAACCAAGTGAAGAGTGCAATGAAGAAAATCGCCCACTTGGAGCATGTTCCCGTACATCCAATCATCGGAATGGATGATCCACTGCATTATCGAAACAAGGTGCAGATTCCTGTAGGTGAGAAGAACGGTGAGTTAATTACAGGTTTTTATCAAAAGCGCAGCCACCGAATCATTGAAAATACCGAAACGTGTTCGACACATAATGAGGTCATTAATGATGTTGTGAAAACAGTACGAGACACCGCAAATCTTCTCGGTATCAAAGCCTATAATGAAGAAAAGCACACAGGAGTATTGCGTCACATTATGGTTCGGACAGGTGAAGTAACAAAAGACATTATGGTGGTACTAGTAACTCGAACGGATAAATTGCCGCACAAAGATGAATTGATTCAAGGGTTGACGAAAGCATATCCGAACTTGAAATCAATTGTTCATAATGTAAATCCGAAGCTGACAAATGTCATTCTAGGTAAAAAGACAACAGTACTATGGGGCGATGCATATATTCATGATAAAATTGGTGATATTACCTTTGCCATATCGGCTAAATCGTTTTATCAAGTAAATCCAACACAGACGAAAGTTCTTTATGATAAAGCATTAGAGTATGCAAATATTGATAGTGAGGATATTGTCATTGATGCATATTGCGGTATTGGAACGATATCGTTGTTTTTGGCACAAAAAGCAAAGAAGGTGTACGGTGTTGAAATTGTTCCTGAAGCCATCAGTGATGCGAAGAAAAACGCCAAGTTAAACGGGATTACTAACGCGGAATTTTTTGTAGGAGAAGCGGAAAAAGTGATGCCATGGTGGACATCTCAAGGATTACAGCCTGACGTAATTGTTGTCGATCCTCCGCGCAAAGGTTGTGACGAAGAATTATTGAAGGCAATGATTGCTATGAAACCGAAACGGATTGTATACGTTTCATGTAATCCATCGACATTGGCACGCGACTTACGTGTGTTGGAAGATGGCGAATATGAGACAAAAGAAGTGCAGCCGGTGGATATGTTCCCTCAAACTGGGCATGTGGAGAATGTAGCAATACTTGAAAATAAATTTGTCTAACTAATATAAACATTTATCAGTGAAAATAAACATTTCCGATTTCTGGAACCGCTTCGGTAGAATCTCGGGTTTATTCCAATATGAACCCGGGATTTTTGTTATGCCTAATCCAATACGATTCCAAAAACACCCCAATATGTAATCCGCTTCTTTCTTTATTTTTTCCCTATAGTTTTTCGGAAATATTTATTTCAACTCTACAAAAACAATGAAAAATTAATGGAAAATAGTCCAAAAAACGTTCATTTTTGTACCAAAGTTCCTTCAAATTGTTGGTTCGGTAGGAAATCATGAGCTTATTTGTTTCCGAATTGACGGAATATTTCCGCGATATAAAATGAAGTTAAGGATGAAAGGAAGGAAAAAATAATTCTAGCAGCTTGTCTAACTTTATTTGACTGAAAATTTCCACGGTAATACAATGATGCTGAAGGGGTGGTTTCAAATGAGCGATGTAAAAAACGCTTATAATCAAATAGTAAATTTCATTAATAATGATAATGAAAAATCACTATTATTACGGGGGATTGCAGATACCGAAAAACATCAAGTACTACTAAAAGCACTTAATAAACAAGGAAATTTAAAAGGATTGATTTTTCTAATTCATACAGCTAGTGATGGAATGAAAAACTTCTTTAGATGGGCAGAACTACATAAAGTTAAAGTTCCTAAAAAATATGGAGAAGCTATGCGATTATCTAATTTAACAATTTACTTCGATAATCTAACCACTAATAATTATGTAGGAAAGTATGATCATCGTGAGTTTGACTTTATAATTATTTGGCCAATTCAAAGTGTCACAAAAAATGAAGAAGAGATTCAAATGCTTAGAGAAATAACAGAACGGCAAAGAACTAAAAAGGTGATATTTCTGACCATTAAGGAACCTTGGTATAACCCAGATGCTTTTGAAGGTTTTGTTGATCGGGTAATTCAGCTAGATTGTGAAAATGATAATCCTAAAGAGTATGAGGGAATATTAGATGTCTATGAAGAAGATATGAAAAGAAGATAATATTGATTATTATTAAGAACATATCTTGTGGAATAATATAATAAATAACGAAATTGGTGTTACAAAAGTTAATGAACGGGTAAATCTTAAATTGATATGTTCCCTCAAGAGTAAAATCATACACATGTTCACATCCACTAACGTAAGGTGCAAATATGCCTAAAGACATCAATTCTATCTTCTCAATTCACTTGGAGTGTGTAGCAATAAATTATTTAATTGCCATAACAATATGCTTATGATTATAATAAAATTGAGGTGAGAGCAATGTTGAAAGATGAAGTAAAAAAGTTGATTGACAAATTACCTGATAATTGTTCGATGGAGGATATCCAGTATTCACTTTACGTTCACTCAAAGTTTAATAAAGGATTACAGGATATTAGTGAAGGTAATATTATGTCCCATTCCGAGGTAAGAGAAAGTATGGATAAATGGTTCGAAAAATAATTTGGTCAATATCAGCTTATAAGGATTTACATCGTATTGTTGAATATATAGCAGATGACTCACCGTATTATGCAAAATCTTTTTATGAGAACACGATGGATAAGGCACAATCGTTAATTGAACTTCCATATCGAGGGCGAGTTGTTCCTGAAATAAGGGATCAAGATGTTAGAGAAATATTTATCCATAGTTACAGATTAATATATAAGGTTACAGAAACGAGTGTTATTGTTATTACCATAATCCATGGTGCAAGGGATATAACGTAGGCAAGATAATTAAAGAGCAGTAGTTGTGAAGAGCTTAGAAGTTTATCGAAGTTTGACGGGGAGTAACCCCTTGAATGAAGTTTCACTTTATTTTTAAATAGCTTTAAAAGTTTTAAAACCTGTATCATAAAATTTTGTTATGATACGGGTTTTATTTTATATTCTTGATTGTCACACAAGTTTTTTACGCTCATTTATTTACTGATCTGATCGAAAATCAACTGAAGAACAGTTAATAAGAGAGTTATAAAAAATATCCTCACTTCGAGATATTTCTCTTGATTTTTTATCAGTTAACATGTAAAGTGATAGTGACGAAAGGAAATGAGTTTAATGAGAAAAAATACACTTGGTTCACTAATCTGGGTACGTATTACTCGTTTTACACATCAAAGTAATTTATTATCGAATGAATTCTTAAAACAGTTTGGTATTACGGTTGCACAGTTTGATGTATTAAATCAGGTATCAACTTATCAGCCAATCACACAAAGTGAGCTGGCTGTAAAAGTAACGGTGTCTGAGGGCGGGATTTCACGCATGCTTTCTCGACTTGAGCAAGAAGGATATTTACAGCGTAAGCAGGACTGGAAAACCAAATGGATTACCCTTACTCCAAAAGGGGAAGATAAAATGCAAGAGGTTTTTGAACACCAACTTTCTTTCCAGACGTCCCTTGTCGATGATTGTTTGACAGAGGAAGAGCAGGAAACATTATATGAGCTCATGACTAAATTGCAAAAAAATACCGAAAGTAAATTAAAATAAGTGGTATGATGCTATGCTACTAATTTTTTTGACTATCACTTGACTAGTAAACCGAAAAAAGGGAGGCTTTTTATATGTATAAAATTCCTGGACATCACCACATTTCCATGATTACAAAAAACGCAAATCAAAATAATTACTTTTACAAGCATGTGCTTGGTTTACGTCGTGTGAAAATGACGGTTAATCAAGATGATCCGTCAATGTATCACTTATTTTACGGAGATAAAACAGGAAGCCCGGGAACTGAATTATCATTTTTTGAAATTCCGCTAGTAGGAAACACCTATCGTGGTACCAATGCAATTACTAGAATCGGATTACTGGTCCCTTCAGAGGACAGTCTAAAATACTGGAAAGTACGATTTGAGGAATATGGTGTGCAACACGGTGACATCACAACGTATGCCAATCATCCTGCCTTAAAGTTTGAAGACTCTGAAGGACTGCGTATGGTGTTAATTGTTTCAAACGGAGAAAAAATGAAGCACTGGGAAACATGGGAAAAATCCACGATACCTGCTGAACATCAAATTCAAGGTATGGGTCCAGTGGAAATGACAGTACGTAGACTCGATAAATTAGCAAACACGCTTACAGACATGTTTGGCTACACAGAGATAAGCCGTACAGATACCGAAGCGATTTTTCAATCAATCAAAGGAGAGGTATTTGGCGAAATCATAGTGAAATTATTGGACGGTCCTTCCGAAAAACCAGGTCGGGGTAGTATTCATCATTTGGCGATTCGTGTAAAAAATGATTCAGAGCTTGCCTACTGGGAAGAACAAGTAAAAGAAAGAGGTTTCCATTCCTCAGGGATTGTTGACCGCTTTTATTTTAAGAGTTTGTATTTCCGTGAATCAAACGGGATTCTCTTTGAAATTGCAACAGATGGACCAGGATTTACAATTGATGGAGAAGTGGAACATTTAGGTGAAGAACTTGATTTACCCCCATTTTTGGAGGAAAGACGAGCGGAGATTGAAGCAAAATTATCTCCTATTGAAGAGAGTGGCCAAAAAGGATAACAGCCATTAAATAAATTAAAAATATTATTGGAGGAATTAACATGAACCAAATAAAAGGAATACACCATGTAACGGCTATTACAAGTAGTGCAGAAAAGAACTATGAATTTTTTACGTATGTTTTAGGAATGCGTTTAGTTAAAAAGACGGTTAATCAAGATGATATACAAACCTACCATTTATTTTTTGCAGATGATAAAGGCAGCGCCGGAACAGATATGACATTCTTTGACTTTCCAGGCATTCCGAAAGGGGTACACGGCACGAATGAGATTTCAAAGACGTCATTCAGGGTGCCAAGTGATGCAGCTTTGGACTATTGGGTAAAACGTTTTGACCGGTTAGAGGTAAAACATACTGGAATTAACGAACAATTTGGGAAGAAAACGCTCTCTTTCGTTGATTTTGATGACCAACAGTATCAATTGATTTCAGATGAATTCAATAAAGGGGTAGAATCAGGTACACCTTGGCAAAAAGGTCCAATTCCACTGGAATATGCAATTACTGGTTTAGGCCCTGTCTTTATTCGTATTGCGAACGTCGATTATTTTAAAGAAATGCTGGAAAAAGTCTTATTATTTAAAGAGACTGCTAAAGAAGGATCATTCCAGTTATTTGAAGTAGGGGAAGGCGGTAATGGTGCCTCAGTAATTGTAGAATATAATGCGATCCTTCCTGAAGCACGACAAGGTTATGGTACGGTACACCATACGGCGTTCCGAGTAGAGGATCGCTCCGTATTAGATGAATGGACCGAGCGAATGAGTAATTTTGGATTTTCCACATCTGGGTATGTAAATCGTCACTTTTTTGAGTCTTTATACGCAAGAGTTGCACCACAAATCTTATTTGAGTTTGCTACGGATGGTCCTGGTTTTATGGGAGATGAACCGTATGAAACGCTTGGAGAGAAATTATCGTTACCTCCATTCTTAGAACCCAAACGTGCAGAAATAGAACAATCAGTTCGCTCCATTGATACAGTGAGAAGCACGAAGGAATTCGTTAAAGAATAAAAGGAAAATGTATAGTTATTTGCCATTTCAGCCCTGATTTCGTGAAAATAATCATTTGCGGAATCGGGGTCCTTTGTGTCCAATCCATAAAACCCAATCAATTTGCTAAAAAGTGCTTAAACATGGTATAAGTATAAAAGAAGCAGGGACATCTCTGCTTTTTATTTTTGTACTGATAGGAAAATGTAAGTTTTATGAATATCAGTATAAGGGCAACTAAGGCTTCGTCATTAAAGCTTGGTGATAAGCCTAGTTTTCTAAGGACAAGAGTTTGACATAGCATCCCATAATGAGAGGATTTGAGCTTGATTATGATAGATAATTTTTGGCGTGAATTACCACGACCGTTTTTTATACTGGCACCAATGGAAGATGTGACGAATGTTGTTTTTCGTCATGTAGTGACGGAAGCTGCCAGACCTGATGTGTTTTTTACGGAGTTTACAAACTCTGAGAGTTATTGTCACCCAGAAGGGAAACAGAGTGTGCGTGGGCGTTTGACTTTTACCGAAGATGAACAACCAATGGTTGCCCATATTTGGGGGGACAAGCCCGAGTACTTTCGAGAAATGAGTATTGGTATGGCGGAACTTGGATTTAAAGGTTTGGATATCAATATGGGCTGTCCTGTAGCGAATGTGGCAGGGAACGGAAAAGGTAGTGGCCTTATCCGTCGTCCTGAAGTTTCAGCAGAACTTATACAAGCTGCAAAGGCAGGAGGATTGCCCGTAAGCGTGAAAACAAGGCTTGGTTACACGTATGTGGACGAATGGCGAGACTGGATAACACACTTATTAAAGCAAGACATTGTTAACCTTTCCATTCATTTACGTACAAGAAAGGAAATGAGCCAAGTAGATGCTCATTGGGAACTAATCCCGGAAATTAAAAAACTTCGTGACGAGGTAGCACCAGATACACTTTTGACCATCAACGGTGATATCCCTGACCGCCAAACTGGTATGAAACTTGTGGATCAATACGGTGTTGACGGGATTATGATTGGGCGCGGTATTTTTACAAATCCATTTGCCTTTGAAAAAGAGCCGAAAGATCATACTAGTGAGGAACTCCTTGATCTTTTACGGTTGCAGTTGGATCTCTTTGATAAATATTCAAAATTAGAACCACGACCATTTAAGCCGCTTCGTCGCTTTTTTAAGATATATGTTAGAGGGTTCCGAGGGGCAAGTGAATTGAGAAATAAACTGATGGAAACAGAGACAACAGATGAAGTGCGAGAGTTGCTCGATAACTTTGAGTGAAGGTTAAATTTTCAACCTAACTGGAGGTCTAGAAATGGATAATAACGATATTTTAATTAGATTGAGATATGCACTGGATTTAAAAAATAAAACAGTAGTAGAAATAGTTAAACATGGTGGCGATGAAGTAACGATAGAAGAAGTCATAAAGTTACTGACAAAATCAGATCAGGATCTAATGGATGTCGATGAATCTGAAGAGCACATGCGGTGTACAAACAGTATGTTAGAGTCGTTTCTAAATGGACTGATTATTTATAAACGAGGAATACAAAAATCAAAGGATGGTCAGCCAATCAAACTAGATCGATCGATAAAGAATAATTCAAGTGTTAATAATGTTATGCTCAAAAAAGTGAAAATAGCATTAACATTAACGAGTGAAGATATAATAGATATCTTACAAATAGCAGGCGTCACGATAACCAAAGGTGAATTAAGTGCTCTACTACGAAAAGAAGGACACAAGAATTATAAAGAGTGTGGAGATCGATACGCAAGGAACTTTTTAAAAGGATTGGCTATTAAGTATAGAGGATAATGTGTGCAATTTAGGAGCTTATTATGGAAATATCATTGGTAAGGCACGGTAAATCAATTTGGATTGATGATAAGCCTATTACATGTAGAGATTTTAGAGGTTGGGTAGATACCTATAACAATAACGGAGTTTCTGAGGAAAACGCTTATCCTTCTGAAACTATTGAAAAAGTGACGAATGCAAACGTTGTGATTACCAGTAATTTGAAGCGGTCTATTGTATCTGCTCAATTTTTACATCCAAATCCTTCTACTATTTCAGATGCTTTATTTTGCGAAACAGAGCTACCGGTTCTTAAAATTGATTTATTCGGTTTGAAATTAAAACCAACAGTTTGGGCAGTCATATTGAGGTTGCTTTGGTTTTGTGGGTATTCTAATGGTTGTGAGTCGTTAAAGGATGCTAAAGTTAGGGCGAAGAAAGCATCCATAATATTAATCGACTATGCAAATGAGCGCGGTAATGTTGTGTTAATGGGACATGGATTTTTTAATAGGTTAATTGCAAAAGAACTTCAAAGAATTGGGTGGGAAGCTACCCGGAAAATGAGTTCGAAACACTGGGAATCTACCACCTTTTTCATGCGATGATATACGAATTTGAACGGAAATTGTACATTAAACAGATAACTGCATGTAGGAGGAAAATACATGACAACGGAACAAGGCTATATCGAAGTAACAGGTGGGAAAGTATCATATGAGATTCATGGTGCTCACATTAATAATACACCGGTCATCATCTTACACGGTGGACCAGGATCGTCTTGCTATTCTTTACAAGGATTAAAAGCTCTAGCGGAAGATCGTCCAGTCATTTTTTATGATCAATTGGGATGCGGTAAGTCTGATCGACCTTCCGACACATCGTTGTGGCATATCGATCGATTTGTGGAAGAATTGCACCAGCTAAAAGAAGGACTTCAATTGAAGGAATTTCACGTTCTAGGTCATTCATGGGGGACAACATTAGCTGCGGCATACTACTTAGCACATCCTGAAGGTGTGAAGAGCATTATATTTTCGAGTCCGTGCTTAAGTGCACCATTGTGGGCGAAGGATCAGGAACGGAACCGTGAAAAATTACCAGTCGATGTTCAACAAACGTTGAAAAGATGTGAAGAAAATGGTACCACTGATTCCGAAGAATATAGAGAAGCAACGAAAGTATTTGGCAAATACTTCATTTGTAGATTAGATGGAATGGAAGATTTCTTTAAACAAGGGGCACAGTATAAAAACCGTGAAATTTACAAAATTATGTGGGGACCTTCTGAGTTTCATGTGACAGGTAATCTGAAAAACTTTGATTGTACAGAACAACTTAAAACGTTAAACGTACCAACATTGTACACGTGCGGTAGATATGATGAAGCGACACCAGAATCGACTAACTACTTCAGTGAACTAACACCAAATAGCAAGTTTCATGTCTTCGAAAAAAGCGCGCATATGGCCTATATGGAAGAAACAGAAGAATTTATGCGAACAATGAAAGATTTTTTAAATAGTGTTGATTAAAAAACTGTCATTTAAAATGACGAGGGGTTGTCACCAGCAGTATTTCTGGTGCAACTCCTCTTTCAATTTAACAACTTTGGATATGATTAAAATAGCATAATAAAAAGTAGTTCAACTTAAGAATAAAAACTTAAGTTGAACTACTTATAGTTGTGTACAACATTACTTAGCAAATCGATGATCTCCAATAGTAACTGTCACATCACGTGTTAGAATCCAGTCACTTGTTGCAGTTTGCGGATTATAGAAGTATAAAGACCCTTGTCCTTGACCTCTAAATGCGATTGCTTCATTCACAGCTCGCATTGCTTCTGCATCATAGGCTTGGTTGATGGTTCCATTTTGTACTGGTGTAAAGGCGTAGCTTCCACCTTCACGTTCGTAAATGACACCTTCAATTGTGTTTGGAAATTCTCCATGATCCACACGGTTTAAAATAACTGTAGCGACACCAACCTTTCCTGCATATGGTTCACCTTTCGCTTCAGCATGCACAAGCTGTGCCATTAGTTTTTTATCCTCGTAGGAAATATCATTTGGAATTCGAATTGTTTCACCTGCATACAGAAGGCTTCCAGAACGTTGATTAGCGATTTGTAGGTTTGATAGACTTATGTCAAACTTATTAGCAATCGACCAGAACGACTCGCCTTCCTTTACGGTATAAGATGAAGCGCTAGCAGCTACAGGTAGTGCCAATACGCCAATAGATATACTTGATGCGAGAATTAATTTTTTCAGTTTGCTCATTTTTCGTAACCCCCTAGTAGATTAGTTCTCTATTAAAAGGCTACTAAATGTAACATACTTTCGCATTATCCAAAATATCCCTATTAAACTAGTACACTTCGCAACCGTTATCATTATTATAATAGGTCGTTGCGTGGGAATTTTTGCCTACCTGAGAAAAAATACATTTTTTGTGAGTAGTGGAAAAGAAAGGTTGATATGTAACAGAACATTTCAAGTTTGTAACAGTTAGTTGGGTATTAAATGAGCACTAGACTGTGATTACAGTGGATTCATTTGTGGTAAAATTAGGATATATAGAATGGAGATGTCAAAATCACAATGAAAACATAAAGGGTGTGAACTGGTTGGAAAAGATAACGAAAGAGCTTTTTTTAGAAATAATGGAGATATTAGATGAAAAACTTGGGGAAAACAAATTGAAACTGACGTTAAATATTTATGGTGGGACAGTTATGATGGCCTGTTTTGATGCCAGACCAGCAACAAAGGATATTGATGCTATATTCAATACATCTTCGCAAATAGAAAATATATTAGTTGATATTACTGAAACGTATGGTTTAAATAATGACTGGATCAATCAAGATATAAAAGAACCGTTAAAGTATGTTAAAGATGAAAAATTGGAGGAAGTTTATCATTATAAAAATCTAAAAATCCTCACGCCGAGTGCGGAACAAATGTTGGCAATGAAGATTCTTTCGGCCAGGCCAGAACCGTACAGGGATTTTAATGATGCTGAATTATTAATTAGCCATCTGAAAATTGACACATTAGAGGATGTTATGACTGTGTTTGATAAATTTATAGGCAGAAAGTATTTGGGAGATAGGCAAAAAATGTTTTTAAATTATGTTGGAAAGGATTTAAATAAGCCATGGAAAAAATTCTCGGTATAATTAAATCGGATGATTTTAACTTTGCTTTGACCAATTTATTGATTGACCTCTATTCAACTGACTATGAAAGGAAATTTGATGAGTTAAGGTTTGATGAGAATGAAGTGGATAATTTAAGTAAAGAAGAATTGGAAAGACTCACTAAGGTTGCAGCTGTTATTGAGTATGTCGGAAACAGACAGTCAAAGGCAAAATTATATAGGTGGATTTATTCCGATAAACTAAGGCTAGAATTCCCATATACTCCAGGTGTAGAGCATGAAAGTATCGCTAGAATAAGAAGGATTTTTTCTGCTCCTAAGGAATTTGCGTTACGTAATGTATTTTTTGAAGAAGAAACATTGAAGCCGATATAGGAATAGTTTATCCATTTAACGGCTTCAAGCTATAATAATCCAACATTTCGTTTACATCATGAATATTATATATCTTTTTCTCTAAGCAGAACTGAAGGACCAAATCAGATGTTTCACTGTTTGCAAATGAATATCCAGCTGAAGTTAGTATTGTATCGATATCCTCTTTTGATAATTCAAGTGCTAGTGCAAGCGCAAGAATTGTATTTTTCTTGGGACGGTAGTTTGGATTGGACCGAATTTTGGAAAAGTGTCGGCGATCAATTCCAGCTTTATTGTATATATCAGAATCGCTAGCACCATTTTGGTCAATAAAATCGAATAGTACATCATGAAAACCTGGCTTTCGTTTACGTTTAACAAAGTTATCGATTTCATTTCCAATAGCATGATCGTATACAACACTTTCATCAAAGAGAGGTTGGCTATAGGAAATAAACTGCTCCATGTGAATATCAATGTATTCCTGTAACTCTAAGATCAGTTTTTTTGTAAGCATGAAGATGCCTCCTAAATTGTCGCTTTTCAGGCGACCACAGGGTAGATAAAGTTAGCTACTATTATACCATGATGTAAAACTTAGGAGGATGTTGAAAATGAATAAAAATCTCACTGAAATTATCTTTTTACTTGATCGAAGTGGATCAATGAGTGGTCTAGAAAATGATACGATAGGTGGATTTAATGCTTTAATCGAAAAGCAAGGCAAACTAGATGGAGAAACGATTTTAACAGCTGCGCTTTTTGATGACCATTATGAAGTGCTCTGGAGTGGAGTTGATGCAAGTAGCGTGAGATTAACAGATAAAGAATACTATGTTAGAGGAACGACAGCATTGCTGGATGCAATAGGAAAAACGATTTTAGAGGTTAATAAAAGACATTTCGATGTTAGTGATGAAACAAAAGCAGGGAAGGTATTATTTGTGATCACCACTGATGGTTTGGGAAATGCAAGTCGCGAATTTTCGCACCAAAAAATAAAAGAAATGATTCAACGTCAGGAAAAAGAAAACGGTTGGGAATTCATGTTTATTGGTGCGAATATGGATGCGATTGCTGAAGCTGGAAATGTAGGGATTAGTATAGAGAATGCCCATAGCTTCGAAGCGTCAAGCGCTGGTGTTGAGAAAATGTATTCTATGGTCCATGAAGAATTATCTGCCAGACGACATAACTAAAATTGTAGAAAGATAACAGTAGCAATCAATATAAGAAAAATCGCACCAGTGAACAGTAGGGAATTAACACGTGATGTGCTAGCTTCTTTTAGGTCTTTCCAATTAACTGGTTTGATGCCACTAAACCAAAACACAATGATAGCTGACAACAGAATCGAATTAATATTAATGAAAAGTAATAACAACGGTTGGATGGCAGACTCCAATTGGGCAGCACCAATCATCATACCTAAAACAATTGCTGGGGGTAATACAGCTAGTGAGATCATTACCCCTACTAGTTGTCCTTGTGAACGTTTTACAAAAGAAATTGCCCCTGCTGCTCCAGCGGAAATAGCAACGACAATATCCAATAGACGAACTTCGGTTTGCGCTTGAAATTCCTCGCTGTTAACAGGAAGGGGGAGTAAATAGCCTAATAATGCCGCAATGGTAATGGAAATGAAGAGACCATACACAGCTGTAATGATCGATTGCCGAATTAATTTCTTTTCACCAAGGACGGAAGAAAAGGAAACGCCTGTAATCGGTCTAATGGATGGGTCGATAATATTCGCTCCTAAAACTAAAGCGGGATTATTTTGAATAACACCAACAGCTGCAACGAGTGCAGCAAACACAGTAAACCAAGAAAAACTACTGTCAATCTTACTAGAAGTTTCTACAACTGAATACAGTTCCAACCTGCTTGCTCTTTCAAATTGCTCATTGTCATCTTTAGGTGTATTTTTTTCATGATATTTGCTTGGAATATACGCTTTAACTGTGTATAGTAACGCATCGAATTGACTATGCTCATCAGACGCTAATTTCTCCAGGAAATTCAATATTTCTTCTGCAGCTTGTTTCTCGACCAAAATCCGAATACGTACTTCATCGTTTACGTTAGACACCCAATACGAAGTATAAGAGAAGTCCTCTAACAGGTCATGTTGATAATTAAAATTTTCGGGTGCGTATACCTCAATCAATTGTAGTTCCATAAGTATTATCCCTCATATAATTTGTAATGTATTCCATACCTATTTTTGCCGAATTTTTATATATGTAGTCTTTACACATATTTGCGTTCTAAAAAGATTTGTGAAAAATAAGAAAAAAGGCTAAGCTTATCCTATAGTTGAGTGGAAATGGGGGAGAAAAAATGAATGAAAAATCCACATTATTTAACGCATATAAACATACTGATCACCAAGTGGCAGGGCATGGTCCGAGAAATATTCAAGTGTTAAAAGATGTACTGGAGAATGTTGAGGGTCAACAAGAAAGTGATATTTATGGTGGTGGTAACATTATCGAAGAATTTCAAGCAAAAATGGCGAATTATTTAGGTGAAAAATCTGCCGTGTTTTTTCCAAGTGGAACGATGGCACAACAAATTGCATTAAGAATCTGGTGTGATCAAAAAAAGGTGAAAAAGGTTGCTTACCATCCGCTATGTCACCTTGAAATTCATGAACAAGATGGTTTAAAGGAATTGCATCATATTGAGTCAATTTTACTCGCGGATAAAGAGCGTGTTATTCAATTGGAAGATGTTGTGAACATGAAAGAAAATGTAGCTTGTGTATTGCTTGAACTGCCACAACGAGAAATTGGTGGACAATTACCAGCGTTTCAAACACTTGAAGCTATTTCTTCTTATTGTCGGGAAAATGATATTAAAATTCATTTGGATGGGGCGCGTCTGCTAGAAGTGCTTCCTTATTACCAAAAGACAGCTGCTGAAGTATGTGCACTCTTTGATAGTGTCTATATTTCAGTGTACAAAGGCATTGGAGGAGTAGCTGGAGCAATTTTGGCAGGTTATCAGGACTTTACAGAGGAGTCTAAAATATGGAAAAGACGACATGGAGGGGATTTGATTAGCCTTTATCCCTATATAGTTAGTGCAGATCATTATTTCGAGCAACGAAAAAGTAAAATGAGTCAGTATTATCTTGATGCTAAAGAGTTAGCTGAATTCTATAATCAATGTCATGCTGTATCAACAACACCTAAAGTTCCTGTGTCAAATATGTTTCATGTTTATGTTGATGTGCCGAAAGATAAGCTTGAATCCGTATTGATTTCACTTTATGAAGAGACTGGGATTGGTTTGACTGGCAATATACAGGATAAAACTGAAGGTGGAAGTTTTTTTGAAGTGAGTGTAGGGGATAACTACTCTAGTTTACCTAAAGAAAGATTGGAAAAAGTATTCCACCTTCTTAATGAAAAGTTAAAAAGTATAAAATAGTTTATCAAAGAGAATACGAACAATAATATAAAATGGTGTAAAAAACCACTCCGGAAATAAACTGCGCTTTCCGCGGGTGGCTGGTGAGCTTCCTCGTGCTTTCGCACAAGGGCACTGAAAAAGTTAAATGAAGTACAAAAAATATGTGGATCTACCATCGCATCTTTGAATATACTGCGCTTTCCGCGGGCGA
>NZ_JBUZWC010000012.1:0-108886 GCF_055329585.1 Virgibacillus sp. GM2-2 | reverse complement strand
TTGGCGTTGATAACCTTGCAGCCATTGCAGATAATACAGGCGGGCAGCCTGTCATTGTTAAGGGCAAGGTGTTGAAATCTATCAACCACCAGTACAACAAAGAAAGGGCGAAGATGATACGAATCTTACGGAACGGACTGCAGGAGAAGGAAGGACAACACATGTCCCGGAAACTGAAAAACCTTGACCGTAAACGTGCATACCGCGTTACCGATTTTATGCACAAAGCAAGCCGTGCGATTGTCAACATTGCGATGGACCGAGGAATCGACACGATTATTATCGGCAGGAACGACAAATGGAAGGTGAAGGTTAACATGCGAAAAGCTGACAAGCAGACATTCATTCAACTTCCGTTTGCGAAGCTGATCGCAATGATTACGTACAAGGCAGAATCGGTTGGCATTCAAGTTGTGACGCGAGAAGAAAGCTATACGTCGAAAGCGTGTTTCTTAAGTGTGGACCCAATTCCCGTCTATAACGGGGAGAAGAACGGAATCATCTTTTCTGGACGCCGTATTTGTCGCGCCTTTTATAGGGTGAAAGGAACGAAGGTTCAAATCAATGCGGATATCAACGCTGCGTTTAATATCCTGCGGAAGCATTGCGGCATTGAAAGACCGTTTGGAACACTAGAGCGAAGAGACTTCCTTCTGTCCCCCAAACGAGTACAAATTCAATAAGCAAAGCTGAAGGCTATATGCCTGATGTGTAAGGGGGCTTGTGGTCGCCCCTCAGTCGGACAATGCAGGATCTTACCTGTATTCCACTGAAACCCTTGGATTTATCCATGGGGAGTATCATCAAGAGTTGGATAGATAAGAACGACTAAAGATGTAAATGAACACTAACCTTGAGTCGTTTTTGTTTGAATAGAACGATTATTATTCTTTACAAATCATAATTACGCGTCTAGTATTGATAACAACTATATTTGGGGGAGTGAGCGATGTGCGACGATTTGAGCAATCAGAAACATTGAAGCGACTACCCGAGCAGTTTTTTGCAAAACTTGTGAGGAAGGTACAACAACTTCAGCAAGAAGGATACGACGTGATTAATCTTGGTCAGGGGAATCCAGATTTGCCAACACCTGAATACATAGTAGAAGCACTACAGGAAGCGGCTAAGAATCCAGTCAATCATAAATATTCACCTTTCCAAGGATTCCCCTATGCGAAACAGGCAATGGCAGATTTTTATAAACGAGAATACAGTGTGGATGTGGATCCTGAAAAGGAAGTTGCGATTCTTTTTGGGTCAAAAACAGGACTGGTTGAGCTAAGTCAATGCTTATTGAATCCTGGAGATTTAGCATTATTGCCTGACCCTGGCTATCCCGATTACATGTCGGGAATCGCATTGGCGAATGCTGATACGGCGATGATGCCGTTACTTCAGGAAAATAAATTTTTGCCTGATTATCGCCAGATTGCAGATTCCACGCTAGAACAGGCAAAATTAATGTTTTTAAACTATCCAAACAACCCGACATCTGCGACTGCTACAAAGAAATTCTTTGATGAAACGGTTGAGGTGGCTAAAAAACATAACATTTGTGTGCTGCATGATTTTGCTTATGGAGCAATTGGTTTTGATGGGGAAAAGCCACAAAGCTTTTTACAGTCTGACGGGGCAAAAGATATCGGGGTTGAGATGTACACATTATCGAAAACATACAATATGGCTGGGTGGCGTGTAGCGTTTGCGGTTGGAAATCAATCCGTTGTTGAAAGCATAAATCTAATCCAAGATCACTTGTATGTCAGTCTATTTGGCGGGATACAACAGGCGGCAGCGAGTGCATTAAATGGTAACCAAGAAGCGGTACGTAAACTAGTGGATACATATGAAAATCGCCGAAATACGTTTATCGAAAAAATAAGTGAAATTGGGTGGAAGATTGATGCGCCTAAAGGAACATTTTTTGCTTGGTTACCTGTCCCTAATGGATACACTTCTGAACAATTTGCTGATTTATTACTGGAAAAGGCACATGTAGTTACCGCACCTGGGAATGGTTTTGGCAAGGCAGGAGAAGGTTACGTACGTGTTGGTTTACTGGCCGATGAGGAGCGACTTACAGAAGCGGCACGGCGAATTGGTAGCTTGAATCTTTTTGAATCGTGTGATTGATTAGCGGGAATTAGTCCGACTTGTTGAATGCACAAATCCGGGCGACAGATCACCAAACCTGAGAGAGATGCACAAACTTTGGCGACAGGACATCAAACTCGGGAGACAAGACCACAGACTTGGTCCAAAGTACATCAAACTTGGGAGAGCACACCACAGACTCGGGCGACCTTGACAAGAACTCAGGCGACACGCACTCAAACTTGGGCGTGGGAGGCGTCAACTCAGGCAACTCCAGCTCAACCCGGACCGCAACCATCCCAACCCGGGAAACGACTCCCTCTTACAGAAAGGATCATAATCATGACAGTAGACGGAAGGTATCGAGTACAAATCTATCCAGGACTCGAGGTAGATATTGTATTGAAAAAAGACCAGCGTTCCGGACGATTAACTCGTGGCGTTGTAAAAGATTTATTAACAAAATCATCGTTTCACCCACACGGAATCAAGGTTCGTCTTGAGGATGGACAAGTTGGTAGAGTAAAATAAGAAACCCTGCTTTCATTATAGAAAAGCAGGGTTTTCGTATACTATAGCGCTTGATCATCTACGCCATCGAGCCATTCTTCAATTGTATCAACTACTGACTCAACACAGCCCTCTTTAAAAGGAGATTGCAAGTTTGCTGCCTCAACTAGACCAAGAAATGCTTTTTTACCACCTAATTGACATAGCTTGATGTAATCTTCCCATGCACTTTTATGATCTTCCTGTGCTCGTTTCCAGAACTGAAACGCACAAATTTGCGCAAGCGTATAATCAATATAATAGAATGGTACATCGTAAATGTGGCCTTGACGTTGCCAAAAGCGACCTGACTCTAGGTATTCATTTCCATCATAGTCACGGTGCGGTAAGTATGTTTCCTCCAATTTTTTCCATGCCTGATTTCGTTCCTCAGGTGTCCAATCTGGATTTTCATATACGAGATGCTGAAATTCGTCAACCGCAACACCATATGGCAGAAATTGTAGACCATCTGCTAAATGGGAATACTTATATTTGTCTGTATCGTCTTGGAAAAACAACTCCATCCACGGCCATGTGAAAAATTCCATACTCATCGAATGGATTTCGGCAGATTCGTGTGTTGGCCAAATGTATTCTGGGATGCCAATATTTCTGCTTTCGTATACCTGAAAAGCATGTCCAGCTTCATGTGTAAGAACGTCCACATCTCCTGAAGTACCGTTGAAATTTGCAAAAATAAACGGTGACTCATAATCATCAATAAAGGTACAGTAGCCACCAGCTTCTTTTCCTTTTTTCGCTTCTAAGTCCATTAAATTACGGTCTAACATAAATTGGAAAAATCCTTTTGTCTCTGGTGACAGTTCTTCGTACATTTTCTTTCCATTTTCAATAATCCATTCCGGAGTACCTTTTGGAATAGCGTTTCCTGATTTAAATTTAAATGACTCATCATAGCTCTTTAGTTTGTCAACGCCAATACGTTCGGCTTGCTTTTCGTAAAGCTTCGATACGAGCGGAACAATTGATTCGCGCACTTGTTTACGAAAAACACTGACCATTTCGGCATCATAATCGATACGAAGCATGCGAATATAGCCTAGCTCTACAAAGTTTTTATAACCAAGGGTAGTCGCAATTTCATGACGTGTTTTTACTAATTGATCATAAATGTCATCAAATTTGTGCTGATGCTCTGTGAAAAAACCTGCACTTGCTTCAACAGCTTTTTTACGAACATCACGATCTTTATTCTGTGCATATGGGCTGAGCTGAGCTAAGGTAAGTGTTTTACCCTCAAACTCTACTTCAGCTGATGCCACAAGCTTTGAGTATTCAGATGCTAGTTTATTTTCCTTTTGAAGTAGATGAATAACTTTTGAATCAAACGCCTTTATTTCGAAGTCGGCAATTTGAAATAGCTGCTTACCCCATTTGTTTTCTAGTTCATCACGGTAGGGTGACTGAATCAATTCCTTGTAAAAATCCGTATTAAGTGATTTAATTTCCGGCTCGATATCGTCAAAAAAATCACGTTCTTTTTGATAAAAATCATCATTCGTATCAATGGATGCACGAATATAAACTAAATTAAATAATGTTGAAAGGTGATTGCGAAATTTATTAATTTCGTTAATTGCATTGTTCGCCTCTTCAATTGAAGTTGCATTTTTAAAAGTGTTAAGTAAATCTTGAAACGCGCTTTTTTCTTTATCCATGTTTGGTCGTTCGTACGTATAGTTTTCGAATGTTTGCATGTAAGACCCTCCTCGTCTAAGTAATCATTCGACAAAAAGTATCCAATTCCTGCTTGCGTAATAAGTTAACTTGCAATATTAAGGCAGCCGTGTATTTTAAGAAAGAAATTTATGGATTACAGTATAAGAAAAACTTCAGCACATGCTATACTGTACAATGCATATATCGAGTAATCTAAAAAAGGAGGTCGTTGCATGAAGCCAAAATTCGAATTATCAAAGGAAAAAAAGGATGAAATGGCAAGCTCAATCAAGGGATATTTTGAAACAGAACGCGGTGAAGATATAGGGAATCTTGCTTCGTTATTAATTTTGGACTTTTTTATGGAAGAGTTGGCGCCGGTTATCTATAATATGGGAGTAGAGGATTGTCACGCATTTATGTCTGACAAATTAGACGATATCTTTGAAATTCAAAAGTAACATATTTCCTCAATCTCTACATATATAAGTAGTAATGGTTTATAAATCATCACGTCTGGGTAATTTATAAGCACAGGTCACAGACGAACGAAAGGATGATTGACATGCTACGTACAATTTTAATGATTATTGGTGCAATTGTTGTAATCGGATGGATTATTTCACTCTTATAATTAATGTTTAAACATGCAAAACCATTTCAGAGTAATTCTGAGGTGGTTTTTTATTGACATTCATAGGAGCGAATGTTTTTATAATAGGAGATAAATATTCGGAAAAATCTTTTATTTTTTAAATCCTTTAAGGGAGAATAGTCTTAATGAATAAAATAATATTAGCACCTGATTCATTCAAAGATAGTTTATCCGCATCACAAGCAGCAGAAATTATGAAACGAGCTGTCTGTGACGTACTCCCCAATTGTGAAGTGGTTAAAAAACCAATGGCAGATGGTGGGGAGGGCACACTGGAAGCGTTACTTGCATCTTCTGGTGGAAAACGTATTCCAATTCGTTGCACAGGACCATTAGGTAATCAAATTGACACGTGCTATGGAATTGTAAATAATCATACTGCTATAATAGAATATTCCAAGGTTGCGGGATTATCTCAAGTTCCCATTGAAAAACGAAATCCAGATTACACAACATCATTTGGTGTTGGGGAAATGATGCTTGATGCACTTCAAAACGGATGTACAACATTCATTCTTGGACTAGGTGGAAGTGCAACAAATGATGGTGGACTGGGTATGCTTCAAGCATTAGGAATGAAGGCATGGGATAAGGACGGAATAGAGTTAAGCGGTTTTGGTTGTGATCTTCCAAAGGTACATAAAATAAGTTTTGAAGAAATAGAGAAACGCTTACAGGAAGTTGACATTCAAGTAGCTTGTGATGTGGATAATCCGTTATGTGGTCCAAGAGGTGCTAGTTTTATTTATGGTCCGCAAAAAGGAGCTACACGTGAACAAGTGAAGCAATACGATGCAGCGATGTGTAATTATGCAGATCTAATTGAAGAGAAGCTTCATAAATCCTACAGAGATTTCGCTGGAGCAGGAGCTGCAGGTGGATTAGGATTTGCGTTATTAACAATTGGAGCACATTTATTATCAGGAGCTAAATTGATAGCGGATGCTGCGATGTTGGAAGAGTCGATTAAACATGCTGATTTGGTCATTACTGGAGAGGGACAAAGTGATGAACAAACACTTTATGGCAAAGCCCCCGGTTATATTGCAATGCTTGCTCAAAACTATGGCGTCCCAATTGTTTTGATTTCTGGAAGATTAGCGGGTGATCTGGACGTTTTAC
This sequence comes from Virgibacillus sp. GM2-2, assembly GCF_055329585.1. Classification (NCBI taxonomy): domain Bacteria; kingdom Bacillati; phylum Bacillota; class Bacilli; order Caryophanales; family Bacillaceae; genus Virgibacillus; species Virgibacillus sp. GM2-2. The sequence continues at coordinate 102,780 of NZ_JBUZWC010000012.1, read as the reverse complement.
GAGCACAGTTTGTAGGGTGTTTCTCTATTATTAACGAGCCACTCTCCTTGGAAGCGTGCATTGAAAACGCAGAGAACTTATTATTTGAGCAAACTAAATCAGTCGTTCATTTCATGCTAAATGTACGGTGATACGTAGGAGGGTACGGTAATGGTTATAAAAAATGGATCCAAATTAAGTGAAGCTTATTTCAAGTCTTATTTCAAACTGCAAATGAATACGTTGAATTGTACACTTGATGAAGCACGCGCGTACACTTTAACGGAATTTTTTGCAGGAAATACAGAACGTTTCGGGCAAGAAACCTATAAAAATTTTCTTGCAGCATATGAGGAAATGCATGATAAAGAAAAACATTAGAACGGTTATCTTGAAATATATTTGCTGCCTTTAATCCAAAACCGCCAAGGATAATGTACCGCCTCACCAGAATTATGGATACCGATTCGTGGTCCTGCCATAATATGATCGTGGGCTATTTTACGACCTTCTGTAATTGTTAAAGGTGACTGTTCTAATGGGTGACCATAATCACTCATTGAAATTCCAAGTGCTTTCGTTAACTTTCCTGGACCATTTGTCCACTGGATTTCATTCTTCGCTTTCGGTCTTCTTTCATTCATCAATTCTTGACCTGTCACAGGTTCAACAGCCCGCACCAATATCGCTTCTGGACAATCTCGTTTTCCACTTACTACGTTAAACAGACAATGTGTATGCATGGAATATGTGTATGTAATTCCCGGTTCGCCAAACATGATTTCCGTTCGTTTCGTTCTTCTGTTGCCGAAGCTATGCGCAGCACGATCATCTGGTCCGATATATGCTTCTGTTTCGACAATGATTCCTGACGCTACACCGTCTGCTGTTTCCTTTGTTAACAAGCAGCCGAGAAGCGCTTGAGCAAGATCTAGTGTAGGTTGGTAATAAAACGTTCTTTCTAATGGCTTGTTCATTGGTGATGGCTCCTTTTTTGAAACATCTGATTATTTTTTGCGTATTTAACAAAAATAACATAAATAGACACGAAGTCGAAGTAAATTGCGAATTAGTGAAAATTCATACTTATGATAGTAGCATCGTTGATTTCCGCTGCGGGCAAGGCTAGTGATGTAACAGTTCGAGCGTACTGGAAAGATTGCATGCAGGGTGCCAGCTAGCGGACTCACGATCCCTTATTTGTGAAAAATAAGGGTAAATGCGGTTGTTATCGGACTCAGGATTCCTTATTTGAGTAAAAACAGTTGAAAATCATGTTTTTTAGTTTAATAAGGCATCGTGTGTCCGATAATCCTCGAAATAAAGGTAAAAAAGGTAAATAAGGCATTCTCAGTCCGATACCAAACATGCTCTTTGAGTTAGTTTACAGTTGAAGTAAATTGCGAACTTATGAAAATTTAAGTCTATGGTAACAAAAACGTTGATTTCCGCTGCGGACAGTCGCTTTCCGCGGGCACGGCTTCAGCCTCCTCGAGAAAATCACTCTGCGGGGTCTTCAGCTCGCGCTGTTCCCGCAGGAGTCGACTGCCCTCCGCTCCAATCAATTGCCAAAATAGAATGTTTTTTCCATCAAGGATTAATAATAATGTGTTATGCAGCACAAATCTAGCGGAGGAAAAACGCGGAGACTCCTGTGGGAGCAGAAGCCTAGATGAGACCCCGCAGAGCGTAAGCTCGAGGAGGCTCATCAGCTGCCCACGGAAAGCGCAGTGTTTTTCCGTAGCGGTCGATGCTGCTTGAATTTTCAGTAGTTCGCAGTTTACATATAAATGGACGCAGTGACAAGATATCCTTGTACATATCAGTATAACAAAAACGGCCGACAGTAACTGCCAGCCATTTCGTCTATTGTAGTTTATTTAAAAATTGTTTCGTACGTTCTTGTTGTGGTCGTTCAAATATGTCTGCAGGATTTCCGCGTTCGACAATGACACCATTATCCATAAATAAAACTTCGTCTGCCACTTCTTTGGCGAACTTCATTTCATGACTAACGACAACCATCGTCATACCTTCTTCTGCAAGATCTTTCATTACTTTTAAAACTTCCCCAACAAGCTCGGGATCAAGCGCAGAAGTCGGTTCGTCGAATAAAATAAGCTGTGGATCCATCGCAAGTGCACGAGCAATTCCGACACGTTGTTGTTGTCCACCAGATAATTGGTATGGATAGACATCGACTTTTTCTGCAAGTCCCACTTTTGTTAAAAGCTCATGTGCAATTTTGCGCGCATTAGTTTTTCTCATTTTTTTAACGGTTATGAGTCCCTCCATCACATTTTCTGCTGCAGTGAAATGGGGGAAGAGATTGTGTGTTTGAAACACCATCCCTGTTTGTTTACGCAATTCGCGAATTTGCTTTTTCTTTGGGTTGCTCCCGAAATCTACCTCTTGTTTATTGATTGTGATAACGCCTTTGTTCGGTGTCTCAAGTGCATTTAAGCAACGAAGAAAAGTTGTTTTTCCAGATCCGGACGGTCCGATCATTACAATTACTTTTCCTTTTTCAATGCTTAAATCAAGTCCTTTTAACACCTCAAGGTCGCCAAATTGAATGTGTAAATCGTTAACAGCTAACATGATATCCCCCTACTTCGCAATATATCGATCTAATTTTTGTTCGATTCTGCCTTGGAAGAACGAAAGAATTAAACAAATGACCCAATAAATTAGTGCTGCTTCCGAATAGACTAGCAAAAATTCATAGTTCTGCGCAGCGATTTCCTGTGCTTTTCGAAACATTTCAGCCACAATAATTGTCGATGCAAGTGATGTATCTTTTACCAGACTAATAAATGAGTTTGAAAGTGGTGGAATAGATACACGTGTTGCTTGTGGTAAAATGACACGTTTTAATGCTTGGGTATAAGTCATGCTGATAGAAAATCCTGCTTCCCATTGTCCTTTTGGAATGGAAAGAATCGCTGCACGAATAATTTCTGAGCTGTATGCTCCAACACTTAACGAAAAACCGATTATTGCAGCAGTAAAGGAATTAATCGTTATTCCAACACTAGGAAGTCCGAAAAAGATAATAAATAGCTGAACAAGTAATGGTGTCCCTCGGATAATCGAAACATAGGACCTGGCTATCCATTGTAAAGGCTTGATGCCTGACAGCCTGGCAAGTGCTGTTAATACAGCAAGAATAAGTCCAAGAACAAATGTGATCAAGGCTAACGGAATAGTATAGATTAAAGCTCCCTGGATTAATGGCCAAAGGGAGCTTATAAAAATATCAAGGTATTTCTGTTGCATTTCTGGGCTTGTAAAAATATTACTTAGATACATCTTCGCCAAACCACTTTTTCGAAATTTCTAGATAAGTGCCGTCTTCTTTCATTTCGGCAAGTGCTTCATTGACAGCCTTAATCAATTCGTCGCTACCTTCACGGAAAGCGAACGCGGTTTCGGAAGCGTTATCCTCTGTATCAACGATTTTAACTGGTGCATCTTTTTGTGTGTTTTTGAAATCTAGAACAGAAAGACGATCGTTTATCGTTGCCTTAACTCGCTTAGATGCGATTAATTGCATTGCTTCTTTAAATCCGTCAACTGATGTAACTTCAGCACCATGTTCTTTGGCGATTTGTGCATAGTTACTTGTTAACGATTGTGCTACCGGAACTCCTTCAATGTCCTCAAAGGATTTAATTTCTGTGTTGTCTTCGTGCGTGACAAGTACCGCTGATGATTTTGTATAAGGCTCTGAGAACTCATATTTTTCTTTACGTTCTGGAGTAATACCTACTTGATTTGCAATCATGTCAAAACGTTCGGAGTTTAGCCCTGCAAACATAGCATCCCATTTTGTTTCTTTAAAAACTGCTTTCACACCGAGTCGATCAGCAACTTCACGTGCAATTTCTACATCAAAACCAGTAAGTTCACCTTCTTCGTTATGGAAAGTGAATGGTGGATAAGTTCCTTCAGTACCAATGAGAATTTCTCCCTTATCCTGAATGCTTTGGTAAAGACTCTTGCTATCTGAATCGCCGTTATCTCCACCAGAAGCGTTTTCTTCGCTTGAACCACAAGCAGATAAAACAATCGCTAAACTAAGTGTGATAAGTAAGCTGAAAAGTAATTTTTTCAACGTGTTTCCTCCTTTATTTTTAATTCCTAGTATATTTATATGAATTAATGCCTTTAACATAATAGTTTATTAGAAAACAATAGTCAAGAGATGAATTTCATGTTCCGTTATTTTGCGCTACAGACGGAATGTTTATGCAAAACAGAGTTTTCTGATGTGGGTTGTAGTATATGTGAAATGGACGGATTTGTGCTGATAGAAATGTGGTTAACAAAAAACACCCACTAGCAAGTAGGTGTTTTAAAGGGATTATTCTTTTAAGAATGTTTCACCGTTTTTCTGTTCAATTTTGCCTTCTTTCATTAATTTACCTAATGCACGTTTGAAGGCAGCTTTACTGATTTGAAACGTTCCGCGTATGTCGTCTGGATCACTTTTATCACTAAATGGAATGACACCATCATTTTCTTCAAGGTGCTGCATAATTATATCCGCATCCTCAATCATGCCGTGTTGCTTTAATGGTCTAAGTGACATGTTTAAGCTGCCATCGGCTTTTACCTCGATGACACGTCCGCTTACCCATTCGCCAAGCCTTGGCTCCGTTTTTCGTTCGGTGTGATGAATGAACCCTCGATAACGTTCTTCAGTTAGAATAACGGAACCTTCTCGACTAGTACGATATACTCGACCGCTTAACGTTTGATTCAACGTTTCTTCTGGTGCATTAACAATTTCGAAATCTAGAATTCCCTCGGATGCTGGAAGTGCAAGAAGACGTCCTTTTCGATCCGCACCTAATGTAACATATAACTTATCTCCAGGAATCGGCCAGACATCCTCGTAAACAGGTAAGTCATCCGTGGATACTAGAATTTCTTTTGATGTGCCAATGTTGACAAACACACCAAGATTTTTCACCACTTCCACAACTTCTACCCATCCATACTGGTCACGCTGTATCGTTGGTAATGTCATGGTTGCGATGATTTGTCCTTTTTTGTCTGTGTACAAAAAAACATCAACTTCTTGATCTTCTTCTAACTCACCTGATGCTTCATTCCTGTGTAAAAGTACATCTTCCCTATTTTTTTGTAACACATATCCAGTGTCAATTTTTCTCAAGACCTTCATGGTTTGAATTGTACCTACGATTAACTCATTCATTTTCTAGCCTGCTTTCTTTGTTATTATTTATTGGTTATGACGTTGTTTCGTTGTGCTAATGGGCTACTTTTTATTAGATAGCGAAGGAGATAGTGACTTATTTTCTTAAGCGGACATAGGATCCGTTATTTGCATAAAAATGGCCAAATTCTTTATGCTTGCGGACATGAGATGCCTTATTTCACAAAAAAGCGTGATTTCATGGTTTATAAATGCAAATAAGGTCCTCTGTGTCCACTTAACCCTCAAGTTGTGCGTTTTTACTAGTAATAGCGGATTCTCTGTCCGTTTAAGAAATTTCCATTTCCTCCGCGCTTCCTGTTCGATGTGCAGTCGCCTCCGCTTTTCCTGATCCAGCTACGGCTCCTAGAAGCTGCCGTCATAATTAATGAACACTTCGAGTGCTCAAACCCATGCACTCTACGGTTCCTTACTTATGCGTTCGCTTCTACCCAGTCGCCTCCGCTTTACATGATCCAGCTGCGGCTCCTAGAAGCTGCCGTCATAATTAATGAACACTTCGAGTGCTCAAACCCATGCACTCTAAGGTTCCTTACTTATGCGTCCGCTTCTAACCAGTCGTCTCCGCTTTTCCTGATCCAGCTGCGGCTCCCAGCGCCTAGCAAATAGTTAGTCAGGATGAACGTAGGGAATAATCACCCTACTTTTCACCTGCCTATCTATTTGTACGCCGCTACCCAGTCGCCTTCGCTTTTCTCTATGTATTGGAAAAGGGGCACCCTCATTATAAGAGTACCCCTCCGATTCATTGTGTAACATAAAAGTTTGATTTATTTTCCATCCCTATTATAGGTAGTTCAAAAAGTCCGGTAAAAATGACACTTCGATTTTCTTCGTTAGCTTGTTTTTCCGTTTCCTCACGTATTAATAGCATACGTTCCGGTACTCAAAACTACGCTGCCTCGAAATTCTCGGTCCTTTTTATCCTCCTTTTTGAACACTTTTTTAACGGGAGAATAATTTCCATTTGAAAGTGTTCCTGCTTTCATTACCGCGGTAATAATTCCACTAACTTAAGCAACGTAAACCCTACCTGCTTTTACGTCCTTGCGACCCCTTAGTCGCGCCAGTGTGAATAAGTTTTCTAACATGCATTGCGTAGAATGCCAATTCTTACTTTTATTATTACAAAATCTAACTACTCTAGTATACAGGAATAGGATCAAATGTCAAGTTGATCTGCTTGACTGTTTGTATGACGCGCAATTTGGTATGCTAGTAATGGAGGGATAGGATGAGAGTAATTGGGGCAATAGATAATGAGACAAGGTGTAAACACTATCATTTGGAAAATGACCGGATTGCGATAAAATTTTATTGTTGTGGAGAATATTTTCCTTGTTATAAATGTCACGCCGAGCATGGATGTGAACAAACGAAGGTTTGGCCAAAGTCAATGTTTAATGAAAAGGCAGTGTTATGTGGTTCATGTGGATCAGAACTTACCATACACGAATATGTAAACAGTGAAGCTACATGTCCATCTTGTAAAAAGCCATTTAATCCAGGCTGCGCTAGGCATTATCATTTATATTTTGAAAGAAATTAAATAAATAATATAAGCAAGGAGCTTGAAATTACCAACGCTTCTATTATTTAATAAAGGAAGATTGATTTTTAGCACTAGAAATAAGTAGATGCTTTTTAGATATAGAGTGCATGCTTAGGCTTTCGTTATTTTCGTTTTATCGAATAGCCAAGCTTTCGTAATAAGGAGGGGAATGTAGTGGCATTTGTTATTTTGGACCCTTGTGGCCCAGAAAAATCAGCAGAATGTGTCAGTGTGTGTCCTGTTGATTGCATAGAGGAAGGCGAGGATCAATTTTACATAGATCCAGACATTTGTATTGATTGCGGTGCTTGTAAAGCGGTTTGCCCAGTGGATGCAATTGAAGAAGAATATGATCTTTCACCTGATCAAGAGAAATTTTTAGAAAAGGCAGAGGCATTTTTTAACAGGTAAGAAAGTAAAAATGCTTTCTTATGCATAAGTGCAACGAAGACTTTCTAGCAATAAGCCAAGTTTTCTAACCAATAAGTAGATTGGTTCTTCATCGATTTCTAATTTTTTATAAAATATGATAGAGTAATATAGGTAGTTTAAAGTAACAGTCATCCTAATTGATGGCTGTTTTTACTTTCACTGATAAGAGGATATCAGTGGGAGGATAACTATGGCTTTCGCCAGTAATGATTGGCGATAAACCAAGTTTCCTAACAGTAGACGAGGTGCCATATTTGGTCCCGTTAAGACAGCGAGGAGGAGAAAGATGACATCACAAGAAGAAGAGTTAGCGCGTACGGAAGGAAGTAAGCGGATACAAAAACTAGATTTTAGATTTGGTGCATTTGGTGCAGCGGTTCCGCTTATATTTTTTGTTGTATGGGCGATTACAACGAGTGTTCTAAAGTTATCGTCTGAAATCGGCCTTGTTATGGGCGCCCTCATTGGTATTACAATAGGATTGTTTTTTAGTAAAAGTAAATGGGGAGATTATGCACAAGGGTTATTTGATGGGCTAGCGCAGCCTGTTGGTGTAGTGGCAATTGTAGCATGGTTCTATGCTGGAATGTTTGCTCAAATTTTGCAGGTTGGTGGACTAGTTGAAGGACTTGTGTGGATTGGAAGTGTCACTGGTGTTACTGGTGGATTATTTGTAGCACTAACATTTTTATTAGCATCAACGTTCTCTACTGCAGTAGGTACTGGTTATGGTACAACGGTGGCGTTTTGTACTTTGATGTACCCAGCTGGTGTAGCGGTGGGAGCAGACCCTGTATTTATGTTCGCAGCTATCTTGGCTGGAGCGGTATTTGGGGACAACCTGGCACCGGTTTCCGATACAACGATTGTTTCTGCAACAACACAGGAAGCGGATGTACCGGGTGTAGTTAGAAGTCGTTTTAAGTATTCCATTATGGCAGCGATTCCATCTGTTATATTGTTCGCAATATTCGGTGGTGGCGGTAATGCTGTTGGTGGAGAGTCAGCGAACGCATTGCTTGAAGCGAACGAACCGACTGGATTGATTATGCTTGTCCCGTTTGCAATTGTACTTATTTTAGCTTTATCTGGACAGCATTTGGTTACATCGTTGACATGGGGAATCCTTGCTTCGATTCCGCTCATTGTGTTTATGAATCTAGGAGAATTTTCCGATATCATTAACTTTGATCCTGATTCAGATACGGTGATTACTGGAGCGCTAGTTGATGGTGTAATGGGTTATATGAACATGGCAATCTTGATTCTGCTTATTGTAGCAGCCGCTCATTTGCTGAAATTGGGTGGTACAATGGATGCGATAACTGGTACAATGATAAAATGGATAAAAAATTCTGTGCGTCGTGCGGAGGTTTCCATTTGGAGTATCGTAGCACTATTAAATAGCGCCATAACTATTAATACAGCTGCCGAGATTGCAGCAGCGCCATTTGTTAAGGAGCTTGGTGAAAAGTATAAGATTCACCGGTATCGTCGAGCGAATATGCTAGATGCTGTAACCTCTGCACTTGGTTATATTTTCCCATGGGGAGCACCAGTGTTGCTTGGTTGGTCAACCATCAAATTATCACAGCAAACGTATGAATGGTTACCGGTTGTAGCACCAACTGAAGTGTGGCCATTTGTATTTCAAGGCTGGTTCCTAGTATTTATTATGCTAATTGCGGCACTAACAGGATGGGGATTACGATTTGAAGGAAAAAATGGTGAAGAGCTTAAAGAACGTCCGCGTGACTAAATGCAGTAAACAGTCCATACAAATTAGTTGTATGGACTGTTTTATGTAAAATAGGGAGGTGTAATAATGGGGCTGTTTTTCGAGGTAGTATTACCAATTATAGCTGTGTTTAGTGTAGGGTTTATCTTGCAACGGATTCGTGTGTTGGATGTAAAATCGATTGCAACAGTATCGATTTACATATTTTTGCCGGCGCTTGTGTTCACCTCGCTTTATGAAGCCGAATATGATCAAGGGTTTACGATTATTATAGCTTTTGCATTCTTTTTATTATTTCTGATGATTGTTATTAACAAAATCCTTGCTCGTGTTTTCGAGTGGAATCAATCAGTGGAGAGCGCGACTATACTGACTACTGCATTTATGAACGGAGGGAATTACGGCGTTCCAGTTATTTTGTATAGTGTTGGGGAGACAGCGCTTCCATATGCGATTTTCTTTATGGTTTTACAATCTTTGGTGATGAATTTTTTCGGGGTATATTACGCATCTCGAAGTACAAGTGGAATTCCACGTGCTATTAAAACAATCTTTAAAATGCCAGCCACTTATGCAGCGATTCTAGCATTTATCTTTCAAGAAGTTCCGTGGGAAATTCCTAATCCAGTATATTCCACGTTAACAATGGTTGGGCAAGCAGCTATTCCAGTTATGATGGTAATGCTTGGCATGCAGCTTGCATCCATTACATCACTAAAATTTAACTGGAATATTATTACTTCAGCAGTGGTCGTTCGGATGATTATTTCACCTGCTCTTGCCTTTTTATTCATCTGGATGTTTGATGTGGACGCTCTAATCGCGTCAGTGCTCCTAATTGTAGCAGCGATGCCAAGTGCAGCTACAACTACAATGTACGCAATTGAATTTGATACAGAACCAGATCTAGTATCTAGTATTACGTTAGTTACAACGCTTGTAAGTGTAATAAGTGTAACGCTATTACTAAATATAATTTCGTAAAAGAGACCTAGTATTTTGTCACAAAATACTAGGTCTCTTCTTGACGTCATATACCATATCATATATTATTAGACTATTATGATAAAAGAAAATAAGCAACAGAAGGCGTATCGGGTTATTAAAGAACGAATTATTGAACGAATTTTTGTACCTGGGCAACGAATAGTCATTGATCAAATCGCAAAAGAACTGAAATCCAGTTCGATTCCTGTTCGCGAAGCAATTCGTCAGCTAGAATCGGAGCGACTGATTTTTTACAAGCAAAATGTCGGTCCAGTTGTTGCGGAGGTTAACGAAACGGCATATTCTGATACATTGCGTGTGTTAGCAGTTTTAGAAGGGTATGCGACTGCAATGGTAGGTACAAATTTTCCACAGGAAAAAGTTGCTCTTTTGAAAGAAAAAAATAAGTCAATGGAGGAGGCACTGGAAGAGTTTGATATTTTACGTTATGGAAAGCTGAACTTTGAATTTCATCAAGTAATTTGCGAGGAATGCACGAATCCATATCTGGTTGAAACAATAAAAGATACATGGTCAAGGCTTGATTCTATTCGAGGAATTGGCTCGACATTGTATTCAAAACGGGTAAAGGAATCGATCAAAGAGCATGAAGAATTGATTGAGATGCTTCAAAACAAAGCAGATGGTACAAAGCTTGAAAGCTTAGCACGTTTGCATAAAGTAAGAACAGCAGAGGATTTTGAACGTAGAAGACTAAAACAACTAGAAATAAGCAAGACATAATTAACTCTGCTGGGAATGGAACAATCGATTCAACTGTCCCAACAGAGTTTATTTTTTTGCGAAAAGAAAGCGGTTACAATATCGAAAAAATTTTTAAAACGCACGAAGCTACGGCGCCCAACGAATGCGAAAATTCTAGCATTTTCTACGCATTGACATCATATTTGAAATCATATACGATTTAATTGTTCAGAAAATTTTAAAGAGAGCGAAGGCGGCTGATCAGTAACGTACAAATAAATTGGCATGTGAAAGCACGGCTAAGTTTCCGTATATTCATCATGACAAACCAGTTGTTAGGGTTAAAGGCTGTAGCTTGGTTAACAGTAAATTAATTTGATCAACGGGAGGAATAGTAATAATGGCGTATGAAGAAGCGAAAAAGCGGTTCAGGGGATCAATTTCTCCAGTCATTACACCGTTTAACGAAGACGAAAGTATTGATTTTGATAAATTCAAGGAACTAATAAATTGGCATATCGAACAAGGGAGTCACGGAATTTCGGTAACGGGAACATCCGGTGAGCCGAGCTCAATGTCCGTTGAGGAACGAATTCAAGTGATGGAGGCTGCATGTAAAACGGTAAACGGTCGTGTACCGTTCATTCCTGGAACTGGTTCAACTAATCATGCTGAAACGATGCGAATGACAAAAGCTGCGCAAGAAATGGGCGCGGACGGTGCGATGGTGATTGTTCCGTATTACAATAAGCCAAACCAACATGCATTATATAAGCATTTTAAAACAGTAGCTGATTCAGTTGATATTCCAATTATTTTATATAACATTCCTGGACGTACAGCGGTAAACTTAGAGGCTGATACGATCGCACGTTTAGCTCAGGATTGTGAAAATATTATCGGTGTAAAAGAAGCGAATAAAGATTTTGAACACGTAAACAAGGTATTGCTGAAGGCAGGTCGCGATTTTAATCTTTATTCAGGTATTGAAGTGTTATGCTATCCAATGCTTGCGATTGGCGGGGCTGGTCACATTAGTGCGACTGCAAATGTTGCGCCAAAAGAAGTGGCAGAGCTTTACAACAAATGGGAAGCGGGCGATGTGAAGGGTGCACAGGATTTACATTATTCACTTATGCCGCTTAACGACGTACTATTCAGGGATACAAACCCTGCACCAGCAAAAGCTGCGCTAGGTATGCTAGGTAAAATTAAACCAGTATTACGAAAGCCGCTTGATGTGCCATCTGATGCAGTGCAAAACGAAATTCGTGAAACATTAAAATCTTACAATCTATTGTAAAAGAAGGTGAAATACGTGGAACATAGAAAAGTAGACGACGTAAAATTATACATCAATGGGGAATTTGTAGAATCAACTAGTTCTGAATACTTCGACAACATGAATCCTTTTACAAATGAATTAACTAACCGTGTAGCAAAAGGGGATAAAGCGGATATTGAAAAAGCTGTGGATGCAGCAAATGATGCTTTCCATAATGGCCCATGGGGAAGCATGAAGCAAAAGGAACGCATGATGTATATTGAGCGGATCGCTGATCTAATCGATGAACAAGTAGAAGAAATCGCGATACTAGAATCATTAGACTCTGGATTACCAATCAGCCAGACACGAAAGATGATCGGACGTGCTGCGGAAAATTTCCGTTTTTACTCTCGTATGGTTCAATCGAGAATGCATGGTGATGCATATCAGGTAGATGATGAATTTATTAACTACACTGTCTACAAACCACTTGGTGCAGTCGGCTTGATTACACCCTGGAATGCGCCATTCATGCTAACAACATGGAAGGTAGCGCCTGCACTAGCGACAGGAAACACGGTTATTTTAAAACCTGCTGAGCTTTCGCCACTATCAGCGAATAAACTAGCAGAAATTGTAGATAAAGCAGAATTGCCAAAAGGCGTATTTAATGTTGTTCACGGTTTCGGCGAAACAGCAGGTGATGCGCTTGTTAAAAGCGAAAAAGTGGAAGCGATTTCATTCACAGGTGAAACGGTGACTGGAAAGACAATTATTAAAAACAGTGCAGATTCATTGAAGAAAACGTCGATGGAGTTAGGTGGAAAATCACCACTTATCGTGTTTGACGACGCAGACTTTGAGCGTGCACTGGATGCAGCGGTATGGGGTATCTTCTCGTTTAACGGTGAAAGATGTACTGCGAATTCACGTGTATTTTTACACAAGGACATTAAAGAGCGTTTCGTTGAAAGACTGAAAGAACGCGTGGAATACGTGAAAATTGGAGATCCAATGGACGCTGGAACACAGCTTGGGCCATTGATCAATAAAGGGCATTTTGACAAAGTAACCGGTTATATTGAACTGGCAAAAGAAGAAGGCTGTGAGGTAATTCAAGGTACTGTGCCTGAAGAAGTTAAAGCAGGGAATTTTGTACCGCCAACTTTGTTACTGAATGCAAAAAACGATATGCGTGTTAGTCAGGAAGAAATTTTCGGACCGGTGATGGCGGTCATTGAATTTGAAACAGAAGAAGAAGTTGTACAGATGGCAAATGACGTTGATTACGGTTTAGCTGGATATGTTTGGACGAACGACATCAAACGGGGGCATCGCGTAGCACAAGCAGTGGAAGCAGGAATGCTTTGGATTAACGCGCAAAATGTCCGTGATCTACGTATTCCATTCGGTGGCATGAAGGCAAGTGGAATCGGACGCGAAGGTGGCCAATTTGCAATAATGGAATTTTACACCGAACCAAAAGCGATTCACGTAGCGGTGGGAGATCATCATATTCCGCAGTTTGGGAAGAAAATATAAGGAGGGCAAACTAATGCCAGCAAAAACAGGTCAAGAGTATATCGATCGATTAAAAAAAGCCAATAACAATGTGTATATTCACGGGGAACGTGTGGATGATGTAACAACACATCCAGCATTTAAAAACGTCGTGAAATCCATGGCACATTTATACGACTTACAGTATGAACAAAAGGAAAAGATGTTGTACACATCACCAACGTCTGGTGATCAGGTTGGAATGACATTTTTTCAACCAAAAACTGTCGAGGATTTAATTAAACGCCGTGAAGCGATTCAAGAATGGGCGCGTACATCAGGTGGCATGATGGGACGTTCACCGGACTACTTGAACGCTGAAGTAATGGCGATGGGCATGAACAATGGTCTTTTCGCAGAAGCAGATCCTCGCTTTGCTGAAAATGCTAGAAACTATTATGAGTATGCGCGAGAAAATGATATTAGTCTTACACATACATTAATTCATCCTCAGGTGAACCGTGCGAAAATGCAGTCAGAGATGAAGGATGGAAACGTTGCACTCCAGCTTGTTGAGGAACGCGAAGACGGGATTATTGTAAATGGAATCCGGTTACTTGCGACACAAGGTGGAATTACGGATGAAATTCTAGTATTCCCATCTACCGTTAAGAAGGCAGGGGAAGAGGATGATCCGTATTCACTAGCATTCGCAATTCCGAATAATACGGATGGATTGAAATTTATTTGTCGTGAATCATTCGATTATGGCAAAAATGAATGGGATCACCCGCTTGGAGCACGTTTTGAAGAAGGAGACGCGATTGTCTCCTTTGAAAATGTATTCGTACCGTGGGAGCGCGTATTTGTATGTGGAAACTCCTCTGTATGTAACCGTACATTCCGTGAAACAAATGCTGTTGTTCATATGTCTCACCAAGTGGTGGCAAAAAATATTGTGAAAACAGAATTTCTTCTCGGTGTCGTTTTAAATATGATGGACTCTATCGGAATCGATAAATTCCAGCACGTTCAAGATAAAGGAACAGAAATTATGCTAGCGCTAGAAACGATGAAATCACACTTGTATCGCGCAGAGCACAATGCAAAATTAGATGAATCTGGCACCATGACACCAGACTTTGATGCGTTGAACGCGGCACGTAACTGGTACCCACGTATTTATCCTAGATTAGTAGAAATCATCCGAATTCTTGGTGCATCTGGATTAATGGGTATTCCTACTCAGGCTGACTTTATGCACGAGGAGATTGGACCAATTATCAAAAGTGGATTACAGGGTAAAAACTTGGAAGGCGAAGAGCGTGTACAATTATTCCGTCTCGCATGGGATATTACCATGAGCGCATTCGGCGCAAGACAAGCGCATTACGAATACTACTTCTTCGGCGACCCAATCAAAATGGGAATGGCATATTTTGAAGGCTATGAAAAAGATTCATATAAGCAGTTTGTAAATGATTTTTTGAAAAAATCTACTAGTGTTGGTGTTTAGGTTTGATTGATCCAACGTTTCCGCATACTGCGAACTAGACATGGTGGCCTGGCACTGATTGGTAACGGACACAGAAGCCCTTATTTTTACTTTATTTACCTGTTTTAAGGGTTTAGCGGACTCAGGAGACCTTATTCAGGTGAAAACAAGTTAAAATCAGGATTTATTTACTAAATAAGGCATCCTGTGTCCGATAGCAAGCTCTTTTGACCGAATTTTAATCGAATAAGGGCTCTTGTGTCCGCTTGATTTAATTCTCGCTACCAGTCAGCTTATTTTCATTAAGAAGTTTTTCACAGTATCTGTAGACTGCGAACTAGTGAGAATTCAAGCAGCATCGACCGCTACGGAAAAACACTGCGCTTTCCGTGGGCAGCTGATGAGCCTCCTCGAGCTTACGCTCTGCGGGGTCTCATCTAGGCTTCTGCTCCCACAGGAGTCTCCGTGTTTTTCCTCCGCTAACGTGGATGTTGATTGGAGCGTAGGACAGTCGACTCCTGCGGGAAAAGCAACAGCTGAAGACCCCGGAGGAAGTGGTTTTCTTCCGAGGAGGCTGAGGCGTTGCCCGCGGAAAGCTACTGTCCGCAGCGTAAATCAACATAACAGTTATGTCGCATTTTACATCAATTGAATTGTTAACGGTTTTAATAATAGAGTCGTTAATATATGCACGAAAAACAAAGGGGGAAGAGCGATGGACTTTTCTATTATCCGTTGTGCACGGGCGATTTTACATGTAACAGATCTAGAGGCTTCACGTAAATTTTATGTAGATGCACTTGGATTCATTGAAACAGAATCAGACGAAAATCATATATACCTTCGCGGTCTAGAAGAACACACTCACCACAGTCTTGTTCTAAAAAAAGCATCGGAACCAGTTGTCGAAGCACTAGGTTATAAGGTTTCTTCTGACGATGATTTGAAAGCGTTATCAGATATGTTTGAGGAGAAAGGCTATCAAACAAAGTGGATGGATAAAGGGGAACAGCATGCCGTTGGTCGGACACTTCGGGTACAGGATTGTTCTGGCTTACCACTTGAATTTTTTGCAGAAATTGAACCTGCTGAACGCTTGCTTCAGCGATATGACTTATATAAAGGCGCCAGGATGCAGCGAATTGATCATTTCAATTGTAATGTTTCAGACGTGGAAAAAGCACAGAGCTTTTATCAGGATGCACTAGGTTTTGCTTGCTCTGAGTATACGGATACGGAGGACGGCGATGTATGGGCAACTTGGCTACATCGAAAGCAAACCGTACATGATCAAGCATTTATGAATGGACTAGGACCACGTTTACATCATATTGGTTTTTGGTTGCCGGATCCATTAGCGCTCATTCATGCGTGTGATGTGCTTGCGTCAATGGGATATGGTGAAAATATTGAACGTGGACCAGGCCGTCATGGATTGTCAAATGCATTCTTCCTATATGTACGGGATCCAGATGGGCACCGTATCGAATTGTACAATGGTGATTATTTAACAAGTGATGCTGACTTCAAGCCAATTCGTTGGGATATCAATGATCCAATGCGTCAAACATTCTGGGGTCACGAAGCGCCAGACAGTTGGTTTAATGAAGCGTCAGCCGTCCTTGATGTGATAACTGGGAAAAAAGTTGAACAAAAACCAGCGAAACTGAAGCAACATAAACCAACTTTTGTTATTTAAATCTAGTCAGTGCAAGTTACTAGTTAAATAGAGAGGAGTGGAAGATGATGGATGATCGTACGTTTCGAACAGCAATGGGTAAATTTGCGACTGGGGTTACTGTCATTACAACGGAGCTTAACGACGAAGTAAAAGGAATGACAGCCAATGCGTTTATGTCTGTGTCATTGGATCCTGCCCTTGTGCTTATTTCAATTGGTGAAAAAGCCCATATGAACAAATATGTACGAGATTCGGGTAAATTTGCTGTTAGTATTTTAAATAGTGAACAACAGGAAATGTCTGCATATTTTGCTGGACAAATTAAGGAACAACGAGATATAGACTTTAACTGGTTTAATGGCATGCCGACAATCAAAGGTTCACTCGTTAACTTAACGTGTGATGTGCACAGCTCAGTCGTTGCAGGAGATCATACCTTGTATATTGGTGAGGTTACCGATGTTTGCATCACTGAAGGTGAGCCATTAGCGTTCTTTGGAGGAAAATATAACGACTTAATTAAATGTCAAGAAGTATAAATTGAAATTCATTAATTTAGTTGCAATTTTGAAGATGGATTATACTGCCCGTTAAGGCGGGATAAAAAAAGTATCAGCTACCACCCGAATAGGGTGGTTACTGGTGTATTTGGAGGTAAGTATGATGAAGCAACAGCTTGAAAAATCAACAATGAATCCAGATATGTTTCAAAAAATCGCAGGACATGAGCAGGTAGTTTTTTGTAACGATCCTGCATCTGGTCTACAAGCAATTATCGCAATCCATAATACGACACTCGGGCCAGCATTGGGCGGAACAAGAATGCGACCATATGATTCAGTAGATGAAGCACTTGAGGATGTACTCCGCTTGTCAGAAGGTATGACCTACAAATGTGCAGCTGCAGACCTTGATTTTGGTGGTGGTAAGGCTGTCATCATTGGAGACCCGAAGTCTGATAAGTCATCAGCGTTGTTCCGTGCTTTTGGTCAATACGTCGATTCCTTAAACGGACGTTTTTATACAGGTACTGACATGGGGACGACAATGGATGATTTTGTCCATGCCATGAAGGAAACGAATTTTATAAATGGCATTCCTGAAGCTTTTGGTGGCAGTGGCGATTCATCCATTCCAACTGCACAGGGTGTTATTTACGGTTTAAAGGCAACGAGTAACTTTTTAACAGGCAGTGATCATTTAGCTGATAAAACGTATTCGATCCAAGGTCTGGGAAAAGTTGGATTTAAAGTTGCGGAGCATTTATTGCAGGCTGGAGCAACGGTTTATGTAACAGATATTAACAAAGATGTTCTAGGGTTAATAGAAGAAAAGGCTGCGCAAACAGATGGCACAGTTAACGTTGTCGAAAGTGCAGAAATCTACCAGATGAAAGCTGATGTGTTCATTCCATGCGCCCTTGGCGGAATATTGAACGACCACACAATTGAACAGCTTCAAGTGAAGGCTGTTGTTGGTTCAGCAAACAATCAATTGCTAGAAGCAAAACATGGAAAAATGCTGCATGACAAAGGGATTTTGTATGCACCGGATTATATTGTAAATGCTGGCGGGTTAATCCAAGTTGCCGATGAGCTTTACGGTCCAAATAAGGATCGCGTTTTGGCAAAAACAAAGGCGATTTATACTTCTTTACTAGAAATTTATAAGGAAGCAGAGCTAGATTCCATTACAACGGAAGAAGCTGCAAATAGAAAATGTGAAAAACGTCTAGAAGAACAGCGTAGACGTAGCCATTTCTTTGCTCGTGATCGTCGTCCAAAATGGAATATTCGTGAATAGTAACAGTAGGTTCAAATCGCGCAATAAAAGAAATAATCGCGCGACACAGAATGAGAATCGTGCAATAAAGAATGGAAATCGCGCAGTATTAATGCTATCGCGCGATTTCCGCATGATGACACGCGATTTTAAGATAATGTTGTGCGATCTCAACACTTTACCGCGCGATTCAATTTTTCTAAGAGCAAAAAAAGTATAAACGAAAAGTTGTCTAGCTCCAGCACCCAGTGCCTATCAAATAGTTAGTCAGTATGAAAGTAGGGGAAAACCACCCTACATATCACCTGCCTATCTATTTGTACGCCACTAAACGGGCGCTTGCGCTTTTCTTGTAAACAACCACCAAAAAATAACTATACAAAAGGTGTGAATCAGATGGAAACAAATTATCCGCTTTTTCAAATAATCGATAAAAACGGCGACGTATCGTCCGAGGAACATCGAAAGCTCTTGACGGAAGAGCAAGCAAAATCGTATTACTACCACATGATGCGAATTCGAACCTTTGACCAGAAGGGAATTGCACTTCAGCGTCAAGGAAGAATTGGTACATACGTCCCGTTTGAAGGGCAAGAAGCATCACAGGTTGGTAGTGCATTAGCACTTGAGGCTAACGATTTTCTTTTTCCAACGTACCGTGATCACGGTGCGACATTAACGTTTGGTGCTGATATGGATCGCCAACTCCTCTACTGGAATGGGCGAGTTGAAGGAAGTGTTCCTTCATTAACGAAGAAAATTTTCCCTGCATCTGTTCCAATCGCAACGCATCTTCCTCACGCGGCTGGTGCTGCGATGGCAGAAACATATAAGGGAACGAAAAATGCATCGATCGCTTATTTTGGCGATGGCGCTACATCGGAAGGGGATTTTCATGAGGGGTTAAATATCGCGAGTGTTTTTAAGGCACCGGTTGTATTTTTTAACCAAAACAACGGATTTGCGATTTCACTTCCGATTAACAAACAAATGAACTCAGAAACAATTGCACAAAAGGCTGAAGCATATGGAATTCCGGGTGTTCGGGTTGATGGAATGGATGTGTTTGCAGTTAATTTTGTCGTGAGGGAAGCACTTGAACGGGCGCGTAATGGAGAAGGTCCGACATTAATTGAAGCAGTGACATGGCGTTTTGGCGCCCATACGACGGCAGATGATCCGTCAAAATATCGTGATCAGGCAGCAAGTGACGCGACACGTGAAGAGAAGGATCCTGTTCTTCGTCTGGAAAAGTTCATGAAGAATGAAAGCATGTGGGATGAAAAATGGGTGGAGTCAACGAAACAAGAAATCCAAGAAGAGTTAGACAAAGCTATTGCTAGTATGGAATCCTATGAAAAAGCAAACCCGGATGTCATGTTCGATTACGTTTTTGAAAAGCCAACATGGACGATTGAAGAACAAAAGAAAAGCTTCAACGCGGTGAAAGGGGGCATCTCCTGATGACAATAGTAGCACAAAAAACAAAGTCGTTCACTTTAATCCAAGCAGTTAATGATGGATTAAAGGTGATGCTAGAAGAAGATAAAAATACATTAATTTTAGGTGAAGATATCGGAAAAAACGGTGGTGTATTCCGTGCGACGGTTGATCTACAAGAGCAATTTGGTGAAAATCGTGTAATCGACACACCACTTAGTGAGGCTGGGTTCACAGGTGCTGCCATTGGAATGGCACTTAATGGCTTACGACCGATTGTGGAGATCCAATTTCTAGGATTTATCTACCCTGCATTCGAACAAATTGCTACACATATTACTAGAACGCGTACTCGAACGTTAGGACACTACAGTTTACCAATGGTCATTCGTGCTCCGTATGGTGCTGGTGTGCGTTCACCAGAAATTCATTCGGATAGCGTCGAGGCACTTTTCACCCATTTACCAGGAATCAAAGTGGTATGCCCGTCAAATGCGTATGACGCAAAAGGGTTAATGATTGCAGCGATTGAAGATCCTGATCCTGTTCTATTTTTAGAGCCAATGCGTTTGTATCGCGGGGAAAGAAAAGAAGTTCCGGAAGAAAAATATACGGTTGAGCTTGGCAAAGGAGCACGTCTCAAAGAAGGAGAGGATGTGTCCATTTTCGCATGGGGAGCAATGGTTCCCGTTGCATTAAAAGCAGCCGAAGCAATGGAAAAAGAAAATGTATCCTGTGACGTGATTGACCTCAGGACGCTTTATCCACTTGATCGAGATATGATTGCTGAGTCTGTACAAAAGACAGGTCGTGCGGTGATTGTCCATGAGGCACATGCGACAGGTGGAGTTGGCGCTGAAATCACCCAGGTAATTAATGACACATCGTTCCTGTATTTACGTTCGCCAATTGAGCGTGTAACGGGCTATGATGTGCCAGTACCGTTATTTGCAGTAGAAAATGATTACTTACCAACACCAGAGCGTGTAGTTCATTCCATTAAAAAGGTCGTTGAATTTTAGGAGGTGAGACGATGGTCGAAGTGAAATTCCATGATATTGGAGAAGGCATGACAGAAGGCGAAATCATTCATTTTTTTGTGAAAGTGGGTGATGAAGTAAAGGTGGATCAGCCACTTGTAGAGCTACAAACCGATAAAATGGTTGCAGAAATTCCATCACCTGCCGCTGGAAAAATTCGTAGCATTAACTTTGAAACAGGTGAAGTTGTTACGGTTGGAACAGCAATCATAGAAATTGACGATGGGAAAGAAGCTGCTCAAAGTAAGCCAAAACAGGAACAAACAGAAGAGGTGAAGGAACCTGTCGCATCAACGGTTGGCACAGCTGAACAAACGTTTACTAAATCACACAAACGAATTTTAGCTGCACCTTTTACCCGGAAAATTGCTCGTGATTATGACGTCGATATTGAGCAAATAAAAGGCACCGGCCCTGCTGGGCGTGTATCAGATGAAGATGTGTATCGGTTTATTGATGGCGGCAATGAAACGGTATCAACTGAAACGGCTTCCACACAGGTTCAACATACGGAACCAGAAGCGGATACGATTCCATATACAGGAATGCGCAAGAAAATTGGCGATAACTTAACAAAAGCGATTACGACGATTCCGCATGTAACACATTTTGATGAAGTGGATTTGACAAATGTGTTAGCTTTTCGGAACGAGTTAAAGCAACAAGGCGAATCCATATCGGTCGTGGCGTTTTTCCTAAAAGCAATTACCTTTGCACTTAAGGAGCATCGAATTTTCAATGCGTACCTTGATGAGGAAAACGGCGTCATTCGTCTCGCTAAAAACTACCATATTGGACTTGCGACAAATACGGATAAAGGGCTAGTTGTCCCCGTTTTACGCGATGTCGATAAAAAGACGATTCGTCAAATTCATACAGAAATGAAGGCACTTACGAAAAAAGCCCAAGACGGGAAGCTAACGGCAAACGACATGAAGCACGGTACATTTACCATTAGTAATGTTGGTCCTCTCGGCGGTATGGGGGCAACGCCAATTATTAATGGTTCCCAATCAGCAATTATTGCTTTCCATAAAACGAAAAAGACACCAGTTGTCATGGACAATGATGAAATTGCGATTCGTCAGGTCATGACGATGTCGTTATCGTTTGATCACCGGGTTGCAGATGGTGTGAAGTCGGTTGAATTTACGAATCGCTTTATCGAATTGATGGAAGAGCCGAAAAAGCTGTTATTGGAGATGGTGTAAATGGTCGTAGGAGAATTTGCAGAAAAGCGAGACGTAATCATTATTGGCGGTGGTCCGGGTGGATATAACGCAGCCATTCGTGCGGCACAGCTTGGTAAATCCGTAACACTAATCGAAAAAGCTGAATTTGGTGGTATTTGTTTAAATCAAGGCTGTGTTCCTTCCAAAATTTTTACCCATGCGGCGAAGCAGGTTCATGCTGTACCGTTAATGAACAACATGGGAATTAAAACAGGGCAGCCAACCATTAATTACGAGGAGCTAACTGCGTATCGAGATAAAACAGTGTCGCAATTGCGCGGAGGTGTCGAAGCGCTCTGCAAAGCGAACAAAATCGAACTATTACAAGGGGAAGCAAATTTTACGGGAGAAAATAAAATTGGTGTCGCACATGGCCATCAATTCGACGTGTACGAATTTGAAACGGCTATTATTGCGACGGGAGCTTCGTCTGTGATTCCAGAAGGTGTAGCTGCTTCACACGAACGGGTTCTGCTTCCTGAAACGGTCTATCAGGTTACTGAACTACCGGAATCACTCGTAGTTTATGGTAGCGATTATATTTCGCTAGAGGTAGCATGTAGCTTCAAACAGTTAGGCAGTGACGTAACAATCGTTCTTGACGGTCAAGAGGATTATGGATTCGATGCATCAATTAACCGTGAACTAAAGCGTACGTTAAAAAAGGCAAAAATAAAGGTGGTACGCGGACATCAACTAGATAAGGTAAATGCAAGTAATGAAGGAATTTCCGCGACTTTTTCAAAAGCAGGTGAAACGAAAACGATTGATGCCTCCTATCTTTACGTGACAACGGAAAAAAGAGCAAACATACATGACCTTGGGATCGATCGTATTGGTGTCAAGTTATCGGAAACTGGGTTTATACAAACGGATAAGACAATGAAAACATCCATCGATACAATTTTTGCTGTTGGTGATGTTACTGATGGGTCTAAAAGTGCAGTGCGCGCGATTAAACAAGGGAAGGTTGCTGCAGAAACGATTGGAGGAATAAAAAGTGAGGTAGATCTCACGTTTATTCCAACAGTTGTTCATAGTATCCCGCCAATTGCGACGGTCGGTTTAACGGAACAGGAAGCCAATGATCAAGGTTATCATGTAAAAACAAGTCAAACACCGTTAAGTGGAAATAGTTATGCAATGATTTCTGGAGAAAAATCTGGTATAGTATCTGTCATTAAAGAAGCAGAAACGGATTTACTATTAGGTATTCATATCTTTGGTGCGGGAGCGGTTGAGTTAATTAGTACAGGCGTAACGGCATTGGAAATGGTCGCACGTGAGGAAGATTTACGTTTTCCGTCGTATCCACATCCGAGTATGAATGAAGGGTTACTCGAGACAATGGATGGTTTGTCTGATTTGGCAATCCATACCCCTCCGAAGAAAGTAACAAATAAGTAAATGACTCGCTGCAGAAATTCTAACAGATCAAGGGGTTTTTCATATGTACCGAATTAAAGCAGTTCAAAAACCATCGATAGCAGAAGCGGTAATCATGACATTTGCCGTTTTGATAGTAATTAGCACTGGGATAATTTATTTTGACGCAGCACCACACATCCCGCTAGTTTTGGCTATGTTTCTATTAGTCTTGTACGGACTTATTAAGGGCATCTCCTACCAGACATTGGAGGAAGGGATTACCGAAGGAGCAAAAGCAGGAATGGGGGCAGTATTTCTCTTTTTCTTCATTGGGATCCTAATTGCCGCATGGATGATAGGTGGAACCATTCCTTCCTTAATTTATGGAGGATTTGAGCTGGTAACAGCGAACTTTTTTCTAGCAATTGTATTTATCGTAACATCGGTTGTCGGGCTTTGTGTCGGGAGTTCATTGACAACAGTTGCGACAGCAGGACTTGCTTTTATTGGAATTTCCACTGCTGCAGGTATTTCGCTTCCAGTCACAGCTGGAGCGATTGTGTCAGGAGCTTTCTTTGGAGATAAAATGTCTCCATTATCCGACACCACAAATATGGCATCGTCGATTTTGAAGGTCGATTTGTTTGAGCATATTCGCAATATGTCATGGACGACGATACCTGCATTTTTTATCACTTTGCTTATTTTCGGATTAATTTCACCAGAGATTTCATCCGCAAGTTTTTCGAAAATGGAGGGCTTTCAACAAGGATTACTCGACACTGGACTCGTTACATGGTACAACGCTTTAATTCCAGTGGTTGTATTAGTCGTCTTCTCCATTATGAAGGTCCCAGCATTATTAACACTGGCTAGTGGTGCAGCAAGTGCAATCGTCATGGCATATATTCATGCATACATCCCATTTAAAGAATTACTGGGAGTTTTATTTGGTGGGTATGTTTCGGAGACTGGTGTAGAAGAAATTGATGCACTACTAACGCGCGGTGGACTAAATAGTATGATGTTTACAATTGGAATTGTCTTGCTTGCATTAAGTATTGGAGGATTGTTATTCAAGCTTGGAATTGTTCCACGCTTACTAGAATCGATTGAAGGATTATTGAAGAAAGTTGGCTCTGTTATCGCATCAGCAGCACTCACCGCAATCGGAATTAACGTTTTGATTGGGGAGCAGTATTTATCGATTCTATTGACTGGTGAATCCTATCAATCTCGTTTTGCACGCGTTGGACTAGCTAATAAAAATCTATCACGCGTAGCAGAAGATGCGGGTACAGTGGTGAATCCACTTGTACCATGGAGTGTTTGTGGTGTTTTCATCACGACTACGCTCGGTGTTGCGACGGTAGACTACTTACCATTTGCATTCTTTTGCTTGCTTTCACCAATCTTGACGATACTATTTGGATTTACTGGTAAGACACTGACGTATATTGAAAAAACGGAGTAAAACTTCTGTAAGGAGGGATAGTGTGCACAAAGCAAACGTTAAATTTGCAGGTTCTACAAGTTTAGATGAAATAGAAATCGACTTTTCAGATGAAGTCAAATGGAATGATAAGGCGTACAATCACCGTGACGTTGCTTGGCATTCCCCGGTGAAAGGTACTATATATGGTACATTACTAAACTTTCAAGGTCAGCTAGATATAATGGCCGATGCATTGCACGAAAAACCATATAATGAACCACCAAAAAAACCGATTATGTATATTAAACCAGCGAACACGGTAACTAGTCATAATCAGGCTGTTGCAATTCCGGAAGGTGAGGACACGCTTCAGGTAGGAGCAGCACTCGGCGTAGTTTTTGGAAAAACAGCAACAAATGTGTCAGCAGAAGATGTGATGGATTATATTGAAGGTTATACGGTTGTTAATGATGTGAGTATTCCACACGAAAGCTTTTATCGACCTGATATCAAAAATAAAGTACGTGATGGCTTTTGCCCAGTCGGTCCGTGGATTATCAGTCGTGATGAGGTGGAAAATCCAGACGATTTAATCATTCGAGTACATGTGAATGGTGAACTCGTTCAGGAAAATAATACAAAAAATTTGGTTCGGTCTGTTACCGAATTAGTATCCGAAATAACCGACTTCATGACATTTTACGAAGGGGATATGCTGTTAGTGGGTGTACCAGAAAATGCTCCACTAGTTAAAGCAGGTGACTCCGTTCGAATTGAAATTTCTCATGTAGGATTTTTAGAAAATACATTCGTCAAGGAAGCGGATCTAGTTCCAGGAGGTGGTCACCGATGAAGCACGCACGTGTTGCATGTTTTGGCGGAATTCATGATGCAGAAATAATCGATGACAACGTGAAGCTAGCAGATGGTCGTGTAGTTCGGCAATCAGAAGTCGTATGGATGACCCCGGTCCAGCCTCGAACGACATTTGTTCTTGGTTTAAACTATGCTGATCATGCTAGTGAAATTAGCTTCAAGGCACCAGAAGAACCGCTAGTCTTTTTAAAAGGACCAAATGCATTCGTTGGTCACAATGGACAAACACGTCGGGCTAAAGATGCTACACACATGCATTACGAGTGTGAGCTTGCTGTAATTGTCGGAAAAACTGCGCGGAATGTCTCGAAGGAGGATGCGTATTCGTATGTCAAAGGCTATACGATTGCCAATGATTATGTCATTCGAGATTATCTCGAAAACTATTATCGTCCAAATTTACGTGCGAAAAATAGAGACGGTCTAACACCGCTTGGTCCGTGGTATGTTGACCGCGATGATATCCAAGATCCGATGAACTTGGGGCTGCGTACGTATGTGAATGGTGAACTTAAACAAGACGGCTCGACCAAAGATATGGTTTTTGACATCCCAAGTTTAATTGAATATTTAAGTAGCTTTATGACGTTAAGCGAAAATGATATTATTTTGACAGGCACGCCAAAAGGCACTGTACACGTGTATGAGGGCGATGTCGTTGAAACGGAGATTGAAGGAATTGGTTCACTGAAAAACACGATTGTTGGAGATGACGTTTTTAACCGTTAATTATTTTTCAAATGCATTTGATGCAAAATAGGTAAACTGCTCTTAGTGATAATTCATGCTTAAGTACTAGCAACGTTGATTTCCGCTGCGGGCAAGGCTAGTGAAGGAACATTTTCAAGCGTACTGGAAAGATTGCATGCAGGATGTCGGCTAGCGGACACATGATCCCTTATTTGGGAAAAATAAGGGTAAATGCGGTTGTTATCGGACTCAGGATTCCTTATTTGGGAAAAAACAGATGAAAATCATGTTTTTTAGCTGAATAAGACATCGTGTGTCCGTTAACCCTCAAAATAAAGACAAAAAAGGTAAATAAGGCATCCTCAGTCCGATACCAGCAGTGTCCTTGAAGTAAATGTTTAGTTTACAGTTGATGTTAACTGTGAACTAGTGAAAATATATTGATCTAGTAACTGCTATGTCGACTGCCAAGTTAAAGGGGCGGTAATAGTAAGGCGGCTTTTACCTATGTTCACTCTTATTATTTTTTTACTAGACACTAGAAAGTGAAAAGGAGGATATGACATGCCACACATTACGATAGAATACACAGACAACATTGAAAATGAGGCAAATATCAAAGGATTTTTGCAAAAAATCAATGAAACGTTAATTGCAGAAGGGGAATCGTTCAAACCAGGTGCAATTCGTTCACGCGCTATCAAATTAACCGAATATTTCATTGCAGATGGAACTGGGAAAGATGATGCGTTTGTCCACGTAACGATGAAAATTGCGCCAGGCCGAACATCGGAAGTGAA
Source organism: Virgibacillus sp. GM2-2 (assembly GCF_055329585.1). Classification (NCBI taxonomy): domain Bacteria; kingdom Bacillati; phylum Bacillota; class Bacilli; order Caryophanales; family Bacillaceae; genus Virgibacillus; species Virgibacillus sp. GM2-2. Next base: position 75,536 of record NZ_JBUZWC010000012.1, on the reverse strand, counting down.
AAAATCTGCGTGTGATCATTTGTTTGAGATGATGCAGAAGCACTTTGGTGAACTTTTCGAAAATAGGTATCTAGCATTATCACTGGAACTGTTTGAATTTGGTGAAGGTGGGACCTACAAGCAGAATAATATTCATTCGCGGTACAATTAAATTAGGGAGCTGGTCCTTTGGGGCTGGCTTTTTTTGACTTATTAACTCCGATACAAATAGCCAGTTCGCCGAACAATACTGGTAAATAGCCGATGAATCATCTTAAATCGCCGTATAAAAATGAAATATCGCCGATGACTTCTTATGTCATACTAGAGTAAAGTGCGGAATTTATAGTAAAAGGCTATCCCACATACAACAAGATAGCCCTCTTCTAATTTACATACTCTTTTCCAAATTAACATCCTCAACCTGATCTTGCTTGCCTTTCGTCATTAAACTGACGACCACAAATGCGATTGCGGATAGTGGAAAGGCATAAAATAATGGATCGACAACTGTCCATGGGAAATCGAGTAACGTTTCTTTTCCAAAGAGAGCTTTTGAAATTCCAAATGCGGCTGCTTCCTTTGCATGGAAAAAGAGAAACCCGACAATGCTGACCAAAAAGCCTGTAATCGTACTGACGATGGCACCCTGTTTCGTTGCGTTTTTCCAGAACAGTGCTCCAACCAATGCAGGCAAAAATCCTGCAGCACAAATGCCGAACCAAAATGCGGTTGCTTGTGCAATGACTCCCGGGGGCAATATGTAAGCTAATACAACTGCTGCTAATACTCCGATAAGTACCCCAATTCGATTGGTGTTCATTCCAAAGAGTTTTTTTACACCGACATTCTTTAAAATATCCTCACCAAATGAAGTTCCTTGTAAGTGGATAAGTGAGCTAATGGTAGAAATGGTTGCTGACAATAGTGTTAGTGTAAATAGGTAGATAAACCATTCTGGCATAATTTCATTAATAAACGTTGGAATGACTAAGTCGACATTTCCGCCTGCTGCTTGAATGGCTATAGTTCCACCTTCCTGATAGAAATATAGGTTTGACAATGGCCCTATCATAAATGCAGCACCTGTCATGAAAAAGATGAACACACCACCGATTAAAACGGATCGATATAATGATTTATCACTGCTAACTGTCATGGCCCGCATTGCGAGTTGAGGCTGAGCAAGCACACCGATTCCAACCCCCATAATGATTGTACTAACAACGGTCCACCATAACTGTGAGCCAAATTCAGGCATGGCTGTCCAGCCTTGATGTCCTTGTTCCACCAAGCCAGCGGGAACCATATCCTTCATCGCACGTAACCCTTCGTGGGCCGCTTCGACGCCACCTAAAATTGAATAGGTCGTGATGAGAAAAATGGCCATTCCCACGAACATGATTACTGCACCGAATGCATCTGTGTACATAACTGCTCGAATTCCACCACTGATGACATAAACGCCAACTATAATTGCTAAGATGAACAGTGCTAGGTCGTAATTGATGGCTAGCGATTCTTGTAAAAATCGACCACCACCGACTAACACGATACTCGTATAAGCAGGCATAAACAGAAAAATCATCGAAGCGGAAAAAATGGTGATAAACTTGGATTTGTATTTTTTACCTAGTAGATCTGGGAATGTATAAGCATCTAAGGTTACCGAAAGCTTTCGAATTCTTGTTCCAAATACAGCGAAGGCAACTAACACGCCGAGCCCAATGTTTAGTAAAGCAAGCCACAATAAACTCATACCGAATAACGACGAAACACCGCCGAAACCAATTAAAGCTGATGTGCTAATGAAAGTTGCCCCGTAAGATAGAGCCATTACAAATGGACTGATCGTTCGTCCACCAACTAAATAATCCGCTTGTGTTACCGTTTTTTTGTATCCATAATAAGCTAGTCCAGACATAATAGCGATAAAGATAAGACAAACAATAACAAGAACCATATAATTCATATAGCTATACTCCCCCTACGATAAGTTAATTTTTTCTAAGAATCCCCTTTATTCCACGTGAAAATACCAAAAATAACACAAGCTACGGCAGATAGTATCGTTCCAAGCCAAGCAATAATGATCATTGGGTCCGTTAATCCAAACATGTTTTTCCTCCTTTATCCCGCCTTAACGAGCAGTATATCCCCTCTTCAGGATTACAAAAAAATTAGGGTAAGATATGAGGGGCTCAACTGTCCGTAAAGGTCCGATTCTGTTCAACTACCATTCAGTGGGAAAAACCCCTCACTGAATGAAGGTTCACTTTATGATGAATTTTAAGTAAGCGTTTACATTGTGTTATAGTAAATAGTAGCTGATAATGAAATAAATTTCAATATAATATGAAAATTTAAAAAGAAAAGAGGTTTTCAAATTGGAAATGTACTTGAAAAATAAATCTGTCATTGTTACCGCTGCAAGTAAGGGACTTGGTCGTGCGATCGCAACAGAATTTGCTCGAGAAGGGGCACATGTACTTATAGCTAGTCGAAATGAGGATGCATTACAACAAACGGTTACGGAAATAAAAGACGAAACGAAAAATGATCAAGTCGATTTCACCGTTTGTGATATGAAGGATCCAGAGGCTATCAAAAAGATGGTCGATAAAGCAGTTAAATGGAACGGAACAGTAGACGTACTGGTTAACAATGCTGGCGGGCCCCCAGCAGGTAGGTTTTTAGAGATGCGAGATGAGGATTGGTACCATGCATTTGAATTAAATTTGTTAAGCTTTATTCGTACTACTCGGGAAGTTGTACCGTATATGCAGCAACAAAAAAGAGGCTATATTGTGAATATAGCCTCGTCATCCATTAAGCAAAGTCTCGATAATTTAGTTCTATCAAACACCATGCGACCTGGCATTGTTGGGCTGGCAAAAACGTTGTCTCAAGAGCTGGGGCAAGATAATATCCTCATTAATACGGTTGGTCCAGGAACAATTGAAACAGATCGAATCAGTCAATTAAACGAACGGAGAGCTTCTGATAATGAAATAACAGTAGATGAAATAAAAGCTCAAGCTGAACAACAGGTACCAATGAATCGATACGGTCAGCCAGATGAATTTGCACGTGCCATTGTTTTCCTAGCTTCCGGAGCAAATACATACATTACCGGCCAGTCGCTCATTGTTGATGGTGGTTTAGTAAAAGCATTATAAAATATTGAATATGCCGAGTGCAATTAGTAAGAGAGGTGGCAGAAGTGTCACCTTTTTCGTTGCATTATTTTTTGTCAACCAAATTCCCGTATGAATCCCGCTATAAACGAAAATTCCACTCATAACCCCGATTAATGAAGCTGTTAAAATAGGAGGATAGCCCAGCATAGCCGCTCCAATTCCTGCCCCAAATGCATCAAAGGCAAGTGCAGTTCCTAATAAAATCGCCTCTGTTAAAGAGATGGCACCGGAATGGTCCATATCAGCAAGCTGTGGTTTAACGAGTACTTTTCGATACCTTACTAGGCGTGGTGATTGACGTAATTCATTTTTTTCTTTGGTGAAATTTTGATCAATAATTTTTGTACGGAAAATAGTTACTAAACAAAAAAATCCTACAGCTATTAAAATAATTCCACCTGTAGATTCCTCAATCATCGGGGATAAGGACATGGCGATAAAATTACCTACAGTCATGGAGAGTAAAACAATAATACCAGAACATAACATGATAATTAATAAAGCAAATGGCGATACTCGTATTTTTCGCATTCCATACGTTACCCCAACTCCAAAACCGTCTAAACTAACCGCAATAACTAAAAGGAATAAACCTAGATAAAATAACATGCTGTATCAATCCTTTATTAGGCTCTTCTCGTAAAATTGTTGCTAATTACTCTTCATAGTTGAAGTAAACTGCGAACTAATTATCTGCTCTGGACAGTCGCTTTCCGTTGGCAACGCTTCAGCCTCCTCGGAAGAAAAACACATTCTAAACGAATAGTACGCCAAGGACACTGCTTGGTATCGGACTGAGGATGCCTTATTTACCTTTTTTACCTTTATTTTTGAGGATTAACGGACACACGATCCCTTATTTAGCTAAAAAACTTGATTTTCAACTGTTTATACCCAAATAAGGAACCCTGAGTCCGATAACAACCGCATCAGACCTTATTTTTCACAAATAAGGAATCGTGTGTCCGCTAGCTGACCATCCTACATGCAATCTTTCCAGTACCCTCCAAAATGTTCATTCACTAGCCTTGCCCGCAGCGGGAATCAACGTTGTTGTTAGATAAGATTCGCAGTTTCCCAGTTTTGTGTCATTGCAACGATTTTAAAAAAATAGCCTTGTTTTTAAGATAGTGTATGACCGAGCGGTTATGATGTGTGAAGTATTTGCTTCTATTTGTAAGGTGTGACATTTGTCACATCTTTCTTTTTTTATACGTTCTACAATGAATATAACTTATTAACCATGGGGGTGTCAGAAGTAATGACGAACGAACAAAACGACAAAGCATTACGATTACACAGCATGCTTGAGCAGGTAATTTTACCACTTCATGAAAAAATCGAAGCAATGGAAAGTGAAATGAAAAAAGTCCAAGAAAATCAACAAAAGCTAATGGAAATGATGAAGGAGCAAAACAAGAAAGGGGAGTAATTATGTCAGGTCCAGCGTTAAAACATGTGGATAGCCACTCTGCGATTCATGAAGCTGCATTAACGGAGGCGCAGGAGCTTACCGATCTCTTAGTCCAATTGTTAGCTGAAAATGAGCAGGAAAAAGCATTAGAAGTTGCCTTCATTATCGTTGAGCACTGGGAAACACGAACACTTCAACATGCGCAATCTGAGGAAGAAGGTTTATATAAAGAAATTTTACGTGAATCACCGGAATTGCAACCCTCCATTATCAAGCTAACACGCGATCACGATATGTTACGGAAATTAGTAGAGGAGATCAAGGAGCGTCTTGATCGTGATGGTGTTACAGCTACTATCGTACAACGCTTTCAAGCTTTAATTATTGTAGACGAATTGCACAATCAGGAAGAAATGCGTGTGTTACCAGGGCACGGAGAGGAGGATCATGCGTGAGCGAAGAATCGAACAGTCAAGCTGAGTTGGTAAATTCGCTTAGGGCAGTTCTGCCGGATTTATATCAATATATTATTGATGAATTGGCGTTATCGCATATCCATGCTTATGACATTCAGGCGAATGTCATCGAAGAGGCGGATGGTTATTGCCTAAAGGTTCATTATGGTGATCGTTTTAATCATACCATTTCACAACACTTGACTGCCTGCGAGATTGCCAACCTTGATCGGAAAATAACGGAATTCATCACTCGAGTTGTTGATGTGTGTAAGCAAACGATGGTTCAAGAATATTACAAAATGATGAAAATGTAGAAAGGGGTGTTACGTGTGTTTTCATTTGAGAATGATGCAAATCTTGTTCAAGACAGAGAGGACTTAGTCGCGGTACTTCGTATGCGGTTTGGCTCCGTTCCAACAGAGCTCACGGAATCCATTTACAAGATTGACGAATTGTCTACATTAGAAAGGTTAATTTTAGTCGCTGCAAATGCACCAACGTTCGATGTTTTCGTAGAAGAAATGGATGAGGACGCGTCAAGTTTTCGTATTGTTGGTGACCGATTCAATCCGATCGCATCATTATCTGAAAGAGGTGCAACAAATGGGGAAAAACGAAAATAAATTTTTTCAAAAACTAAGGTACCTAAAAGAGGGTAACCGGATTAATCAAGGATGGACGGAAGAAAGTCCGCGTTCCCGTGAATCAGAGGATATTTATCGTAAACGGTGGCAACATGATAAAATTGTTCGTTCGACACATGGTGTCAATTGTACTGGGTCATGTAGCTGGAAGATATATGTGAAGGACGGCATTATCACATCGGAAACACAACAGACTGACTATCCATCTACAGGTGATGACTTTCCAGAGTATGAACCACGTGGCTGTCCAAGAGGAGCAAGTTTTTCCTGGTATACATACAGCCCGATTCGTGTGAAGTATCCATATATTCGTGGTGATTTATATGAGCTTTGGAAAGCAGAGCGTGAGCAAGGTTTTGATCCTGTTGAAGCATGGGAGAACATTGCCAGTGACCCGGTTAAGCGTGAAAAGTATGTACGTGCACGTGGTAAGGGTGGATTTGTTCGAGCAACGTGGCAAGAGACGTGTGAAATCATAGCGAGTGCATCGATTTATACAATAAAAAAATATGGACCAGATCGTGTCGTTGGATTTAGTCCAATTCCTGCTATGTCGATGATCAGCTATGCTGCAGGCTCACGTTTTCTTTCGCTAATTGGAGGAACAATTTTAAGCTTTTATGACTGGTATGCTGACCTACCACCAGCTTCTCCGCAAGTATGGGGTGAGCAGACGGATGTTCCAGAAAGTGCGGATTGGTACAATGCCAAATATTTTATTATCTGGGGAACGAACTTGCCACAAACACGTACACCTGACGCTCACTTTATGGTAGAAGCGCGGTATAACGGAACGAAAGTTATCGGGGTAAGCCCAGATTATGCGGAATACGAAAAGTTTGCGGATTTGTGGTTACCGGCACGAGCAGGAACTGACGGAGCGTTAGCGATGGCAATGACACACGTGATTTTAAAGGAATTTTATGTGGATAATGAAACGCCTTACTTCATTGATTATGCGAAGCGTTTTACTGATTTACCATTTTTAGTAACGCTTCGAAAAACGGATAGTGGCTATCGATCTGATCGGTTTTTACGTTCTAATGATGTGGATGATGACCAAATGTTAGGTGAATGGAAAACGCTTGTTTGGGACGAAACAACGGGTCAGCTAGAGTCACCAAATGGGTCGCAGGGACATCGCTGGGATAACGATAATAAGTGGAACCTAGTGTTAACGAAAGAAGACGGGAGCATAATAAACCCTCAGTTAAGTTTTATCCATGATTCCGATGCAGTCGAAATGGTTGAATTCCCAAATTTTGCCGAGGAAAAAGGAAATAGTGTAACCCGTGGTGTGCCGGTAAAACAGCTGACGGATAAGGATGGAAATACGGTAACCGTTACAACGGTCTACGATTTGATGATGGCGCATACGGGCGTTAACCGTAATCTGCCAGGCGATTATCCAACAGATTATCATGATCCAAAGCCATTTACACCAGCATGGCAAGAAAGTATTACGGGCGTACACAAAAATCATGTAATTCAAGTGGCACGAGAGTTCGCGGACAATGCTGCGAGAACAAAAGGAAAGTCCATGATCGCAATGGGTGGCGGAACAAATCACTGGTATCACAGTGATCAAATTTATCGCTGTATTCTCAATCTCGTATTGTTGACTGGATCACAAGGTGTAAACGGTGGAGGCTGGGCGCACTATGTTGGTCAGGAAAAAGTACGGCCATTAGAAGGCTGGCAACAGGTTGCATTTGCGAACGATTGGCAGAAGCCACAACGCCTCCAAAACGGGACATCGTTTTTCTACTTTGCAACGGAGCAATTTCGCTATGAAGCAGAAGTTAACGAAGAGCAGTCAAGCTGGGGTGGTAAGTACAATGCGATGCACCCGGCAGATGTCAACGCACTCGCAGTTCGTCTCGGATGGTTACCGTCATTCCCGCAATTTTCACAAAACTCGATTGATATGGTGCGGGAAGCAAGAGAACGCGGCGCAGATACCGATGAAAAGGTTGTTGCGGATGTTGTGGAGCAAATCAAACAGGAAAAATTGGAATGGGCAATTGAAAACCCAGATGATCCACGAAATTTCCCGCGGGTATTTTTTAATTGGCGTTCGAACCTGCTTGGTGACAGTGGGAAGGGGCACGAATATTTTGCCAAGCATTTAATTGGTGGGGAAGATCAAGTTTTAGGCGATATCGAAAATTCGTGGCAACCAAAGACAGTTAAAGTCGAGGAAGAAGCGCCTTCTGGAAAAGTAGATTTATTGGTCAGTATTGATTTTCGAATGACTAGTTCTGGGTTATTTTCCGATATCGTTTTGCCAGCTGCAACGTGGTATGAAAAATTTGATATCAGTAGTACCGATATGCATCCATTCGTTCATCCATTTAATGCAGCGATTTCGCCACCATGGCAGGCAAAAAGTGATTGGAATACGTTCCGCGAAATAAGCAAGGTGTTTGCTGAGCTTGCAGAAAAGCACCTCCCAGCTACTGAGGAATTAATGATGACACCACTTGCTCATGATTCCGTTGGGGAGATTGCGCAAGCTCACGGAAAAATTAAAGACTGGCGCACAGGTGAAGTAGAAGCTATTCCAGGAAAAACGATGCCGAACTTCCAAATCGTGAAACGGGATTATCCAAACGTGTATCAAAAAATGACAACGCTTGGACCGGAGATTAAAAAGGGATACGGCGGAAAAGGTGTCACGATTCCAGGTGAACCAGTTTACAAGGATCTCGAAAAACGTCTTGGTAAATCGAAGCGAGAAGGGATTGGTATGGGACTCCCAGATATCTATTCGGATCGCCAAGCAATCGATGCCATTTTAATGATGTCTGGTGCAACAAACGGAAAACGTGCGGTTGCTGGCTGGAAATCGCTCGAGGCAAAAACGGGACAAAAATTAACCGACATCGCTGCAGCTCGTGAGGAAGAAGATTTTACGTTAAATGACTTAACCGTACAACCAAGACATGCGATTTCAACACCTGTTTGGAGTGGCTTGGAAAAAGATAACCGACGTTATTCACCGTTTACCGTTAACACCGAATACAACATTCCTTGGAGGACGTTAACGGGAAGGCAAAGTTTTTATTTAGATCATGAAATGATGCTAGATTTCGGTGAAGGGCTGCCATTGTATTTGCCGCCACTTGCACATGGGCCGTTTTTGAAAAACGAAAAAGAAGTGGAAAACACCGGAAAGTCGATTACTGTTCGCTATTTAACACCACACCAAAAGTGGGGCATTCATACGATGTTCACCGACACAACGAACATGTCTACCTTGTTCCGTGGCTGGCAAACCGTATGGATGAATGAAGAAGATGGTGCATCCATTGGCATTAAGGATAACGATTGGATTGAAATTTATAATCGAAATGGGGCAATCGCTGCTCGGGTAGTACTGACGTATCGCATTCCAAAAGGGATGGCATATATGTACCATGCACAGGATCGGACGCTTGGTGTACCAGCTACCTCGATAAACAAAAAACGCGGAGGCACGCACAATAGTGTGACGCGAATTTCGCTAAAACCAACACATATGATTGGTGGTTATTCTCAATTAAGCTATGGTTTTAACTACTATGGTCCAACAGGACATCAACGCGATACGATTGCAGTAATTAGACCACTGAAGGAGGTTGATTGGCTTGAGGATTAAAGCTCAGGTCGCAATGGTCATGCATTTAGACAAATGTATTGGCTGTCATACTTGCTCGGTAACGTGTAAAAATACATGGACGAATCGACCAGGAACGGAATATATGTGGTTCAATAACGTAGAGACCCGTCCTGGCCCAGGTTATCCAAAAGCTTGGGAGGATCGTGATCGTTATAAAGGGGGCTGGGAGCTTCGAAATGGTAAGTTGCGTTTAAAAGCTGGTGGCCCGATTTCCAAGCTAGCGAATATTTTCTACAACCCGGATATGGCAAGCATGGACGATTACTACGAGCCATGGACGTACGATTATGAACATCTAATCGAAAGTCCGAAAAAGAAAAATCTTCCGGTTGCACGACCAATGTCTAAAATCACTGGGAAATACATCGATAAACCGGAGTGGGGCCCGAACTGGGATGATGATTTAGCTGGCGGGAGCGAAATCGTTCCACAGGATCCAAACGTTCAAAAATTACAGGAACATATTTCAATGGAATATGAAAAAACATTCATGATGTATTTGCCACGAATTTGTGAGCATTGTTTAAACCCGTCATGTGTAGCATCATGTCCATCTGGTGCATTATACAAGCGGGATGAAGATGGCATCGTGCTCGTTGACCAGGAAGCATGTCGTGGCTGGCGCTTTTGTATGAGTGGCTGTCCATATCATAAAGTTTATTATAACTGGAACACACATAAAGCTGAAAAGTGTAATTTTTGCTATCCACGGACAGAAGCGGGATTGCCGACGATTTGTTCTGAAACGTGTGTTGGGCGTATTCGATATATCGGGGTTGTTTTGTACGATGCCGATAAAGTGAAGGAAGCAGCATCTGTCGAGGACCCACAAGATTTGTACGAAGCACAGCTTGGATGTTTTCTTGATCCATTTGATCCAGAAGTAATCGAAGAAGCGCGGAAGCAGGGAATTAATGATTCATGGATTGAGGGTGCACAACAATCACCTGTTTATAAAATGGCAATGAAGTGGAAGATTGCGTTACCGCTTCACCCGGAATATCGTACATTACCAATGGTTTGGTATGTGCCACCGCTAAGTCCAATTATGAATCATATAACAAATGAAAATGAACTATCTACGGATGGCTATATTCCAGCAGTCGACCAAATGCGAATCCCGATGGAATATTTAGCTTCCCTGTTGTCTGCAGGTGATACATCTGTGATTCGAAAAGTACTACTGAAACTAACCGCTATGCGTGTACATATGCGCGGAAAAACAGTTGGTGGACTGGATGAATTTAGAACGAGTGAACTAGTAAAAGAAGCGGGCACGTCACCTGAAGAAGTAGAAGAAATGGCCCGACTACTTGGTGTTGCTAAATATAACGAACGTTTCGTGATTCCAACCGGACGTAGAGAAACCGACGATGATCTCTATTACAAGCAAGGTGCATGTAGCCTTGAGGATATTGCACCACCTGAGGGTATCACATTTGGAAAGGGGAGATAAATGATGATCCAACAAAATCGAGCATTACTCGCAATTACTTCCCGATTGTTAAGTTATCCCAATGAAAATTTTTTGGAAGAACAAGTAGAGATTACGCAGTGTGCAGCGAAGAACATTTCATCAAGTGCGATTCGTAAGCAGATTGAAAATGCAGTTATTCCGTTAGCAAGCTTGTCCATTCAAGCATTGCAGGAACTGTATGTGCATACATTTGACCTAAAATCAAAACTCGGACTCTATCTATCTGCACACGAGCTTGGGGACAGCAATAAACGTGGTGCGGCATTAATAAAAATGCAAAAGGTTGTGAACGAAGCGGGTTATGAACGGGTAGAAGGGGAGTTGGCCGATTATATTCCAATGTTACTGGAATTTCTTGCTATATCTGAAGAAAACGCAAACCATGAACGATTACAGCAACGATTAGCGGTTGTGCTCCAACGTATGGTAAACCATATGCCTGATGACAATCCATATAGCGCAACGTTGTATTTATTAAATGACCATGTTTTCCCTTCGCCATCACAAGCGGATATCGACAAACTAGAATTCGAACGTGAGGAAGCGGACTTAGAAGAACTACCTTTTCCAATCATGTATTCCTAATAATCTAGTAGATCAAATCAGAAAGGGGAAAAGATGATGGCAGATATATTTTGGTGGGTTATCTTTCCATATATTACGTTAACCATCATGGTCGTTGGTGTAGTTTACCGTTATGCGTTCCGCCAGTTAACCTGGGCAGCACCATCAACCGAATTTTTTGAGAAAAAATGGCTACGGCTCGGTTCACCACTTTTTCATTGGGGAATCGTCTTTGCCTTTATCGGACACATCATGGGGATGGTCATTCCAATGGAGTTCTATGCATTCATTGGCGTGTCCGATCACTTTTATCATATGGGTGCAGTATATGGTGGAGGATTAGCTGGAATTATGGTTGTAGTAGGGTTAGTTATTCTATTAATTCGAAAAATAGTTATTGATCCAATTCGAATCCATGCAACGTTTGCCGATTTTTATTCCGTGGTAGCATTGCTTATCGTGTCGGGAATTGGAGTTTATCTAACGCTTTTTACGAATACAACAATGGAAGAGTTTGACTATCGTTCTACCATTGGCCCATGGTTTCGAAGCTTGTTTATTTTACAACCAAACTATCAATTAATGGACACGGTACCACTATTGTTTAAAGTTCATATTATTGCAGCGTTCGGCTTGTTTGGTTCGATACCTTTTACTAGGCTGATTCATTTTTATAGTTTACCAATTCAATATCCGACACGAGCGCCACAGCAGTACCGTTCGAGGAATGGGTATAAGAAGGCGTGAGTAGTGTTGCTGAAAGGGTTTACGATCCGATTGCACAAAAATACGATCCGAATACTAAATTTACGATCGGCATTTGAAAAACACGATCCACATCGCATAATTTACGATCCGAATTTAATTTTTATGATCCACTTAGAAAATTACAAGCCATTTCGCACAAAATGCTCCAACAACAAAAAAAGCAGGTAGCCATGTTGGTTACCTGCTTGCTAATTATAATGCTTTTTCCAATCGTGGAAATAGAATATTATTCTCAAGATGAACATGCTGGAATGTATCCGATTCTAGTTCCTCTAACTTGCAATACGTTAATTGGAAGGTTCGGCAAGCATCCTTAGGAATTTTATAATCATCCGTTGCTTTTCTCAATCTTTTTAGTAAACTGCCGACGTGTTCATGTTCCGTTTCCAGTCGGTTGATCATTCGAACAGCCGCTTCAAGAAGTTCTTGGGAATTTTCAAGATCGTATGCCTTAATTTTAGGGAAAATATTATCTTCCTCATTCCTGTTATGTTGTTCGATTTCTTGTTTTAATTCGTGGAATACAGAAAAAACTTCAAGTAGTTCCGGATACTTTTTTCCATGTACGTGACAAACCTTTGTCACAAGCGTACTAATTTCTGGCAAAACTTGATTTAGATAGGCGTGGTGGTTTGTAACAATGAAATCTACCAACTTGGTATAGCTTGCTGTTGACCAATCGGATTTTCGTTTGATGTTTGATGATGTAAATAGGTCGTTGAGCTTTTCAAGAATCTGATCAGTTGCCAATTCCTTTTCTGCTAAAACTTCGCCAATTGGACGATCTCCACCACAACAGAAGTCAATTTGGTATTGTTTAAACACTTGGCTGGCCATTGGAAATTGTACTACGATGTCACCGGTCTTGGATGCTTCTGTAAAAACGTTTGACATTTGTTATCCCTCCTGCATATTTTTTTCAGGATAAGTATAGCGCTTTCTTTAGAATATGGCTGTGATACGCATCACAGTAATTGAAAAAAATTACGATTAAAATAAGAAGGAGAGGCGGTGGTGCAAATGGTAAATTTAGCGGGATTTTGTCTAGCGCTAGGGTTGTGTTATTTCGTTCGAGAAGCTTTTTTTAAAAAAGAAGATACGCCGACAGCGGCCGGTGCGATTGTTATGGCAATTGGTATCTTTTTATATAGCGCAATGCAGGAATTTAAAATCTATGCATACGGGGAAGTGTTTGGCTTCTTTTTAGCTGCTATTTGGTTTTTAATTGTCCTGGCTATCATCCAAACGATACGCGATCGTTCCTTTAAACAAAAGCATTTGCAAAATCCTATACAGTTATTTGCGATCGGAACGTGGGTTGCGGGTACTTCTGTACTCGGTAACGTCATCCACCAATTTTCACTTAATCTAGGAATCTTTCCGTATGTTATGGGATGTTTGAATATTTTCCTGTATATCTGGTATATGACGTATGTTTTGCCCGCCTATCGAAAAATTATTGGATCCGAATTGCGCCACCATGTTCATGGGGTACTTTTGCTTTCAACGGTTAGCACTCAGTCCATTGTTCTACTTTTATCTAATATTTTTGAGCAAATCCTACCGCTGTGGGCAAATAGAGGGCTCATTATACTTGGAGTGGGATTGTATGTAATTGGTTTTATTTTAATTGTGTTCCGTTATCTATTCAAAAAGAAATGGGATCTTGCGAATGAATGGAAAAATACGAACTGCATCATTCATGGGGCTGTTTCAATTACGGGGCTTGCGACTGCTACTACCGGGGCTTTTGGCTTTACCGTACAGTACTGGTTATGGATATGGGTAATTTTTTTCTTTATTGTAATTGAAACAATCGAGCTTATCCGGGCTATTATCCGTGTGAAGATCTATGGATGGATTAAGGGTATTGGAGCGTATGACGTTTCACAATGGTCAAGGAACTTTACATTTGGTATGTTGTTTGCATTTACGGCAAAATTCCAGCTGTCAGAGACATCGGTGTTTTTTCCAACCCACCAATTGATTTTAGTTGCTGGCCCATGGCTCGTACTTTTCTTTTTACTTGCAGAAATTTTGTTATTTTTCAAGGCAAAGATCAGATGGAATGAATCACTAGGATAACCCCATCAATTTTTTCAACTGGCCTTCATTACGAATTAAATCTTTAACGGTATACATATCAAGTACAGATAGGAATGCTTGAATTGCTTCATTCAATACGTGCTTTAAATTACATGCAGGTGAAATGACACAATGGTTTTTGGAACGGTCAAAGCATTCCAAAATGACAAAGTCGTTTTCAAATTGGCGAACAATTGTCCCAACGTTTATATCTTCTGGAGGTTTTGCGAGGCGTATCCCGCCATTTCGGCCACGAATCGTCTCAATGTAACCACTTTTGTTTAGTTCAAAAACAATTTTCCCTAAGTGGTTCGGTGAAATATTAAATGTATCTGAAATCTCTTTGATACTTGCTAACTCATCTTCACCTTTTGTTCCAGTAAAAATTAATACGCGCAATGCATAATCAGTATATTTTTTTAATTGCATCGTTCATTTCTCCCTTAGAATCGTTAACAAAATTGTAACAGCAGATGCCGTTTATTCCTATTAAAACGTGCTATCATAACTGTATAGAAAACATGTATTATAAATACATGTTTAATACAAATAGGGAGTGTTTTATTGTGACTACAGACGTAAAAACAGGGTTGGATCAACAAACGATTGACATTATTAAAGCAACGGTACCTATTTTAGAGAAGCATGGGAATGACATTACATCGGTTTTTTACAAGCGTATGTTTGAAAATCATCCAGAACTAAAAAATATTTTTAATCAAACGAATCAACGTAAAGGTGATCAGTCAAAGGCATTAGCAGGAACCGTTTATGCAGCTGCTTATCATATTGATCAATTAGAAACGATTTTGCCGACAGTGAAGCAAATTAGTCAAAAACATAAAAGTTTAAACATAAAATCTGAACATTATCCAATAGTTGGAGAGTACTTATTGAAAGCAATGAAGGAAGTACTAGGTGATGCCGCTTCAGATGAAGTGATTGAGGCGTGGGAAAAGGCATATGGTGTCATTGCATCGGTATTTATTGAGACGGAAAAAACAATGTATAAAGAAACTACTGATACAGTTGGTGGTTGGACCGATTTCCGTAATTTCAACGTGATCAAAAAGGTAAAAGAAAGTGATGTGATAACTTCATTTTACTTAGAACCAGCAGATGGAAATCCGTTCCCTGCATACAATCCAGGTCAATACATTACCGTGAAAGCTCAGATCGAAGGAGAAGCGCATGATCATCTCCGTCAGTATAGTTTATCCTGCGCACCTGGCGCGGGCCATTACCGAATTAGTGTTAAACGAGAAGATGCAGTTGGTCAGTTACCAGCTGGTATTGTATCGAACTATCTTCACAAACAGGTCGAAGTTGGTAGTGTCATTCCAATTAGCGCACCAGCAGGAGATTTTGTATTGGATGAAACAACGGAGAAACCGCTTGTATTAATGAGTGGAGGGGTTGGACTAACACCAATGATGAGTATGCTTGAGCATGTTGTGAAAAAACAATCAAATCGCCCGGTTACCTTTATTCATGCAGCACAATCTGGACGTGTTCATGCGATGCGTGAGGCAGTTCAAGCACTAGCAGAAAAATATGAAAATGTGTCGACATACGTGATTTATGACTCACCAAGTAGTGAGGATCGCTTGTCAAAAAATCATGATAAAGAAGGCTATATTGATCAAGAGTGGTTAGCGTCTACATTGCCAACATTTGATGCATCCTTTTATTTCTGTGGTCCAGCACCGTTTATGCGAGCTATGTATCGAATTTTGAAAGAGAATAATGTGGATGACAGTGAAATTAACTTCGAATTTTTCGGTCCAGCAGCAAGCATTACAGGATAAAAAATGCTATAGAAGTTTTTTGATAAGTAGTATATAGTGAAATTAGATATAACTGAGATCACACAAATCACGTATATGGAGGGGATAAAAGGTGATAAATCCTGTTCAAGAGCTACCAGTTGAATCAAATACTGCCCACTTATCAAACAGTTGTATGCGAAAACTGCAAAGCCTAATGACGGTGGAAAAGTTTCGTGCGGACGATAAATTGTTTTGGGAAGGTGATCCAAACGAAAAACTTTATTTCCTTTTTGAAGGTACGGTAAAGCTTACGAAGCTTAGTGCAGATGGAAAAGATTTAACACTCTATTATTTTTTTCCAGGCGATTTATTTGGTGAATTTGATCCAAGACAAAAACAATCAAGTGTATTGACCGCTGTTGCCAACGATGATTGTGTCGTTGGAATTATGGAACAAACGGACTTGGAGCAAATTCTATTGCAAGATGGTGACCTGGCTATTGAATTTACGCAATGGCAAAGCCACATGCAACACTATACCCAACTAAAGCTACGTGATTTGTTGTTTCATGGAAAAAATGGTGCGCTTGCTGCGATGCTAGTGCGCACTGCCAATACGTACGGAATAAAAGAAGCTGATCGCATTGTTATTTCACGACGTTTTACCGATAGTGAGCTAGCGAATTTAATTGGCTCTAGTCGCGAAACTGTAAACCGAATGCTTGCAACGTTTAGACGGGAAGGGTATATACGTCATGAACAGGGATTGATTGAAATTCTAAATTTATCTGGACTTCGAGGTATATGCCATTGTGAAGAATGTTCGTTAGGAATATGTCGATTATAAATTCTAGTAAAAAACATCCTACTATAGGGTGTTTTTTTGACGTATCAGACAGTTTTATTTTTGGTTGACGCAAAAGATATAAACTGCGAAGTAAACATGGTGGACGAATAGCACGCCAAGGACACTGCTTGGTATCGGACTGAGGATGCCCTATTTACCTTTTTTGACTTTATTTTGAGGGTTAACGGACACACGATGCCTTATTCAGCTAAAAAACATGATTTTCAACTGTTTTTACCCAAATAAGGAATCCTGAGTCCGATAACAACCGCATTTACCCTTATTTTACCCAAATAAGGGATCGTGTGTCCGCAAACTGACATCCTGCACGCAATCTTTCCAGTACCTTCAAAAATGTTACTTCACTAGCCTTGCCCGCAGCGGAAATCAGCGCTGCTGTTACCGCAGTTTACTTCAACTTTGAGAGTAAAATAGTAACAAAGCCTACCAGTAGCATCTTCTTAAAATCTGCTGTTGGTTAACAATTAATCTTTAGGTGTGGCTGGTGAAAACCAAGTTACTTAATTATGATAAAATGATAGAAGAGCTTTAAGTATAGAGAGGATTTTTCGATGAGTAAAACAGTAGTATTAGCAGAGAAACCGTCTGTTGGACGTGACATAGCACGTGTCTTAAATTGTACGAAAAAAGGAAACGGCTTTATGGAAGGGTCGTCCTATATTGTTACATGGGCACTTGGTCATCTAGTTACGCTAGCAGATCCGGAGATATATGATGATAAATATAAAACATGGAAGCTGGATGATTTGCCGATGCTTCCAGACCATTTGAAATTAGTTGTGATGAAAAAAACAGGGAAACAATTTAATACGGTAAAAACACAACTGAACCGCAATGACGTTAAGGAAATTGTCATTGCAACAGACGCTGGACGAGAGGGAGAGCTTGTAGCGCGATGGATTTTAGAAAAAGCTCGAGTGAAAAAGCCAGTAAAACGGTTATGGATTTCGTCGGTAACGGATAAGGCAATTAAAGACGGATTTAAAAATTTGAAGCCTGGTAACCGTTATCTTCATTTATATGATGCTGCCGTTGCACGGTCTGAAGCGGATTGGTATGTAGGATTGAATGCGACACGAGCACTTACAACGAAATTCAACGCACAGCTTTCTGGTGGACGTGTTCAGACTCCAACACTTGCGATGGTTCAGGCACGTGAAGAAGAAATTAAAGCATTTAAACCGCAAAAGTTTTATGGAATACAAGCGACAATTGCAAATGGAGTCCGATTTACATGGCAAGATAGCAAAAACAATGCACGTATCTTTGATAAAGGTAAAGCAGATGCGATTTTACAAAACGTTAACAATCAGACGGCAACTATCGTATCTGTTGAAACGGCACATAAGAAAAAATACCCAGCACAGCTTTATGATTTAACCGAATTACAACGTGATGCTAACCGTATTTTCAACTTTTCTGGAAAACAAACATTGTCGATTATGCAAAAACTATATGAGCAGCACAAAGTGTTAACCTACCCACGAACTGACTCACGTGTTATTTCAACCGACATTGTTCCAACGCTAAAAGATCGAGTCAAAGCATGCGGTGTGGACCAATATGCACGAACTGCAAACAAGGTTTTAAACCGGGAATGGAAACTATCCAAAGCAGTGGTTGATAACGCAAAAGTTTCGGATCACCATGCTATTATTCCGACTGAACAATCGGTTGTGTTAGAGGATTTAGATGATAGGGAACGAAAAATTTATGACTTAGTCGTGAAGCGGTTCCTTGCTGTTTTATCCGATCCGCATGAATTCGAACAAACGACGGTTGAAGCAAAAATCGGCGATGAACGCTTTAATGCAAAAGGGAAGCGTGTCCTTAAACAAGGTTGGAAGGATATCTATGATAACCGATTTGACGACGATGATGATAAGTCTGATCAAACGTTGCCGAAATTTACAAAGGGGAATTCGTTCCAGAATGTCCGTGTTTCGTTAACGAATGGCGAAACAAAGCCACCGGAGCGTTTCACAGAAGGTGGACTATTACAAGCAATGGAAAACCCAGTCCGATATATGAGTTCCGATGAAAAGCATTTGGCTGGAAGTTTGACGAAAACAGGTGGTCTAGGTACTGTGGCAACCCGAGCTGACATCATCGAAAAGCTGTTCAACAGCCAGTATATGGACAAAAAAGGGAAACACATCTTCTTGACATCAAAAGGCAAGCAATTGCTTGAACTCGTGCCCGAAGACTTGCGTTCACCAGCATTGACCGCTGAGTGGGAACAAAAGCTTGGACTAATCGCTGAGGGTAAACTAAAGAAAAATGCGTTTATTTCTGAAATGAAAGGCTATACAAAAGAAGTCGTCCAAGTAATCAAGGGAAGCGATGAAACATTCAAGCATGATAATATGACAGGAACAAAATGTCCATCCTGCGGGAAATTAATGCTTGAAATTGATAATAAAAATGGTCGCATGCTAGTTTGTCAGGACCGTTCTTGTGGCCAGAAAAAAAATATCGCAAAACGAACCAACGCGAGATGTCCTAACTGCTATAAGCGACTTGAATTACGTGGAGAAGGCGAGGGACAAATGTTCACATGTAAATGTGGGCACCGTGAAAAGCTTTCAACATTTAATAAACGGAAACAACAAGAGAAAAAGCATAAAGTTTCTAAAAAAGATGTAAATAAGTATTTAAAGAAACAGGATGATGGGTTTAAAAATAATGCACTCGCGGATGCATTGGCGAAATTGAAGAAGTAGTTCGATGGAAGATTCTCTGTGTAGGCAGGGAATCTTTTTTTGCACAGATAATATGGAAACGTGACACGTTTGAACCTCATCCGGTGGTGTTAGAGAACTTTGGGTTGGTTGTTACGTAAAATAAGAGAGAGAACCTCTTTCCAAGTTTAGTAGGTTTTTCTGTAGATTTAATGTTGTAGAAATATGCGGAACTAAATGTGGTAAAAAACTATTAACTGTTTACTAGCCATGCCGTTGCCCCTTTAACTTAGCAATCTCTCTTTCGTTACGTACAACTTTAGCGGACGTGTAGTCTTGATCTGCTTCACTATTGTTAAATTTCCGCATGAAAGTTTCATAATGTCGTTCATTATCGGCGCGCATATTTTGTTGATCTTCTTTAATCGTAGTAATTTCAGAACGCATGATTTGTTGATCTTCTTTAATAGAAGCAATTTCACTGCGCATTGTTTTCATTTCAGAGCGCATGTCTTTCATTTCTTGACTAATAGAATCCACTTTTTCATTATTTTTTGCGACCATCCCGACCAACTGCGTAAGCATGTCTTCCATTCGTGTGAATTGTTGTTGTTGTTGTTCATTCATTTTGTCTCACCTCCTATCATAAATTATAACCATTTTTATAGAGGTAGTCTATTGTAGTTATAATAAATTTCAACTTCTCGTTGCGTGTAAAAATGAATTTCACCTTTTGGCAATATTGTGTTAAATTATATCTTAGGTTTGATAGATTCCCAGAGGGGTTGTTTAACATTATGAGGTATGTAAGCTTGCAGACGAAAATAATGGGACTAATTATTGCACTTATTTTATTGGTAACCATTTTTCTTACTGGAATTATAGCCTATCTGGAATCGAAAGAAACGAAAGAAAATATAGGTCAACGTGCATTACAGGTTGCAACTACTGTATCCTTTATGCCATCCATAAGGGAAGCATTTAAATTAGACAGACCGGAAGAAGTCATCCAACCAATTGCGGAAAAGATTAGAAAAAAAGTTGGAGCGGAATTCGTTGTTGTAGGAAATGCGAAGAGCATTCGATACTCACATCCAGATGAATGGAAATTAGGCAAACATATGGTAGGCGGTGATAACACAAGAGCGCTTTTTTACGGAAAATACTATACCTCACAGGCTGTTGGAAGCCTAGGTCCTTCTCTAAGAGGAAAAGCCCCAATTTTTGATGAGTATGGTAATATTATAGGAATTGTTTCGGTCGGTTTTTTAGTAGAGGATATTAAATCAATTGTTGTTGATAAACTAGTAAAAATTAGTAGTTTTTCTTTCATTATATTGATTTTTGGAATAATTGGTAGTGTTCTTTTGGCGCGAAATATTAGGAAAGATACATTAGGGCTGGAACCTTATGAAATCGCTTCTTTATACCGTGATCGAAATGCCATTTTACTTTCTATCAAGGAAGGTATCGTTGCTATCGATAAACAGGGAAATATCACCATGATGAATCCTTCAGCTCAAAATATATTAGGACTTTCCAATGATTATCGTCTGAAAAAGATAGAAGACGTGGTTCCAAATACAAAAATGTATGACGTATTCAATAGTGGTAGTGGTAATAAAAATGAAGAGATGGTCTTAAGAAATCGGACAGTCATTGTGAATCGGACAGCTATAACAGAAAACGATGAGGTTGTTGGGGTTGTAGCAAGTTTTCGTGATAAAACAGAAGTAAATGAAATGTTGAACGCATTGTCTGAGGTAAGAAGGTATTCTGAGGATCTGCGCGCACAAACACACGAATTTACCAATAAATTGTATGTATTATCTGGGTTGCTACAATTACAACACTACGATGAAGCAATTGAATTAATTCAAAAGGAATCTGCTTTTCATTTGAATCAGAATAAAGTAGTTTTTGAACGGATTAAAGACAAAACGGTACAAGCAATTTTGTTAGGAAAAATAAGCAAAGCATCTGAAAAGAAGGTAGACTTTCAAATTGATGAGAATACTTCATTAGATGTAGTTCCGAAACATATTGATATGACTAAACTGATCACTATATTAGGAAATCTAATTGATAATGCATTTGAAGCAGTTGAAAATAACAACGTAAAACAGGTTACTTTTTTTGCAACAGATTTAGGAACAGATATTATTTTTGACATTTCGGATAATGGGACTGGAATTAAAGAAGAATATATTGCTCATTTATTTGAAACAGGTTTTTCTACTAAACAGGCCATTGATCGTGGGTATGGATTGGCTTCTGTTAAAGATATTGTGGATGAGTTAAACGGTGGGATTGAAGTTTATAATCAAGATAGTGGTGGAGCCATTTTTTCTGTTTTTATTCCTAAACAGTTAATAGAGTAATAGGGGTGGTGAGCAAATGATTCATATTTTAATCGCAGAAGATGATTTCCGAGTTGGCAATATCCATGAAGAATTTTTAACTAAGATAACTGATGTGAAAGTAGTAGGTAAGGCATTGAATGGGAAAGAGACATTGAAATTAATAGAAAGTCTTTCAGTTGATTTAATACTACTAGATATTTTTATGCCAGATATATTGGGCACCGAACTAATTGGTAAAATTCGAGATATCAACCCAAATATAGACATGATCATGATCTCCGCCGCAACAGAAAAGTCGATGGTTGAAGATGCAATCAGAAACGGTGTATTTGACTATATCATTAAACCAGTTAAAATGGATCGTTTTATTGAGACAATTGAAAAGTATAAACGTACACGAAAAGCGTTGGATAACAAATTAGAGATTGATCAATCATTTTTAGATAATTATTTTGGACATCATAAGCAAGAAATTTCAACTAATAAGGATACGCCAAAGGGAATTGATCCGTTAACGTTAGAAAAGGTGCAAGAAATTATGGAAAGCAATCGATTGGGAATCACGGCGGAAGAAATGGGTGTAAAAATCGGTGCTTCACGAACAACAGCTAGGCGGTACCTAGAATATCTCATATCAATTGGAGTTTGTACGGCACAATTAGAATACGGTATTGTTGGCAGGCCAGAACGAAAATACCTGTTGGTAACAAAAACATCTTGATCGAGAATCTTGATGTTTTTTTATTTTCGTCTTGCCAGTTTCTTTTCTTTTTCTATGTTCTAGCCCACGCCCTTTTCTATCTGTGAACAAAATGAACAAAATACGCACAATAATCATTTTTCCCTTTATTTTGAAAACGGTTACATATCAGAAAAATTACATTACAGTGAAAATAGAATACCAATGATGATTGTCGTTGGAAAAACAAAGGGGGAATTTTGAAGTGAAGAAATTATTACCTGTATTAGTTTTTGCTCTTTTAATGATCTTTACAGTTGCATGTTCAGACAGTACAGAAACAAGCGGTAGCTCAGGCGGTGAATGGAAACCTGAGAAACCAATAGAAATCGTATCACCATCAGGGGCAGGTGGTGGTTGGGATACCACGGCAAGAATGGTTGGTAAAACATTTAACGATACCGGAATTATCGAACAAGATATCGGTGTTGTAAACAAGCCTGGTGGCGGTGGCGCTGTCGGATGGGCGTATGTTCATGGGAAAGAGGGAAGTGGAACAAACTTATTTGTTTCATCACCTCCAATCTTATTAGTGCCATTAAATGGTCAATCCAAATTCGGACATGAAGATTTCACACCTCTTGCAAATATGATTGCCGACTATGCAGCATTCGCTGTTGCAGCAGATGCAAAATGGGATAATTTGAATGATTTGTTTGCGGATATGAAAAAAGATCCTTCTAGTATTACCGTGATTGGAGCCTCTTCACCGGGTAGTATGGACCACATTCAGTTTGTTAAAATTGCTAAAGCAGCTGGCGTAGATGTAACGAAAATTAAGTATGTATCTGACCAAGATGGAGGAGCATTAACTGCATTGTTAAATGGAAGTGTAGATGTATTCTCCACTGGTGTTGCTGAAACGGTAGAACAAGTAAAAGCTGGAAAAATCAAGGTACTTGGTGTTACATCCGAAGAACGCTTAGAAGGTGAGGTCTTATCTACCTTCCCTACAGCAAAAGAACAAGGAATTGATGCTACATTTGTAAACTGGCGCGGATTCTTTGGTCCACCAAATATGGATGAAGCAGCAGTTAAATTCTACGAAGAAAAATTCAAAGCGTTAAGTGAATCAGAAGAATTCGCTGAAATCCGTAAGAAATATGGATGGAGTGAAATGTACATGAATAGTGAAGAATACAAAGCGTTTTTAGACAAAGAGAAGGAAGAAATTAAAGCCCTATTAGATGAATTAGGTCTTAGTAAATAAAGTTTTGAAAAGTGAGCCAATGATGATGGTCATTGGCTTTCCTTTTTATTTCATGAAGGTGGTGTACGTATGTTTCGAACGTTAAATAAAAAAATATCAATTCTATTTATCTTGTTAGCAGTTTTCTATCTTGTGCTTAGTTTTTCACTGCCGCCATATGCATATGTTCCGGTTGATGCAGATGTTGTTCCAATTTCACTTGGATTTATCTTGATAGGATTATCTGTGTTTCTGTATTTTACAAAAGATCAGGAGAAAAAAGAAAATGATGATCGTATTTCAAAAAGTGAGTTGCCGGTTATCTTTGGAATAATCGGTTTTATTATTCTTTATATCTTTCTTCTTGAAATAATTGGTTTTATTATTACGACCGTTTTATTTCTCTTTATTTGCTCACTATTTCTTGGATATAAAAGACACGTTGTTAATTCAATCGTATCGCTCAGTATTCCAATTTTAATCTATTTATTATTTGATTCATTTTTACAAATCAAACTACCTTCAGGAATACTACCATTTTAATAGGTTGGTTTGATACGCAAGATCAGAGGAGGTAACAACATGGATGTATTTAACGGACTCGCGCAGGGGTTTCAAGTTGCCCTTAGCTTTGATGGATTACTGTTTGTATTAATTGGCGTTATTGTTGGGACAGTTATTGGAATGATCCCAGGACTTGGACCGATTACTGCAATTGCTGTCATGATCCCAATTACGTATGGAATGGATCCGGCTATTGCATTGTTATTAATGGCTGGTGTATATTATGGTGCTGCATACGGAGGAGCAGCTTCATCCATTTTATTAAATGCTCCAGGGGTATCAGAAGCTGTTGCTACAACATTTGACGGGTATCCAATGGCAAAGCAAGGTAAAGCAGGAAAAGCACTTGCGATCGCCGCAATTGGATCGTTCGTCGGTGGAACGATCAGTATTATTTTTCTATCCTTTTTAGCACCTTTGCTTTCAAAAGTGGCTGTATCCTTTGGTCCACCGGAATATTTTGCGCTGATGCTAATGGGATTAACGGCCATAGCAAGTCTTTCAGAGGGATCAACTGTAAAGGCCTTAATTTCTGGAACAATTGGTTTAATTATTGCCACAATAGGGATCGATGCACAGACGGGGACAGCACGCTTTACATTTGGGAATCCCCACCTTTTAGAAGGAATTGACTTTCTTGTTATCGCTCTAGGTTTATTCGCACTAGCTGAAGTAACATCACTTATTAAAAACAGAAAAGAAAAAATGGATAATATGCATAGTGTGGGCAGCTTGAAGCTTTCCAAAAAAGACTATAAAGAACTAGTTCCTACGATGGGAAGGCAGTCTGTGCTTGGCTTTTTAGTAGGTATATTGCCAGGGGCAGGTGGTACAATTTCTTCGTTTCTTGGTTATATAAGTGAAAAAAAGTTCTCTAAAAACCAAGAGGAATTTGGTAAAGGAGCAATCAGAGGTGTTGCTGCTCCAGAAACAGCAAATAATGCCGCATCTACCGGTGCGTTTGTTCCGTTATTAAGCCTAGGAATTCCTGGTTCAGGAACCACGGCGGTAATGCTCGGAGCGTTAATTGTTCTTGGAATTCAGCCAGGTCCATTGTTAATGACCGATCACCCAGATGTTTTCTATGGTGTTATTGCAAGTATGTATATTGGGAACATTTTATTGCTAATTTTAAACTTACCGCTTATCCCGTACCTTGCTAAAATTTTGCTTGTACCGAGACAGTTACTAATTTCGTTGGTCATTGTGTTTTGTATAATCGGTGTTTATGCAATCAGTTTTAGCACGT
Source organism: Virgibacillus sp. GM2-2 (assembly GCF_055329585.1). Taxonomy (NCBI): domain Bacteria; kingdom Bacillati; phylum Bacillota; class Bacilli; order Caryophanales; family Bacillaceae; genus Virgibacillus; species Virgibacillus sp. GM2-2. The sequence continues at coordinate 49,864 of NZ_JBUZWC010000012.1, read as the reverse complement.
TTGATTTATATCTTCTTTTAGCATTCGGTATCATCGGTTACTTAATGAGAATTATACAGTTTCCAGCAGCACCACTTTTACTTGCTTTTATTTTAGGTGGAATGATGGAACAAGCATTCAGACAATCACTAACTATTTCAAATGGAAATCTATCTATCTTTGTAACAAGTCCAATTGCGGCTGTCATGTTAGCTATTGCTTTTCTATCCTTTTTAGTTCCTCTCATTAAGGGGCGTAAAATGAATAAGCAAGAACAAGCTGAAAATAAAAGTGCTTAAGGGATCCGATTAAATGAAAGTAAAAATCTTTTACATTGTTCTATTTGTTACTATATCCATCTATGTAAAGGAAATGTTTTTAACTGATTTTAACACCGAACAGCAGTTAACATTAGCATTGTTGGCACTTGCTGTTTACTTATGGGTAGCAGCACCTATCCCAACTGGGGCTACGAGTATTCTGCTTTTGGCATCTATGATTATTTTAGGTTTGGTTGATGGTGTAGAAGAAGCTGTAGTGGGATTTTTATCTCCCGCCCTGTATTTTATTTTGATGCTATCATTAATTAGTTCCTCACTCGTTAAGGTTGGGGTAGACAAAATCATTGCACGATTTTTAATTAAAATGAGTAAGGGTGGACCAATTTTTGTTGTCATCACCCTTCCATTTTTTATCTTATTTCTCCCGATCATTCTACCGTCTGCTATCGCGCGCTTTAAGATGCTGTTACCTATTATAAAAAAATTAAATCAATATTATGGATTTCCAGAAAGAAGTTTATTTGAAAAATATTGCTTATATGCTATAGGTGTGCTCAACCAAAAAGCAACGATGATTATCTTTACCGGTGGTGGCTTTCCAATTCTAGCATCACAATTGTTAAGAGACTACAACGTTACTGAGATTGGATGGCTAGATTGGTTTTTGCATATTGGACCACCACTTTGGGTTAGTTCCATTATCGTTGCGATTTTTGTTTGGCTGTTTTTAAAGAAGATGTCTCCTAATGATGAATGGTTTAGCGAACCGAATCCAATTGATCTATCAAACGAGCAAATAGAACACATGCCACCAGCTTTCTGGGTAGTGATTGGTAGTTTTTTACTAATGATCGTGACGTGGATTGTAACCGATCAAAATAGTGTACCACTAGTCTTACCACCAATGATGTTAGTAGTATTCTATTCACTCCCAAAACATGGATTGATTACGAATAAAGAAATTCGTATGTATGATTGGGAAAATTTTTTATTACTTGGTTCATCTTTTTCATTAGGATTGTTAATGGCAGAGAATGGAACAGCTACCGAATTGGCAAAGCAATTTATAAGTCTCGTGTCTCCTGATGAGAGTATGATAGTAAAAATATTTGCTATTAGCGTACTAATCTTTTTGTTACGGTTTTTATTTGTCGTACCATCTTCGGCCATGATTGTTATTTTTCCAATTGTTCTTTCTTATTCAGCGTTAATCGGAATAGAACCTGAAAAACTAGCTTTTCTCGTTATTATGATTATTGGTGGAGTGGTGGTGCTACCAATCCACTCACCAACCGTATATATGGCTTATGAAACGGGTATTTTTACAAAAAAAGAACAATATATAATCGGAGTCTTTTCGAGTTTTACTATTATGGTCGCAGCAATCTTTGCATCGCTTTATTACTGGTAATAAGTATTTTCTTAAAGTTGTTGTTTGACCCAATTTACGTATACTGCGAACTAGTGAAAATTCAAGCAGCATCGACCGCTACGGAAAAACACTGCGCTTTCCGTGGGCAGCTGATGAGCCTCCTCGAGCTTACGCTCTGCGGGGTCTCATCTAGGCTTCTGCTCCCACAGGAGTCTCCGCGTTTTTCCTCCGCTAGATTTGTGCTGCATAACACATTATTATTAATCCTTGATGGAAAAAACATTCTATTTTGGCAATTGATTGGAGCGGAGGGCAGTCGACTCCTGCGGGAACAGCGCGAGCTGAAGACCCCGCAGAGTGATTTTCTCGAGGAGGCTGAAGCCGTGCCCGCGGAAAGCGACTGTCCGCAGCGGAAATCAACGTTTCTGTTACCATAGACTTAAATTTTCATAAGTTCGCACTTTACATCAATTACGCAAAACATTGTTATGAAGTTGGGTTTAGTTTTAAAGACATAACAAGGGAGGAAGAGCAATGGTAACAACTAAAACAAATACTGATCAACTACTTGAAGAAATAGCGGACTATGTAGTTGACGTAAAGATTGAAAGTGAAGTGGCGATGAAGACAGCGTCGCATGTATTGATGGACACCCTTGGATGTGGATTTTTGGCACTTCGATATCCTGCATGTACAAAGCATCTAGGACCTATAGTTCCTGGTACAGTCGTTCCAAATGGAAGTAGAGTTCCAGGAACACAATTTGAATTAGATCCTGTCCAAGCAGCTTTTAATATTGGAACAATGATTCGCTGGTTGGATTACAATGATACATGGCTAGCCGCTGAATGGGGGCATCCTTCCGATAATTTAGGTGGAATTTTAGCTGTAGCAGATTATGTCAGTCGGAAAAATATTGCGAATGGTGGTAAGCCTCTTCAAATGGAAGAAGTGCTAGACGCAATGGTAAAAGCTCATGAAATTCAAGGAATTTTAGCATTGGAAAATAGTTTAAACCGACAAGGCTTGGATCACGTACTATATGTAAAAGTAGCTACTACAGCTGTTGTGACAAAAATGCTTGGTGGAACAAAAGAAGAAGTTATTAATGCACTTTCAAATGCTTGGATTGATAATGCTAGCTTACGAACGTATCGCCATTTTCCTAATGCAGGCTCGCGAAAGTCTTGGGCTGCTGGTGATGCGACAAGCCGCGGCGTACGATTAGCTATGATGGCGATAAAAGGAGAAATGGGTTATAAAACTGCCCTATCCGCTAAGGGATGGGGATTTGAAGATGTGTTATTCTGCGGTAAGAAACTAGTATTAGCACAGCCACTTGGATCTTATGTAATGGAAAACATTCTCTTTAAGATTTCATATCCAGCAGAGTTCCATGCTCAAACCGCTGCAGAATGTGCGGTTACATTACACCAAAGTGTCAAAGACCGAGTGGATGAAATCGAAAAAATTGTCATCACAACCCATGAATCAGCTATTCGTATTATTGATAAAACAGGTCCCTTACACAATCCAGCTGACCGTGACCACTGTATCCAATACATTACAGCAATTGGGCTACTTTTTGGCGATATTACAGCTGATCATTATGAAGAAGAAACGGCATCGGACCCGCGTGTTGACCTATTGCGTGCTAAGATGAACGTAGTAGAAAATGAACAATATACGAATGATTACCTAGATCCCGAAAAACGATCGATTGCTAACGCTATTCAAGTATTTTTCAAGGACGGTTCTTCCACTGACCTAGTTGTAATGGAATATCCGCTAGGTCATCGGTTCCGTAGAGATGAAGGGATACCTAAGCTGTTAACAAAATTTAAAACAAATCTTGATACTAGATTCCCAGAAAAACAAGCAACAGAGATATTTTCTATGTTCCAAAGATATTCAAGACTAAAGGATATGGATGTTCACGAATTTATGAATAAGCTGATCATATAGAAAGGAAGACGTTATATGAGTTGGTTAACACAAGAACATGCTTCACAGAAAGAGTTAGCTACCAAATTTTTGAGATTGGTAGAAAGCAAATCTATTTTAAAAGTTCCTGGTGTACATGATGGGATGGCAGCATTAATCGCTAAACAAGTTGGATTTAAGGCATTGTATTTATCAGGCGCGGCTTATACAGCGAGTAAAGGATTGCCTGATTTAGGAATTGTAAATTCCGAAGAGATGGCATACAGGGCAAAGGAAATTATCCGAGCATCCAACCTGCCATTATTGGTAGACATTGATACAGGTTATGGCGGTGTTTTAAATACTGTGAAAACCGCCAAAGAAATGATGGAGGTAAATGTAGCTGCAGTGCAAATCGAGGATCAAGATTTGCCAAAAAAATGTGGGCATTTGAATGGGAAAAAATTAGTACCAAGTGAGACAATGGTGCAGAAGATTAAAGCGATTAAAGAGGTTGCGCCGTCGTTAGTTGTTGTAGCAAGAACCGACGCGCTCAGCGTAGAAGGACTAGACTGTGCAATTAACCGAGCGAATGACTACGTTAGAGCTGGTGCCGATGTGATTTTTTCTGAAGCACTGACGAAGAAAGAAGAGTTTCAACATTTTAAACAGAACGTTCAGGTGCCTTTACTTGCAAATATGACAGAGTTTGGAAAAACTCCTTATTATAATGCTTCGGAATTTGAAGCTTTTGGGTATAGTATGGTAATTTATCCTGTCACATCGTTACGCGTTGCTGCAAAAGCGTATGGGAATGTTTTTACCGAAATAGTAGAAAAAGGTACACAAAAGGATTACTTGCAACACATGCAAACCCGTGAAGAGTTATACGAGACGATCGATTACTATCGATACGAAGAACTTGATAATAAAATAGCCAAAACAGAATTGTGATAAAAGGAGGTTCTCTTGTAATGGAGAATCTCCTTTTTGTTTTCAGGGAAGACTGCTAAGCTGTCCTTGGAAAATTATCCTATTATTTCTGCAAATCTGTATTACACATTTTTACCATAATAAGATAAACTAGCATTATAATTTAAATAAGGAGAAGTATGCTTATGATCTGGTTTCTGACGAGAGTTTATCCAAAGCTAAACCAAGCAAATAATATAAGATTATTCATTTTAGTTATTTTTGTGTTGGTATTCAGTTCTTTTTTTATCCATTTTTTAGAACCTGAGACGTTTCCTACTGCATACGAAGGATTGTGGTGGGTGATGACGACGGTTACGACTGTCGGGTATGGCGATGTTTCACCAACGACAACTGCAGGAAAGTTTTTCGCTATGATTCTATTTGTAGTAGGTATTGGTCTGATGGGTGTTGTGATTGGGAAAATAGTAGAGATGTTCTCGCTATATCGTATATTGAAGGAGGAAGGTAAATTGCCGTTTACAAAAAGTGGTCATTATGTATTACTTGGTTGGAGCGAAAAAGCGAAAAGTACGTTAAAAGAGCTATTAAACGATGATGAAAAAAGAGATGTGGTGATCATAGCGGATTTACCTCAAACTCCTTTTAAACATGAATTAGTCACCTTTATACAAGGTCAGCCTGATAACCAAGAGTCGTTAGTTGATGCGAACGTTGCTAAAGCATCGTCTGTCCTCATTTTTTCCGATGATAGAATACAAGATTCTTCCTTATCAGATGGGAAAAGTTTGTTAATTGCTTCATCAATCGAAAAATTATCACTCGAGCTTGGAGTAGATATATATACCATCGTTGAAATTCAGAAGGAAAAACATATCGATAATTTTGTGCACTCAAAAGTTGATGAGTTTGTCATTTCAGACGAAACTTTTTCACGTATCATGGCAAAAGCTTCTCGTTACCATGGTTCAAGTACCATTTACACAAAGCTTACGAGTGACACGGAGGGCGAAAACATTTATAAAATTAAAATTGACCCAGCGTGGCGTACATACCGTGATGCATTTATTTCATTGTTAGACAAAGGTGCAACATTACTTGCTGATCGTAACGACATGGCGATTAATCAGCGATTAGATGAGCCCATTCCAAATGACGCAGAATTATTTGTTGTTTGTAGTGCGGAGACATATTCAAGAAATTGGAAATGAGTCAATAATTAAACATCCCCGAATGTTGATGAATTAACATAGAGGGGATGTTTTTAGTTTTGGGAAAATCATCCTCGTGAAGCATGTTTCGAAGTTTTTTAAATACCGTATTGATTTTTGAATTTAGCAAATTCGCGTTCATTGGTTACAGCCTTTTTCCAGATGTAATCCTGGTCAGCTGCCAATGAACTAAATCTTTCCATGATTTCTTTGTGCTGTTTGTCACTTTCCTCATTCATCTTAGCTTGTTCTAATTTGATATCTGTAATAGTGTCTTTCATCTCTGTTTGCTCTAACTTGATATCTGTAATAGTGTCTTTAATCTCTGTTTGCTCTTCACTCATTTTACCAATTGTATTTATTAATTGTGACAACATGTTCTCCATGCGTTCTAATCGTTTTTCACTCATTTTAACACCTCCCTTTGAAACTATTATAAGTTAACTTGTCTATATTTGCTAACATAAAAAACAAGAGATTCGAGAAAAGAATCCCTTGTTTTTTCTATAGATTATGCTTTTGTTGCTTTAACGTAGCCTTTTATCATATGTGTGTGTCCGTCATTCTGAGTGGTTTCAACCTCGACATAATGAGTATGGTAGCCACCAGGTAATGGAATTGGCGTACTCGTATAGGCTTCATAATAATGAATGTGTTCGTCATCAAAGGACGTATTGCCGAAGAAAATATGGACATGTCCCTCTGGGGTTTCGATTGGTGTGGTTGTTACTGCTGGATGTGTATGCGTGTGACCATCCACACACGTTGTTGCACCAATATGTCCATGTGTATGACCAGTATTTCTTTCCATTTCATCAGCGCCCGTTTGATCGTATTCCGAATGGGGATGTTGATTAGAATACATTTACACAACTCCTTTTCAATTTTTCCGTTTCTTCATAACCTATGTAAACGTATGCCTATAGTGTGCATGGACAATGTTAGAAAACTTGGTTTATCGCTAGGCTTTAGTTACCCTTATACTGATATCCATATGTGGGTTTCTTTTCCTTCCCCACTGAATGGTAGTTGAACAGAATCGGACCTTTACGGGAAGTTGTTCACCCTATTATCTTTCGTATTCTTTGTAATTTTGAAGGAGGATTTTTACTGCTCGTTAAGGCGGGATAAAACTTAGGTTCCTAGCAGTGTAAAAAAATAGAGCATCACTTGTCGTGACGCTCCGTTTCATTTTCCACTTTTATTGCTATTTTGCTTGCTAACCAGCGTTTGGCAACTTCTTCTTCAACATCATACTCTTTGCCAGCCCGAAGGATTTCTCCGTGATAAGCTGTTTGCACATTCATTCGCACTTTAGTCATTCTTGTCTACCCCTCTCAGCATAGGTCTTCTTTGCTCTATTTTACCGCAGTTTGACGGGCAGTAATACCCCCACTGAATGAAATTTCACTTTATCATCTCTGAAAAACTCTTTCACCTTTACTCCATGTTTCGATTACGTTTAGGGAATTTAATTCACTTGGTTGAATTTCCTTCGGATGTTCAGATAACAAAATTATATCTGCTTGTTGACCTACTTGGATTCTACCTTTCTCTGATTCACGAAACTCCAATTCTGCTGCGCTTTGGGAATACCCTTGAAAGCTTCGGTCGATGGATAATTTCTCATTTGGTATCCACCCTCCACTAGGGTTATGGTCGGTGTCTGTACGATTTACTGCAGCGAAAATTCCTGTTATCGGAGAGAGGGGACCAATTGGCGTGTCTGAGCTTAACGTAAAAGGAATCGCCATTTGGTCGACTGTGTTCCACGGGTTACAGAATCTTTCTTGTTCTTCGCCAACCCAATTAACCGTTTGATCGTATTCATTCATAATAAAACCGGGTTGCGTCTCAATATACGGTTTTACCTCTTGAAGTCGTTCTAATAAGTCTGGTGCTAAAACTTGTGCATGGATGATACGATGCCTAAGCGCGGTAGTGTCCACTTTTTCAAGTGCATTTAACGCTTGTTCCACTGTTCTGTCTCCAATTGCATGCATAGCTACTTGCATACCATTCTCGTGAGCGGTCTGGACAATAGTGTCAAGCTCATCTTGAGAATAAATTAACGTTCCACTTGTATCTGGTTTATCGTGATAGGCTTGGCGTAATGCAGATGTATGCAACCGTTGTGTGCCATCTAAGAAAATTTTAATTGCACCAATTTTTACTCGTTCACTACCGTTACCGGTTCGTTTGTCTGTTGCGCGAAGGAAATAATTTAGATCATCGATGTTAAAAATATAGTGGTGTAATCTTACATCAATCTTCAAATGCCCATCCTTTTCCAAATCGAGATAGGTTTTCCATAGTCGATCAAAATTTCCGACGAAGTTTAAATCATCGGTATGAACGGAAGTTATGCCTTGCTCTAGTAAATGTGGAACTGCATCTTGAACCGCTTCATAAATTTCTTCCTCATTTTTTTGGCGAAAATTAAACTTAATAAAGTGAACAGCAGTATCCTTAAAGCGTCCAGTCCAGTCCCCGTTCTCATTCATCTCAATAAATTGTTCATGATTTTTAAGTAGGGCAGGTTCTCGCTTTAAAATTTTCAATGCTTCATGATTCACCACGCATTCATGTCCATCATCATGAAGAAAAAAAGCAGGTTTGTCGTATTCCAATTCCTCGAGGTCATCAGCAGTTAATGGATGATCGATATCCGTAAGCTGGCTATCGATTAATCCTCTGCCGACAACCCACTCATGTTCCATCATTTTTTCTTCGTTGTATCGGTTTGATAGGAGTGATTTTATTTCACTGAAGGTAGTTACGCTGCGGAAATCAAGTTCTTTTTTCATTAATCCAAAACGAAGCAGGTGCATGTGCGAATCGTTAAAACTTGCCGTAGCAACGCGTTGATCACAATTAATTACATGCGATCCTGTTTCAGAAGTAAGTCCTTTATGAATTGAAGCAATTTTTTCTCCTTCAAGGACGATGTGAAATACCTCATCAGTTCCAGCGTTTTCAAATGGTCGATATAGTCGGACGTTGTTTAAAATTTTCATTCCTAATGCCTCCATTAAATAGTTTCCATAGTTTGTATACCCGTAACTGATAGGAAAAAACTTCTTGGTCTGTCTGATTGTCACAATAATGTCATACAACGAAACTACGGATAGCTTAATCATTGAATATAAATATTGGTTTCCATTACACTATATATAGGTATTTGTGCTAGTGACACGGAGGTAGTAAGTGATGAGCAAAATTTTAATGATGTATGCGAGTATTACAGGGAATACAGAAGAGATTGCAGTAGCGATTGCGGAAATGCTACAAGCCTATAATCATGAAGTTACGATAAAGACCTTTGATATGGATGCGATAGATGTTGAAGAATTAAACGCGTATGATGCGGTTCTGGTCGGAACGTATTCATGGGATGATGGGGCAATGCCGTACGAAGTTGAGGACTTTTACGAGGAACTAGAGGACGTTGATATAACTGGAAAATTGGTTGGAATCTTTGGTTCTGGTGACACATTTTATGCCACATTCGGTGGAGCGATTGACCTTATTGGAAAGCGGTTTGAAGAATTAGGTGCAGATGTCATGCCAGACTGGATTAAGGTAGATTTAGAACCTGATGCGAAGGATTTTGAACGATGCCAGAAATTAGTCGATGATTTAAATAAGAAGCTTCAGGAAAAGATTGAATCTGAGTAAGATAGGGGGGATTACATGGTAATGGGCGTTAATAAAATTTCGTTACATAAATTAAAAATGCGGCTAAGATTCCCCTTTCGAACGAGTTTTGGTACATTACAAGATAAAGAATTTTTTATTATAGAAGCGAAGGATGACGCTGGAAACAGTGGTTTTGGCGAATCAGTTGCATTTCCCAGTCCATGGTATACCGAAGAAACCACTGCTGCAAACGAGCATGTAATAAAAGATTTTCTGATTCCATTATTGCGAAAATCATCAATCAATCATCCCGATGAGATTTCCACCATATTTAAGCCAATCAAACGAAACAAAATGGCGAAAGCTGCGATTGAGGGAGCGATTTGGGATTTGTATGCAAAACAGCAAGGTATCACTCTATCGCAAGCCTTGGGTGGAACAGCAACGGAAATCAATGTTGGTGTCAGTTTGGGCATACAACCTACAATTGATGACTTACTTAATGACATTCATCAGCATGTAAAACAAGGCTTCAAACGAATAAAATTGAAGATTAAACCCGGCTGGGATGTGGATGTTTTAAAAGAAGTACGCCGCCAATTTCCAGATACTCCTTTCATGGCAGATGCGAATTCTGCTTATACATTACAGGATATCGGTCATTTAAAAAAGCTTGATGAGCTTCATTTAATGATGATTGAGCAGCCGCTTGCACATGATGATATTATTGATCATGCTAAACTTCAGCGCGAAATAAAAACACCCATTTGCTTGGACGAAAGTATTACCTCATTTGATGATGCCAGGTATGCAATTGAACTAGGTAGTTGCCAAATAATAAATGTGAAAATTGGCCGCGTTGGCGGATTAACAGAAGCGAAAAGGATTCATGATTTTTGTGAAGAAAAGGAGATTCCAGTATGGTGTGGTGGAATGCTCGAATCAGGTGTCGGGCGTGCACACAACATGGCAATAGCCACATTAGCTAATTTCAGCCTTCCAGGAGATATAGCAGGATCTGAGCGTTACTGGAATAAAGACATTATTAAGCCTGAAGTGGAAGTGAACGATGGGAAAATACGAATTCCGGATCAGCCCGGTATTGGATATGATATCGACTGGAATTCGCTTGAGAAATTTCGTGTTGGATATGAAGAATTTGAGGTGTTATAAATGTCAAAAAGGAGTCCAGGTACTCCTTTCTTTTCGTTAGCAGACAAAAAGAAATGGATTGTATGGCTGTTGATTCTGTTGATCACCATCATATGGGGATATGCGTGGGTTCTCATGAAAGCATCACTTGACTACATGGGGCCGTTCACGTTCTCGGCATTTAGGTTTGGCACGGGGACAGTAGTGCTTTTGCTCGTTGTATTCCTAATGAAGATGAAAGCTCCCCCGAAAGAAAAATGGGTGCATCTGATTATATTAGGTATTTTACAAACCGCCATTGTCTTTCTATTGGTCATGTACGGTCTTTCATTTGTAGGGGCAGGAAAGTCATCTGTTTTGCTCTACTCAATGCCAATATGGAGTAGTATGTTAGCTGTACAGTTTTTGAAAGAAAAAATCACGAAGGTTAAATTACTCGGACTTAGTTTAGGTATGGTAGGATTACTACTAATTCTAGGCTGGGATCTATGGGTTGGTCAAAATCCTAAAGCTATATTAGGGGAAATGTTAATAGTCATTGCGGCCATATCATGGGCAGCATCAAATGTTTATTATCGAATAAAATTTCCTGATATGCCAAAATTACAAGTTAATGCCTATCAAATGTTATTCGGTACGCTTGCCATCATTATATTTTCATTTTTTACCGAATGGGGAGAACCGATTAATCTAACTCCAGTTAGTATTTATTATATTTTATTTACGGGAGTACTAGCTTCGGCATTATGTTTTACCGTATGGTTTATCATTCTTAGTATGATCGACACTGTAACAGCAACTTTATCTACTTTACTCGTACCTGTATTTGGTCTGTTTTTAAGCTGGTTAATACTTGATGAAGCGTTGTCAATTGGTATCGTTTCAGGATCTGCTTGTATTATTGTTGGTATTGTTATTGCGCAGATAACGAAAAAATAGATTCCTCGCAATTTTAGTGGAGGAATCTATTTTTCTAAAAGGCTATTTTCTAAGTGATTGGTGTTTTTGACTCAAAATACGTAAACTGCGAACTGAGTAGGGGGCTAGCGACTGCTTGGTAACGGACTGAGGATTCCTTATTCACCTTTTTTGCCTTTATTTTGAGGGTTAACGGACACACGATCCCTTATTCAGCTAAAAAACATGATTTTCAACTGTTTTTTCCCAAATAAGGAATACTGAGTCCGATAACCACCGCATTTATCCTTATTTTACCCAAATAAGGGATCGTGTGTCCGCTAGCTGACTCCCTGCATGCAATTTTTCCAGTATGCTAGAAAATGTTCCTTCAATAGACTTGCCCGCAGCGGAAATCAACATCGCTATTACCCTTAGTATGAATTTTCACTAGTTCGCAGTTTACATTAACTAAGAAAAAATAAGGAGCAACGATTCCTTAAAAGAATAATAGACCAATGGATATTGGAATAAAGCTCCAAAGTAAGATGACGACACAGAATCCCATAATATCTCGTACTTTTAAACCTGCAATAGCAAGTAACGGCAGTGCCCAGAAAGGTTGAATCATGTTTGTCCATGCATCACCCCATGCGACTGCCATAGCGGTTTTGGCCGTACTAGCACTTAGCTCGAGTGCTGCTGGAATCATAATTGGACCTTGGATAGCCCATTGACCGCCACCAGATGGCACGAAGAAATTCACGATTCCTGCACTAATGAAGGTGAAAAATGGTAGTGTAAAGTCATTCGATACGTTGACGAACCATAATGACATCTGCTCGGATAAACCGGATGTTACCATCATACCCATAATCCCTGCATAGAACGGAAACTGAATGATGATACCGCCAACGTTTTTAACCGCATTCGATACACTGTTCAAAAATCTCCTCGGTGTCCGATGAAAAATGATTCCTAAGAAAAGGAAAATAAAGTTTACGATATTAATATTTAAGTCAAATCCATTTGTAGCAAAGTGATAAATGATATAGGCAAGTCCAAATGCCCCAATAATGAGTGAGATAATTTGGCTATTTTCCAAACGATCTGCTGGCGTATTGGATGCTTCCGTCTGCTCGCCCTCTTTTTCTTCTAATGAATCGGTTTCCCATAATGAAGCATCCGTGTTTTGTAATGGATCTCTTGAGTTCATTAAGAATCTATTGAGAATGGGTAGTGATACGAGCAATGCGAATACGATAAATAGATTAAAACTACTAAATAATGTTTCGGTTACTGGTATGATCCCCATCGTGTCTTCAAGGAAATGCCCGTCCGTTGCAATCAGGAGCGGAATTGAGCCAGAAAGACCGCCATGCCACAGTAAAAATCCACTATACGCACTTGCCATTAATAAACGATAATCAACACTAGGCACACGTTTTGCTACATGAATTGCAAGTAAAGCACCGACAACTAACCCAAATCCGTAGTTGATCAAACAAGCAATGGCAGCAACAAACGTTACAAGCATAATCGCTTGTCCTGGAGTTTTTGCTAGTTTACTTATCTTAGTTAATACATTTTTTACAATAGGTGTGCTCGCCAGTATGTAACCGGTTACAACAATGAGCGACATTTGCATGGCAAAGGCAAGCAAGTCCCAAAATCCCGCGCCCCAATATTCGACCATCTGGATAGGACTACTATCTGTTAACCCGATGCCTAGTAGAAACACAACAATTGTCAAAATGATTGCAAATAAAAAAGCATCTGGTAGATAGCGTTGAACCATACGATCACAAAACGCTGTTAATGATTTTAACATTTTTTTCTCCTCCTTTTTAATCATTTATATTTTTTCGATGGACAAAGTATGAATTCCTGCTTTGGTTCGACAATTTACTCATGGTGGTATTATAAGTTATTGCGCTTTATTATTATTTTTTGTATAGTAGAAAAAAATGAAAGGAAGTGCTAAATAATAGATAATCAGCGTGATAAATTAGCTTACATAGCGCAGCTTGAAGCATTGAACAAAAGGTTAAGTCAGCCCCATAAAATAAAGGAATCTATTCAAGAAACACTTAAAAAGGAATTAAGCGGAATTAAGGGCGAGAATTCACTTCGATACTACCTCAACTTTTTACCCCCTGAAGAATACAGGATCCTCCACAATCTTCGAATAAACGATTCAAATGGATATTTTGAAATGGATACAATCCTTATATGCGAATGTTACATCCTAATCATTGAAAGCAAAAACTGGTACGGGTCAATATACTTTGACGGCGAAAAGCAAGTAATCCGTGTAGGTGATAATGGAGTAGAAGAAGGTTTGCCAAATCCAATTCCACAAGTGAAAACACAGCGTTTTCGTTTACAAAATTGGTTAAATCAAAATGATTTTCCCCAGATTCCAATACATTATTTTGTAGTGTTTAGTTCGCCGCGTACGATATTAAAACCTCTTTATCCAGACGAACCCATTCCAAAAGAAGTTATCCATGGAAACCGATTGTTATTTCAAATTGAAGAACTTGATAAGCAAATAAAATCGTCCTATCGTCAAAAAGATCTGCCCGAGATTATTTCCACTGCATTAAACAAGGCGCATTCCCCATCGAAGGTTAATATATTGGAAAAGTTCAGTCTTGACAAGAACGAGTTAACTGGTGGTGTGCAATGTACAAAGTGCATTGTCTTTCCGATGAGGCGGGTTTATGGAACGTGGCATTGCGGTGCATGTAATCATAAAGATAAATATGCGCATATTCCAGCCCTACAAGATTTTGGTTTGTTGTTTGGCAATGAAATATCGAATGAACAAGCGCGCGCTTGGTTGGAAATCGCCTCTCAGCACATCACGAAGGAATTATTGATTAAATACTGTCAATATAGAGGTAGTCACAAAGGCAGAAAGTACAAAATCCCGATAAAATACTGAAATTCACTGATATATTGTCAAACTTACTCGATAAAACGCAAAAGTTCCTGATAAAAGTGCGAAACTTCCTGATAAATTACCAAACCCACTGATAAATTCCACCCCTAGACAGACGACCCCACAATTCAAACACAAAAAAAGACCTTGACAGCTCATAAGGGGAGGTCAAGGTTAAGATGTTCCCGATACTGGTGAATGATATTCGGGGAGGGAACCCATTCACCGGGTAATTTATTGCTTACTCCCACTATAACGGTGAAGCAATATAGAAGTCTATACCACTTAAGTCACAAAAAACTTGGGAAACCTTGTAAAACTATGTCAAAAGTTGGAGGTAGGAAGTAGCCGCTTCCTGTTATAACGTCATAAAGTATAAAATAGGATAGACCCTATAAGCATTCACTATTATGGTCGAGGCGAATGCTGAGTTTCTCTAAAATTTAATTTTAAAAATTATTTGTTTGATTCGAAATAGTGGTATAGAATGTATTAAAAATAGACCAAGGACTGATTGGAAATGAGATATGTTATCGGAATCGATGGTGGGGGTACGAAAACGGAATGTCTATTAGCGGATGAAGAGGGTAATGTTGCTGCCAGTGCAATCGGTGGTCCAACAAATCCGAATGTTGTAAAACCCAATGTGATTCGCACTACGTTAGAGGCACTGTTACGTGATGTAAACAACCAAGCGATTACTGCCTTTTCAAAGGTGACCAACCTTTTTGCCGGGATGTCAGGAGCTGGTGAGGAAACGAATCAAAATGTAATAAAACAAATCCTTGTAGGGCTACTACCCCAAACTGTTACCGTAGACGTATATCCAGATCCGGTAAATGCACTTTATTCGGGAACCTTTGGGAAAACTGGAATTGTTCAAATATCTGGAACAGGTTCCATTACATATGGTGTGAACAATGAGCGTATGCACGATCGTGTTGGTGGCTGGGGTTTTTTATTTGGAGATGAAGGAAGCGGCTATGCTATTGGTAGGCAAGGAGTAACAGAGGCTTTGAAAGCTTTCGATGGACGTGGTCGGCAAACGATCATATTGGAAATGCTCTATGATCACTTCAATGTATCGACAGGACATGAACTCATTCGTACTATATATGCAGCTGATCAACCGAAAGAAAAAATAGCCCCGCTAAGTAAAATTGTGCTACAAGCCTATAAAAAACAGGATCCTGTCGCACAGAAAATAATTGCAGGTGTAGTCGACGACATCCAGACTAGCATCATAACGTTACATCGCAAACTCTTTCAACCGAACGAATCTGTAGAACTAGTCCTTTGCGGTGGCGTATTTCATGATAAACATATATTGCCTCCCTTAATTGAGAAGGCGATTGACCAGGAGATGATCACACTTGTTTTACCAGAAGTTTCGCCTGCAAAGGGATCACTCGTTGGGGCGTATTTATCCATGGGAAAAGAAGTCGATAATAATAGTATAGAAAATTTGAAAGCTAGGTGAGTAGTCGTGTCCCATAGTAAAGGTGGATTAGTGATTTTAAATGAAATGAAAAATAACCTGCCGCCATCTGAGCAGAAAATTGCACAATATATTTTAAATCATCCTGAGGAATCGATTCATTTAACTGCAGTGGCACTCGGTGAACAAAGTAAAACGAGTAGTGCGGCAGTAATACGGTTGTGTAAGTCGTTAGGTTTTAAAGGATTTCAGGAATTGAAAATTCGCGTGGCTGGTGATTTACAGGACGAAGCAACCCCGGGCTACCGTGACATTCAACCGAAGGAACCGTATAAAGCAATTATTGAAAAGGTTACCTCAAATACGGTCCAAACCTTAAAAGAGACGGTTGACATCATGAATATGGAAGATTTGAAACAAGCAGTCAATGCCCTATCTAGTGCGAGTTCCATTTCATTTATTGGTTTTGGCGCATCGCATATTGCTGCAAAAGATGCGGAACAAAAATTTCAACGGATTGGAAAGCATGCATTAGCTTTTTCAGACGTACATATGGCTGCAACTTTTATTGCAAATAAAGGACCAGCGGATGTTGTCGTAGGCATTTCTTTTTCAGGAAAAACTTCCGAAGTGGTCAAGTTACTAGAACTTGCTAAGAAAAAAAATACACGAACAATCAGCATAACGAAATACGGTAATACACCGCTAACCAATTTTTCTGACATTCAATTAAATACATCTGCTGCCAGGGAAGCTACGTTCAGAAGTGGGGCAACATCTTCTCGTATTGCGCAACTCCATGTAATTGATATTTTATTTATGTGTTTAGCTTCGGATGAATACGATAAAACAGTTAGTCACTTGGATGAAACGAGAGATGCGATTGCTTTTTTACGGGAAACGAAGAAAAAGTAACATGCTATTCATTTTGTGGAATATACTTTAGTGAAATGTAATTTTGTATATACTGAAATTTTATTACTAATATTTTAATGTTTCATTGACAAAATAATTCAATATGATTATAATAAAGCCAACTTCATAAAATTAAGATTATTTTAATTTTTGAAAGCGCTTAATTAATCAAAGGAGATAAAAATGCCAATGAAATTATCTGCTTTAACTACAGAACAACGAAATGAAAAGAGTCGGACACTCGATCAAATGTCCACAATGGATATTTTAAAAACGATTAATCAAGAGGATCGGAAAGTTGCGCATGCCGTCGAAAACGTTTTGCCACAGGTTGAAGTAGCAATAGAGCAAATTTGCCAAGCATTATCGAAGGGTGGGAGGCTGTTTTATGTAGGGGCAGGGACAAGCGGGAGACTTGGTGTCATTGATGCTTCTGAATGTCCGCCAACTTTTATGACACCACCAACGATGGTTCAGGCAATTATGGCAGGTGGATCTAGTGCATTTATTAACGCAGCTGAAGGTTCTGAAGACGATGAACTTCAAGGGGCAGAAGCTTTAAAAGAACGAAACGTCTCAAATAAAGACGTCGTTATTGGAATAACAGCGAGTGGACGAACTCCTTATCCAATCGGTGCACTGAAATATGCGAAAGGTGCTGGTGCCTATACCATCGGATTATCGTGTAATGAACATTCGATTATAAGTGATTATGCGGAGTGTGCTATTGAGGTCATTGTTGGACCAGAGGTTTTGACAGGGTCAACTAGGATGAAGGCCGCTACAGCCCACAAAATGATTCTCAATATGATTAGTACAACGACAATGGTGAAGCTTGGTAAGGTGTATGAAAATTTAATGGTCGACGTTCATGCAAGTAATTACAAATTATTGGAACGTGCCAAGCACACGTTAATGGAAATCACAGATGTATCATACGCGGAAGCAGAAAAAGTCTTGAATCAGACGAATCATGAAGTGAAACCAGCAATTGTCATGCTACAAGGTAAGGTTTCATACGAAGCAGCGAAACAAGCAATTAAAGAAAGTAATGGCTATGTTCGAGATGCAATTGATTTTGTTCATAAGCAACCTTAAGTTAGAAGCAGCATTGATAGTCTAGGAAACTATTAATGCGTTTCCTATAAATTTTATAAAATCAAAGGGGGAGAACAGTTTTGAAGAAGTTAGTTAAGGGACCTTTGTTTGTATTTATGGCATTTCTCATGCTTGCCTTTGTAGTTGGCTGTAACAATGATGAAGGGGACAGTGACTCCAATGCAAAGAGCAATGATGGGAAAATCAATGGTAAGCTTGAAATCCAGTATTTTGTTGGTGGATACGGAGATGCCTGGTGGAAGGAAGTAATTAAAGGCTTTAAGGAAAAATATCCTGATGTAGAAGTAGTGGAACATGCAGGGCCAAATATTAACGAAGAAATGAAAACGCGCTGGATTTCTGGAAATCCACCAGATGTGGTTTACATTGATGGGGCAGGTTCAAGTGAAACGCAAATGGTTGAAGATGGACAGTTGATGGATTTAACCGAATGGATTAAATCAGTGGAACTAGAAGATGGAACACCGCTAATGGATAGTTTCATTGTTCCACCAAGTGACTATGATGGAAAGATTTATAGTCTACCACTTGTTTTCGATACATGGGGAACTTGGTATGACAAAGCGATGTTTGAAGAAAACGGATATGAAGTACCAACTGATTTCGCAAGTTGGATGGAATCAATGGGAACCATTAAGGAAGAACAAGGTATGGCACCATTTACAACGACTGGTCAGTATCCATACTACTTCTTGCGAGGCGTGTTATATCCAGCATTCGCGTCAGTCGGTGGCGATGAATTATTAGCTGCTGTTATTGATGGAGAAGAAGGAGCTTGGACAAGTGACGAAGTTTTAGGTGTGATGAAGAAGGTTGAGGAAATGCAAAAAGCAGGCTACATTGATCCTGGATTTGCAGCACTTAGCCATACACAGTCACAAATGAATTTTATCCTTGGTAAAAATGCTTACATTCCAGTAGGATTCTGGTTGCCAAATGAAATGGCGAAAGATGTACCAGAAGACTTCGAATTTGGATTCATCCCTTCACCAATGAACGAAAAAGGTGAACCAATGGTGGTTGTTCCAGACTTACGACCGCTAGCAATTGCTAAGGAAGCAAATAATCCAGAAGCAGCAAAAGCATTCGTTGAATTTGCTTTCCAAAAAGAATACGCATCTAAGTTTGCTGAGTTAACTGGTGCATTGATGAATATGAAGGGTGTAGACATTGCTAGCAATGAAAATGTACCTGGATATTTAAAAGATGCTAACCAAATGATCAATAATCCGGAAAAAGTATCGATTCACCATAAGCCGCATCCAATGAGTGCTGATTTAGAAACACCAATCAGCGATGCATTAGTTGCACTGATGCTAGGTGAAATAAGTGCGGAAGAGTTTACTGAAAAAGCAGAAGCTGCAGCAGCAGAATATCGAAGTAATCAGTAATTAAACCAGGGATGTAATGGCAGGTTCCTGCCGTTACATCCTTTTCTATCATAGTATGGGAAACCTGATAGAAACGCTTTAAATATTGGGGTTGTACTTTATAACAGCAACGTTGATTTTCGCTGTGAGTAGTCAAACGCTGAAGCATTTGCCGACGTGCAGGCGGAATTGCAGTTAGCGGACTCACAATCCCTTATTTGTGAAAAATACGGGCAAATGATGCAGCTATCGGACTGAGGGTTCCTTATTTGGGTGAAAACGAGTAAATCTCATGCTTTCTTACCTGAATAAGGCATCCTGTGTCCGTTAAATCATAAAAACACGTCAAAAAAGGAAGATAAGGCATCCTCAGTCCGCTATGAAGAGTTAATAGACATTATATTCTAGAAAAAACTTCGGCATTCAGTTTTTTAAATCTTTTATTTTTGAAATGAGGGACTCAAATGGTTCAGTCCAAAAGTAAAAAAATTACGTTTCTCTTGTTCTGTTTGCTCCCTACACTGGTCGTTTTTGGGGTATTTACGGTTTATCCGTTGCTAAATGGTTTGTATTTATCATTTTTTGAATGGTCAGGAGCAGGCGGTGAAAAAGAATTCATCGGTTTGGAAAACTATAAAACATTATTGAATGACCCAATCATACCTAAAGCAATTTGGCATGATTATTTTTTGGTTATAACCAAAGTGATTGGAATTATGATTCTTGCTACATATTTTGCAGTTGCATTAACCCAGCTTCGAGTTAAGGAATCACCATTTTATCGAATTATTTTCTTTTTCCCAAATATCATGTCAGTAGTTGTTATCGGGATTTTATGGACATTTATTTTTAATCCAGATTTAGGATTAATTAACTCTGGATTACGAGCAATTGGATTAGAAAGTTGGACACGGCCTTGGCTTGGAGATATGGACTGGGCGCTGTCAGCACTTGTATTACCGTCTGTTTGGGCAGGTATTGGACTGTTCATGTTGCTACTGATGGGTGGTATCGCAAATGTTCCAAAAAGCATGTACGAATCTGCTGATATTGACGGTGCGAACAGCTGGCAGCAATTTTGGAAAATAACCGTTCCACTCGTTTGGCCGCAAATTAAGACGTCCATTTTGTACATCGTTATCACAACATTAAACGGTTCATTTATCATTGTTCAAATTATGACACGAGGTGGCCCGAACAACGCCACGCAAGTAATGGGTTCTTATCTGTATCAGGAAGCATTTAATGAATTTAACTTTGGCTATGGTGCAACAATTGGTGTCATGATCTTAATCTTGTCTTTAATTACTGTGCTAGTTTTACAGTTTTTATTGAAAAGAGATAAGGTTGAATATTAGGGGGGATAGCATGGCAAAGATAAGTAGTTTTTTATTGAAATCGGTCGTACGAATACCGCTAATATTGTGGTCTTTGGTTGTGCTATATCCAATTATTTGGATGTTTCTTGGGGCATTTAAATCAAACGGTGAAATTTTTGCTTCACCATGGAGCTTACCCGATTCATTCGATTTTGGAAATTTTGTAACTGCTTGGACAGATTACAATATTGGTTCTAGTTTTGTTAATAGTATTTTCGTTACCGTTTTAGGTACCACTTTATGTTTGGTGTTTGCGATTCCTACGTCGTACGCAATTGAACGAATTCGCTTTCGTTATAGCAAGGTGATGTTTAATACATTTTTATCGGCAATGATGATTCCGATGGTATTAGGCTGGATCCCATTGTTTTTCCTTTTGCTAGAGTTACAAATGCTAGATAACTTATGGGCGTTGTCGCTTGTTTATGCAGTAACACAAATCCCGTTTAGTATTTTTATTTTAACTAGTTTTATGAGTAGCATTCCGAAAGAGTTAGAGGAAGCGGCTGCCATCGATGGGATGTCACAGTACGGGATTTTATTGAAGGTTGTCACACCACTTTTGACAACAGGAATTATTACCGTTTCCATTATGAACGCAGTAACGTTTTGGAATGAATACTTTATGGCATTAATTTTCCTTCAAACGGAAGGTACCTACACGCTCGGACTTGCAATGGACCTGATGAACAGAGAAGCGCAATATACAAATGCTTGGGGCGCACTGTTTGCAGGATTATCGATTGCAATTATCCCAGTTATTATCGTTTACGCGATTTTCCAACGCTGGATTATTAAAGGAATGATGGAAGGCGCGTTGAAAGGGTAGAACTAAGTTCCACTGAGAAGGACCTCGCTACTGTGCGGGGTCCTTTGGTTTTTCTAACACTCTAGTGGTGTTTTTTGCGGACTCAGGATACCTTATTTGGGCAAATTCACTTGATTTCTTGAACTTATAGGACACAGGATCCTCTATTTGATGAGAAAAGGACAATTTTCCTTGGATTTACATGAAATAAGGTACCTGGTGTCCGATAACCTGTTCAAAATGCCTAAAAAAGGTAAAATAGCGGTACGTGAGTCCGCATAGAAAAATACGAGGCACTATTATTAAGTAGCCTCGTATTTTTTCATTTTAATAGAGTAAATACTGTTCGCGTACTTCTTTAAATTCTTCTAAATCTGCCTGCCATCTTTCTTTCATGGATGCTACTGAGTCACCATTCTCGATTGCTTCACGTACCCAGCCATTTCCGATAAGGTTATCAAAGAATGAAATACCTGCATTATTTTCTGCGCGGAACGCGAAATCTTCTGGGTACAAGTCATGGATGGACTTTACAATGTGGAGTCCAGTTACGACCGGTTCAAATGCATCTCGATCAGTAACGTGTATTTGAATACCATGACTTAGTGTGCCACGATGTTTCGAATATAATGGGGTAAAGGACGCTGCACGGAATGTTACACCTGGTAATTCCAATTCATTTAATGTCGCAGCTAGTTCCGTACTATTGATAAACGGTGCACCTATTAATTCAAATGGTCTTGTCGTACCGCGACCTTCTGAAACATTTGTCCCTTCAATTAACGCTGCTCCAGGATATACCAATGCAGTATTAAGTGTTGGCATATTTGGTGACGGCATTACAAATTCTAGTGGTAGATCCTCGTAATACATCCAGCGCTCCCAACTAGCCATTTCAACTACAGTTAAATCAGCCCCGATTCCAAATTCATTATTAAATAATTTTGCTAGCTCTCCTACAGTCATCCCATGTCGCAGTGGAATTGGATACTTTCCAATAAAAGAAGCGTATTCAGGCTCCAAAACTGGACCTTCCACTTTCACACCACCCAATGGATTCGGGCGATCTAGGACGATAAATGGTATATCATTTTCCTCAGCCGCTTCCATCGCTAAAGCCATTGTGTAAATGTAGGTGTAAAACCGAGTACCAACATCCTGTATATCAAATAAAAGTACATCGACATTTTCTAGCATTTCAGGTGTTGGTTTACGCGTTTCTCCATATAAACTGTAAACTGGTAAGCCTGTGTTTGGATCAATGTAGTATTCTACATAATCCCCAGCCTGCGCACTGCCACGCACACCATGTTCTGGACCATATAGTGCTGTTAAATTAATATCTGGATCATTGTGTAAAAGATCAACAATACTATTCATGTCTTGGTCCACACCAGTTGGATTGGTAATTAAGCCAACGCGTTTACCTTCGAGTAAATCTTTTTGCTCATCGAGTAAAACTTCCACACCTAGCTTAAACTTTTTAAACTGCCCTTTGTGTTTTCCATTATCATGAGCCGCTACCCCAGACATCGTGCTCAGTGCTAAAATAGCTATGATCGCTACCATTATAAATTTTTTCAAGATACGTTTCCCCTCTCCATTTTTGGTAAGCTACGGCTACTTGGAGCCGTAGCCTGGTACTATCTAATAACTCAATCCATGGCCATATTCGTATAAAACATCTCCGCTTAAGCCTGGGATTGTAACTGGTAATAAGCCAGTCGGGTCATTTTCTCCAAAGATGGTTGCTGCAGTTGCTTCAAAACTTGCGTCCCTAAAACCGTATTGCGCAATATACGAATCGATTATTGGATATGCCATGATGTCGTATGGATTTCGGATTCCCACACCGATTACCGGACTAGTTGTATTTTCAATGATTTGATTGACCATTTGCATTTGTGCACTGTCAGGGGATCTTCCACTCACGTTGTATGTGTACGTCCCGACGATTACGGTATCTGCGTTTTCAATTTTGTTAAGTTGCTCCTCATTTAATACACCGCTCGAACGGATAACTTCTGTATTTGCATGATGTGCTAAAATCGCTTCATGCAACGAGCTAACAAATGAATTTCCGACTACGACTACACGTTGATCTTCATCTAAATTTAATGGCAACGCGTTATCATTTTTCACAAGTGTGATCGATTTTTCTGCCGCTTCCTCTTCAATTTGTTTGTGTGCTTCAGATCCAACAACTTCTTTCGCGTTTGCCACTACCTCATTAATTGGAGTAGGATTTTCTTCCTTTATAATGCCGCGATTTACTTTCAACGTTAAAATTCGTTCAACAGAAGCTTCAATTCGTTCCATTGAAATTTCTCCAGATTCAACCGCATCATATAGACCATGTGCAACTTCTTCCAAGCCAACAGGCATTAATACGATGTCTGTCCCAGCTTTTACTGCACGAATTGCAGCATCAACGGAGCCGAAATGGTCCTGAATTGCTCCCATGTTCATGGCATCGGTAATAATGACACCTTCAAACCCCATATCGTCACGCATTAAGCCAGTCAACACCTTATGGGAAAGTGTAGCTGGTAATGAGATAAGTGTTCCGTCTTTTTTGGAAACAACTTTTGTATTATCAATCTTTGGAAACGTTACATGTGCAGTCATGATTGCATCAATTCCAGCGTCCATTGCTTGTTGGAACGGATACAATTCTACCTGTTTTAAGCGCTCCAGATCGTACGGAACTTCCGGAAGTCCAATATGGGAATCTACCGCAGTATCGCCATGACCAGGAAAGTGCTTGGCAGTTGCCGCAACTCCTGCACTTTGTAAGCCTTTTGTATAGGCAATTCCGAGCTTGGCAACCAATTCTGGTGATTCGCCAAATGAACGAACGCCGATTACTGGGTTATCCGGATTGTTATTTACATCCAAAACCGGTGCTAAGTTCATGTTAATACCTAAAGCTTGAAGCTCTTCACCAATTGCTTGTCCAACGTCGCCAGCAAGTTCGGCTGAACGAGTAGCTCCAAGCGCCATATTACCTGGCATGTCTGTTCCCGATTGTAGACGTGTTACGATTCCACCTTCTTGGTCAATTGTCATCAGTAAGCCATATTTTTCCGTCGCTTCTTGGTAGGCTGCGACTAATTTGGCTGTTTGTTCTGTCGTTACAACATTTTCCCTGAAAAGAATCACGCCGCCAAGATGATATTCTTTTACTAACTGTTCAATCTCTGGAAGCATTTCCGTAACGTTTTCACCTTCCCATTTACGGAAATCAGGCATTAGCATTTGCCCAACTTTTTCTTCCATCGTCATCCCTTCAATTGCATTTTCGATTATGTTATATTTGTCGCCTTGCTGTTTAACAACCTTCCCACTGAATGTAGGTTTACCCTTATCAGAAGATTTGTCAGGTTTATGGTCAACAGCGATCCGATCTTGAAGTTCACCGTTCGAAACAGTAATGAAGGAGCGGCCATTTTGCCCTGTGAACGTCACGGTTCCATCATCACTAACGGTTGCTACATTTTTGTTCGTGGCGTTCCATGTAAGGTCTTGGGAGGTCTTGGTAAAATGTCCGTCTTCATAAACATGGAGTGCTTGAAGTGTAACTTGGTTATTCTCCACATTTACCTTTGCTTCAGGAACGTTTTGAAAAATAATGAGATCCTTTACCTGATTTGTTTCGGCAGCAAATACAGCGCTCATGGAACCGCTAAGCTGACTACCGAGCATAGTAACGACGATAATCAAAAGCAGGGTCAATCGTTTGATAAGTTTCATAGTCATCCCTCCATTTAATAGTTTCGTTCCGTCCATTGATCTTTTTTGTCAAAATGTACAGGTGTAACTTTTCCACTAGCATCCTCGAGCTTTACGTTCGTTACATACCAGCCTCGTCCATTTGTCGATGAATCGGTTTGGTAACGGAAGCGAATGTAATTGGTACCTTCTGGAATTTGAACTTCTTTGGATACAAATTCTACACTGCTTCCAGTAAGTGCTTCACTTGCAAGTGACCAATTTACACCGTCCTCTGAAACCTCGACTAATCCTTGGTCATAGCCTTGTTCGATTCTATACCATGAATCAAAGGATAATGTAGTATTTGATTCAACCGATACCGTTGCTGTAAGTGAACTATTTAGTTTGTCCCCATATCCGGAAAACCATGCGTCTTGCCCCTTTGGTATGGCAACTGGAATAGCATCAGCAACTTGCCGAGCAAACTGTCGTCTAGCAGGGTTTGTCGAAACACCTTCACGAGTTGGATGAACAGTATTCGTAAGCAAAATAGCAATCGTGTCGTTGTTCAAATTAACGGCAATCGATGTACCGGTGTAACCCGTATGACCAATTGTAGAAGCCTCTGATAAGGCGTCCATATACCAGCCTTGCGCGAGCTCCCACCCTAATCCGTGCTCATCACCAGGGAATTGTGGAATTTGATTCTCAACAAGCAATTGGATGGTCTCGGGTTGTAAAATTTGTTTTCCGGCATATCTACCATCATTGACAAACATGTGCGCTAACTTTGCGAGATCACTTGCCGTTGAGAATACACCAGCATGACCTGCAACTCCACCAAGTGACCAGGCATTTTCGTCGTGTACTTCACCCCAGACGAGACCACGGTTTGTCCATGGTTGATATTCAGTTGCTGCGATTCGATCTTTTAATGATTTAGGTGGGTTATACATGGTGTCCGTCATATTGAGTGGTTCTAGAAGTGTGTCTTGTACGTATTGATCTAAGCGTTTACCAGATAGTCGCTCAATTAGTGCGCCTAGTGTAATCATGTTCAAATCACTGTACGTGTATGTTGTTCCTGGAGGATTGTCTAATGGATATTGAAATACATAGTCCAAACGATCTTCTCGAGTCTCACCAATTGTATAAAGTGGAACCCAAGCCTTAAAGCCTGATGTATGTGTCATAAGCTGTTTAATTGTTACATCCTCTTTGCCATTCTGCGCAAATTCTGGAATGTATGTTGCGACTGGATCATCTAATTCAAAGTAACCTTCCTCATATAATTTCATTGCAGCAGTTGTCGTAAAAATTTTGCTGAGTGAAGCAAGGTCAAAAATCGTGTCCTTCTGCATTTCAATTGGCTGATCTACCAGTTCACCACTGGGATTTTTGTACAAAAGTGCATGACCATAAGCTTCGTGCTGCACAATATGTCCACGTCTCGCAACAAATGTTACTGCCCCTGGCATCGCACCTTCCTCGATCAATCCGTTCATGAGTGGATCAATTTTGTCGAGCGGCGCTTGTCTTATCCCCGCACCTCGTGCTGAACCAGGATGAAGTACAGGAGACGTTGGTCCAGGTGTTCCCCAAGAAAAAACTGGATGAACCCTTTCTTGTACATTCTTCTTTTGCTGCTTTTCCATCGTTGGTGATTTTTCAGCATGTGCAGGCATTGTACTTGGAATAAGCATAGCCGACACAAGTATTGCTGAAAGTGAAATCGAAAACATTCTACCACGCATAGATTTCCTCCTTTACTAGATTTAATGTAAGGGCTTTCATTTAACATAATGATTCATAGTTATATAGATGTCTATACCACTTTTGGCATAAAAAACTTGGGAAACATTGTAGAAGTGTGTCTATTGATGGGGGTAATTGGTAGGAAAAGTCTTGAAACTATTTTTGTGTTCATACGTATTATTTTTAAAGGAGTGGTTTAAATGGGTAAGTCAGAAAAAGATTATTCGGAATTGGAAAAAAATAAATCAAAGAGAAGCCGAGTGGCAGAATGGATTGTAGATGGATTTGATTTGTTGATTCAGTTGGCAGGGGTTTTGTTAAAATAAATTGATTTACTAACTGGTCTCTGTAGGCATTCCATCGGCGAAATTCACACGACCATCGGCTAAATCTGGTGAATCATCGGCGAATGCAATCTAACCTACGGCGAAATTCACCAAACAACGGCGGAAAATGGGATTTCATCGGCATTTACGTTATATGTAAACCATTTAAAAGTGCCCCAGCCATCTCTGGTAATCTACTCTTTCAAGGTCATTTTCATTAATCAAATCCAATTCTCTCTTTGCTTGAAAAATTAATAGTTCTCGATCCAAGCTATTAAACATAGAAAAAATTTGTTGGTTTTTCTTGTGAAATTCATGAATTAATTCCGTAAGTTCATAATAAGGCAACTCACCAGACTCCCATTGCTTAAAAGACGCGTACAGCGGTTTAAGCTCCTTTTCTGTTACGTGCTTATGGTACATGTCCAATATTTCACGATCTCTTTTTCGTTCTGATTTTGACTTTTTCAAACAAATCACCCTTTCGATTAAAATGGAAGTTCTTCATCAATTATCTGTTTATTGGTCTTATCTTTGTTTTCAATATTATTATCTTCATCCTCTTTTTCCTCAATCTCATTCCACTGTTCCCATGTGATGCCAAACGGGACACCACTATTAGTATAGCCAGCAATGAATGCATATATATCATTACTATCTTCATCTATGTACCCTTCAGTTTCTAATTCTTTCTCAAGCTTTTGTTGTTCATTCTTTTCTTTTTTACGATACTGTTGTTCCTTTAACTTTTTCTTGTATTCTTTACTAATCTTGTACCCCAACGTTTCTAACTCCTTCACCGCTTTTGGTTTACCAACACCAAATTGTTTACTGTATCCTTTTACAAGATAGGTTGATAGCCAATCATTTGCCGCAATTAATCGTTCTTTTCGAGTAAGACCGTGCTGTTTTGAACTAGTTTTATGTTTTTTGCGTTTTTTCCCCATGATAATCACTTCTTTGTAAGGTAATTTTAAAGGTAATTCTTTGTATATTCAACGTCTATCTTAGAATGATAGATGGGTATGTTTATTTTTTTTGAAAAAATTTTTATCGAAAATAGTTAAACTTTCCAAAACGGTGCCGATATAAGTAATACATCATCAGGGAGGATGATAAGCTTGGCCTTAACGTTAGGGAGAAAGCCCGGAGAAAAACTCTATATCATTGATCCAAATGGCGAAAAGATTGAAATTGAGATTGTCAAAAGCGATCGAAATAGTCTAGAGGATTATATGCGATTACGAGTAAAAGCTCCACAGAATTACAAGGTTCTCAGAGGAGAGCTGTACACAGAATTTGATAATAACTCAAATTAAGAGTTGTTATAGATGCGAGCCATAAGGATGTGACTCGCAAAAAAAACACTTACATGGAGGTAAGGAAAAATGAGAATTAATCACAATATTGCAGCACTTAACACGTACAACCAGTTAACAAAAAACCAAGGTGCAGCTTCAAATTCATTAGAAAAGTTGTCTTCAGGACTTCGTATCAACAGTGCAGCTGACGATGCAGCAGGTCTAGCAATTTCTGAAAAAATGCGTGGACAAATCCGCGGATTAGAGATGGCTAGTAAGAACGCTCAAGACGGTAGACTAGAAATGCCGCTCTAAGTAGTAATGCTTAGATGAAAACTCCGTGAATTCGGTGGAACCCCAAACCAAACTTAGCAGTGTGGATGGTGGGCAATACCGAGCCAAGCCTAATGAATTGGTTAAAAGTAATTAGGAAGGTGTAACGATCAGGTGGTGAGGATCCATACCGATAACCCACCCACGAGCGCGGGGCATCCTAACCAGGGATGAAGATATGATCTGAACTTTATGGAAACATAGAGAAGCAACGGATAAACAACCATTGCGATAACAAATTTGATTTCTTTAATTCAAACTGCTGAAGGTGCATTAAATGAATCACATGCAATTTTACAGCGTATGCGTGAATTGGCTGTACAAAGTGCCAACGATACAAATACTGATTCAGATCGTGCTGAGTTGCAGAAAGAAGTAGATCAACTAGCACAAGAGCTATCACGTATTGGGAACAACACAGAATTCAACACTCAGAATCTTTTGGACGGTTCGTTCTCAGGAACATTCCACATTGGTGCAAATGAAGGACAAAACCTTTCAATAGATATTTCTGATATGAGATCCACTTCATTAGGTGTTACTGGCGCAAATGTATCCGTTACGGAAACTGCTACAACAGTTACAAATACAAATGGTTCATTTTCAGATGGTTCATATACTGTAGAAACACGTGATGTAAGTGGTACTGAGACTTATTTCTTGGTCGATGGTGCAGGTAAAGATGTAGCAAAAGGAACTGATGGTTTAACATTTACAGCAATTGAAGACACAACTAGTACTGATTTAATAACTTTCTCTGATAAAGTTACTTCAGGTTCAGTGACTGTTTCTGGTTCTGAAGCTACTGCAACAACTCTAGCAACTAATAATGGACTAGCAGCAGGGACTTATACCTATGATTCTTCTAACAGTGCACTTTTAGACGCTAACGGTAATGTAGTTGCAACTGATTCAGCAACAGCAGGAACTTTTGTTGCAATGGACGGTACAACTGAACTGTTTAAAGTTTCAGATGCTTTGGCTGATGGGGACACTGTAAAAGTAGGCGGAACTAATATCTCTACACAATCTGCAGCTGACAACGCAATTACAACCATTCAAAATGCAATTGATACTGTATCAGCAGAACGTGCTAAACTTGGTGCATACCAAAACCGTTTAGATCACACTATCAATAACCTAGGAACTTCTGCAGAGAACTTAACTGCTGCAGAATCACGTATCCGTGACGTTGATTATGACTTAGCTGCTGCATAAGCGGTAACAGTCACAGTCGTCCTAACTGGTAACGGTTAGCGATTACGATCGGGTGAATTGCTGGAAACCCCTTAAGCTTTCTTCTCCACAACGTAGCTGGAAACGGCAAGCGTGATGGATTGAAAAGAAGAGAGATTGGGCAATCAAGCAGCCAAGCGCCTGTGGCGAAAGCCTGGCGAAGGTTCAACGACTAGAATAGACCACCTAACGTGAAAACTATGGTGATGAAATTCGTAGGTGAAAGAAGTACTGTAAGAGCTTCTGAATCCGAAGTGCCCGACCCCTACTAAAAAACTAGAGGGTGAAGATATAGTCTAGTCATTTGTGAAAGCAAATGTTCGCACGATGGCGAAAGAAATGATGGCGTTCACTAAGAATAACATCCTTACTCAAGCAGCACAAGCAATGCTAGCTCAAGCGAATAGCGCACCGAACGGAGTTTTACAACTTCTAAGGTAATATTCGCAGGGCGTCTGACTTGGTAACGAGTTAGAGGATAACTGGGTGAATTGCTGGAACTTCCTAAAGTGTTTTGTACCACAACGTAGCTGGAAACAGCAACCGTGAGGGTTTGAAAAACAAAACAATGTACCAATGGATAATCAGCAGCCAAGCGCCTTTGATGAAAATCTGGCGAAGGTCCAACGACTAGAATGTACTGCCTAACGGGAATCCTATGGCAATGAGATTCGTAGGGTGATAAACTATCATTCGAAGTGCCCAGCCCCTTTGAAATGAAGGGTGAAGATATAGTCTATTCTATGATCGAAAGACATAGCGGCAAAGCAAGCCAACCAACAACCACAAGGAGTTTTACAACTTCTACGTTAATCTTATTATTCAAAGAGGACTTCAACTACTTGGAGTCCTCTTTAATAAATTGAAAGGACAATATTTTATGCCCACCATGCAAAAAAATGATTATTTTACCATTAGAACCACAATCGATAAATCTACTTTTGATATTTCATCTCCTTTTTATGCTTTAGTAAGTAAAAATTTAAATTCCTTAACTATGAATCTTAAATGTTTGGAGATTAACACTTACATGAGAGATGTATATAAGTTGGGTGAATATTATTTTAATCAGATTACAAAGGCGATTTCAAATGGTAATTCATATACGAATTATATTTCAGTCCACAATGATCTAATACATCTGCTATTTCCTTTTATTAAAAAACTAAGAGGGCATATAAACCCCTATTGCCCTATACTAAATCAGTCACCTTTATCTGTTGTGGGGAATGGTTTAAAAGGGAATGAAAGTTTAATTAGAGCTTGTACACCTGAAAGAAAAAAGGATATTTCATCATCATATGGAGAGGGATTAGGATATTCGTTATTTTTAGAATTACCAAATGTATCACATCTAGGTATTTTTAAAATCTCAAATGGAAAAAGGAAGACTCCAGACTTTCTTGTTGTAAATAACATGAAGAAAGTGTTAATGGCATCGGAAATAAAATCTACTATAAATGAAAAAGCTAGCGATCCAAAAATGCAATTAAATCATCTAAAACCTGATATTATTGGATTGGGTGTACAAGTTGTATTTAACAAAGGCCAAAAACCTATTGATATTATCTTAAAAGACCCGGAATATGAAATGAGAGGCTCCATTTTCCCAGCAATTTACGTAAAAGTTGCAATTATGGAGAGTATAATAAAGCAAGGTGAGATTGACATCCCTTTATTTCAAAAAGAACTTGAACAGGAAAATGAAATAATTGACAGACTAAAATCTCTAATAAAGTATAATAAAATCAAACAATTCGACATTAATCATATTGTTAATGACAACCAACTGATAAGTAAGGATAATGAAATAAACAGTTTTCTAGATCATTATTTTTCTTATGATATAGATAATCTAAAATGGCGGATCTTGGATATATTGAACTGACAATAAAGGAATCAAAAATGTTTATATAAAAATAACATGCATTTGTAATTCAAAAGTATTATAATATTTGTATTAATTGTTACCAAAAGTTGGTACGCATAAGTTGAATTGTTAGGGTGGGTAAAGAATGCTTGATGTTTCACATTGGGAATTTGTTGGACATGGTGAATTTAGTACCCTAAAAAAAGAGGAATTGTACTCCCCTGATTATGTTAGATATTTGATGAAATACCCTAGAGAATTTGTAGATAGGGTTAATTGGGAGGATCTTAATGAAATAATCGCTACAAAGGTAGCTAATCTGTTAAATATGGAATCTGTTACTGCTCAAATTGCAGTTCGTAATGGAAATAGGGGTTGCCTGATGCGGAATTTTGTTGATGAACATGGAGCGCATTTTGGAGAAGTCGGTGCCGCTTTACTCAAATCTGAACTGGAATCAGAGTATAATGAACTCCAACAATCCAATGGTAATTCTGCTGCATTAATAAGTATGGCCTTTGATATACTTAATGAGTTTAGTTATTTTCCAAAAATTAAAGAAAAGTTCATTGATATGCTAATCTTTGACATATTAATTGGTAATCAAGATCGTCACCCGCATAATTGGCAAATACTTTTTAAAAATGATACATATTCCTTTGCACCTATTTATGATAATGGCGCATCACTTGGATGGCAATTGGATGATAGCTTACTTGAAATATACATAAAAAATGAATCAAAAATGAATCAGTTCTTCAAAAAGACACGAGTAAAAGCTGGTATGTTAAGTAACACAACACCGAAGATAAAAATTAAAGATTTAATAATGGCGCTACATTCTTCATATCCTGATGAACTGTTTCGCTCAATAAAAAAGCTTGAAGAATTCGATTTTAGGGAATACAATCGATATATAAATGATGTACCTTTAATATCTGATGTTAGAAAAGAATTCTTAATTAAATATGTTTTATTTAGAAGGAATAAAATTCTTGAACTTATACGAAAGGAGGATGAAATAGAATGACCATTTTTAAATCACTTATAGTCATGTGGCAAAATCCATCAACGACAGCTTACTATCATATTGGTACCTTGACATTCGATGGAGAAAAGTATCAATTTTATTATACACATCACAAGGACGCCCCCCGTAAAGTAGGTGATGCTTTAAGAAATGGTTATATTCTGCATCCTGCCTTTGGGGAAATGAAGAAAACATATCAGTCCAATGAATTATTTGACGCATTTAATCGTCGTATTCCATCAAATAAACGGGAGGATTATGCTGAAATACTTGAGAATCTAAACCTTGATTCGAATGCTGATCGAATGGATATCTTGAAAGCTACTAGAGGAAAACTACTTGGTGATGCCTATTCTTTTGAAGAACCATTAGTACTTTCGGATAATCAACTGTTAACTTCGACCTTCTATGTTAACGGTATGCGTCACCGAAATTTAAATAGTAATTGGTTTGAAAAACTTAAAATTAATGAAGGATTAACGTTACAATTAGAAGAAGATAATGAAAAGGATTCTAAGGCTGTAAAAGTTTTATCTGTTAATGGTGTACACTTAGGTTATGTACCTGGCGTTTATGCTGATGCGATAAGTTCATTAATCAATCAAAATCTTAAACCGATGGTTACGATAAAGAAAGTCCGTCCCAAAGCCCCACCTCAATGGTGGTTACAAGTTCATTTTGAATGCTTAATTCCGACTGTAACTGAAGATTTTAAAAACGATTTTGATAGTCTTTTTATTCAAGTTGCATAATGATGAAGGAGATCCATAATTGGATCTCCTTTTAACGTCACTAATCGGACATATGGTTTTTGTATTATAAGTAATGCATTTCTTTTGGTTTCTCCGTAGTAGGTTTTGCATCTTCACGCACACAACAACTACTTTTAGGATAATCGAAAAGGGGCGCTATAGAAAGGAGTAGGCGAAAAAATGAGCGAAAATGAAACTAGTCTAGTATACAGAATATTGAAAAGCATAACTGCAGGAAGGAATCAAGATGAATTATCAATAGAAGCGGATAATACCCCATTAAGCAATGACGAGAAACGTGCTCTAGCAGAAGTAATTAAGGAGGATACGGTAGACTGGGAGGAATTAAAGCGTGAGATTGACTTTTAAAAAAAGAAGCGTAAACGCAAGAAATAAAACATAAAGATGAAATCTACATAACCTTTCCACAATTTTGAAGAAAAAGGACTCTCACCATTATAATATATAGACACAACCCAATAAAAACCCCAAAAAGGAAGTGGTCCCATGGATAAAAAGAATAAGCACGGCAAAGTGCATGAGCAACCGCTAACCTATTCCGATTACGCAAACCTTCCAGACGATGGCACAAGATACGAACTCGCTAATGGCGTTTTACAAGCAATGTCACCAGCACCACATCCGATACATCAGCTGGTCAGCCAAAATATAGTTAATTCTATAACACAAGGTTGTCAAGATGATTACATCCTTTTCTACGCCCCAATCGATGTTATTCTGTCTGAAGTTGAGGTCCGTCAACCAGATATCGTTATGCTTCACAAAAGTAAATTTGATTTAGTCACAAATCGTGGTATTGAAGGCAGTCCTAATCTAGTTGTTGAAATTCTATCCCCTTCTTCTATCAAGCGTGATAGAAAAGATAAATCTGTTACCTATGCAAAATTTGGTATTACCGAATATTGGTTAGTTGATCCATACCAAAAAGCGTTAGAACAATATCTTTTAGTTGATGGTAGCTATGAATTGAATGAGGTTTATACAAATAACCTACCTATTCGTTCATCACATGTTCCTTGTGCTTCCTTTTCAATGGAAGCTATTTTTGCCGACATCCCCAATTTTCCAAACATAAACTAACCACCCTAACAACAAAGTTAAGGTGGTTACAAATAACATCTTTATCCTAAAAAAACCCAACAACCAAAAACAACACACCTGCAATCCCTGCACCAACCAGTGCGTACGGTAACTGCGTATTAATATGCTCCATATGATCGCTTCCTGCACCAATCGAAGACATCAAGCTGGTGTCGGAAATTGGTGAGGTGTGGTCACCAAATGCTCCACCAGAAAGTACTGCAGCTGCGGCTAATATTGGGTCTCCGCCTGTTGCAGTCATCAACGACACTGCAATTGGCATCATGATTGCCCATGTACCGAAAGATGTTCCCATCGAGAATGAAACAAATGCCGAAATAGCAAATACTGCGAATGGGATGATTGCAGATGGGATGACACCGCCAGCGGTTTCACCAATAAAGATTGCTGCGCCAGTTCCTTCTGGTGCTGCCGCTCGCATTACATCTCCTAGTGTTACGGCTAAAATAATAATGACGCCACCTAGAATAACGCTTTTACTTCCTTCGAATAATTCGTTGGAAAACTCTTTCGCCGACATAAGTTTTTTACTCGTATATTTGAAGAATGCAATGATAATTCCAATTGAGAAACTGATAATAAGCATCATGTTTCCGCCAAACGGTAAGGCAGGTAAATCAGTAAAATATGGGAACGTGTAACTCCACAATCCTAATACAATAAGAATGAGAACAGAAATTCCAAGTGGTACTACCATATCAGATGCTGTGCCGTTTTTTACATTTTCTACTTCTTCAACCGTGTCTTGTGCTTCACCGGTTGCTGCAATTTCTTCCCGTGTTGTTTCCTGTAGTTTTTGAGCCTTTAATTCAGATTTTTTCATCGGTCCAAAATCCTTTAGCTTCCCTGAAGCAAAAAGGAATACCATAATCAAGATAACGATATTGTAAAAATTATATGGAATGGTTTGGACAAGCCCAGCGATTGGATCGTCCACACTTTCGATGTTATCAACCATTAATGCCCCCATGAACGCAACCCAACCAGATATAGGTACGATCGTATTAATTGGTGAAGCGGTTGAATCTAAGAAAAAGGCTAGTTTTGCCCGTGATACGCGCATTTTATCGTAAATTGGGCGAAAGACTGTTCCTGTAGCAAGTGAACTGAAATATGCACTGGTAAATAGCGAACTTCCCATTAATGCGGTTGATACTTGTGCACCTTCCTTTGATTTAACCTTACTAGCAAGCCATTGACCAAACGCATAGGCTCCACCAGATTTATTCAGTACGCCTATGAAGGCACCAAGTAATAAAACAATAATGACAAGTTCAGCCCGACCAGCATCTTTGACAAGACCCATGCCATAGACGCCTTCTTTCGGATTTGCTGGATGTCCAGTAATCGCTCCAAATAAATTTACAATCGAAAATACGATGGAATGAATGACTCCGTTTACGCGTGCATCCACCATGATTGTGCCGATTAGAATCCCGGCCATCAGTGATGGAACAACTCGCTTCGAAGTAATCGCGAGTGTCAATGCAACGACAGATGGTAATAAAGACCAAATTCCAAAGTGATCCATTGTTTCTCCTCCCCTGTGAATGAATTGTAAGATTTCTCTAAATTCTTATTTCACAGTATAGGAGAAAAAGTCGTTCGAACCTACAGAAAAAAAAGAGAAAAAAGCTTGCAATCTAATTCGTATACCATTGATAAAGCATTTTTGGTCGGCCAATCTTCTGATAGCTTGTAATTTGTTTTGCCTTACCGGTGTCGAGTAAATGCATGACATAGCGGTAAACTGTCGGATAAGCGAGGCCAACTTCTTTAGCAATATGATCAACAGACGCAGGCTTACTCATTGTTTGCATGTAATCCGCAATATGCTGTAAGGTTTTTTTACTAATTCCTTTCGTCGTAAAAACTTCTTCGTGCCTGTTTTGAGCACCCTGCATATTAGCTAAACGGATGTGCAGTTGAATCCGAGCAATGATATCTGGTGCTTTTACTGGTTTTAACGCAAAATCAGTAGCACCTTCTTGTAAAAATTGATCGGCAATCTCTTGTCGTTCATCGACAGTTAAAATAATTACTGGAACATGGTGGTCTACCTTTCGAATTGCAATCAACGTCTGATAGCCGTCCATTTCCGGCATATGATAATCAATTAATAGGACATCCGGTTTTTCTTCTTGAAAAAGTTCTAGCCCTTGTTTACCATTTTCAGCGGTTATAAAATCCCAACCAGCATATTTACATATTTCACCAAGCATGTAGCGTAATGATTGATCATCATCAATGATTAATATTTTCATCGCGTAGCACCTCCCTAGGAAACTTAATCCAAAAAGTAGTTCCTTTACCGTAAGCAGTATCTATATCAAGTAAAGCATTGTGATTTTCGACTACTGTTTGAACAAACGTTAAACCCACCCCTGGATGTGATTTTGTACTAAATCCAGGCTGATAGATTTTTTTCAGCTGCTTCTGTGAAATACCAATTCCGTTATCCTTTACACCTAGCCACAGTTCATTATTTACAAGTTTTGTGATAATCATTATTTTTCCACCACCGTTTTCGTTAATAGCGTCTCCTGCGTTATCAATGAGATTAACGATGGCTCGGGTTACCCGAATTTTATTAATATATAATTCAATATTTTCATCTGCCTGTAGAGAAAATTCATAGGTGATGGTTTTATCAGCTAATTTATTGGCGCGAACGTACTCGATTAGGTTTTTCAACGAGCACCAATTCTTTTTTTCGACATATAAAATTTCGGAGACCATATCACTTGTTGATTGGATAGCATCGGCAATGTTATCGGAGTATTCGGTGATGTCTTTTTCACTTGTTTTCAGGCGAATGAGTGAATTCAATCCATCTATGAGTGAAAGTGGTGTTTTCAAATCATGGACCAGATGTAGGGCTTCCCGTCCATTTCGTGATTCGATCATTTCGCCACGAGCAATATCCAGGTCACGGCTAATACGCCATTTTTGTTCAGAGACAGTAAGGTAAACAGCAAGAACAATGGCATTTACCACAAAAATACTGCAAAGCGTGACACTGTAAATGGACAAGGTATACCCATAATCAATAGTCAGCGCAATTGATTTTAACTCACTAGAAATTGGACCTCCACCAAAGTCGTAGGCTGAGAGGAGAGTCACCGTATCAAGCCATTGAATGCCAAACAAGATTTGCGTTAATACAAAAGATTTTAAGACAGGACGAAGACGGCCTTTTCCTAATATGTGTAATAACGTAATGGAAACGAGTAAGATCAACGCCGGTCCACCGAAGTGATAATTAAGTGGATTGTAAATATTAATGGTTAGGTAGACAAGTGGAATAATGACGAGTGGCACGATCATTTTTAGTATCGGTTTATTAAACCGGTACGCTAATTCATCGCCAAGTAAAAGTGCGCCAATATAATGGGGAATTGCGCGAACGGTATTCAACATGACGAGTACGAACGCAGTAAGCATAAGCGTATTCCCACTTGGATCATTTCGAAGCTGATCCATTAAATAGGCAAGTCCAACCGTGTCAACACCTAACCATAAAGGCATGGTAATCCCAATGATAATGAGGCTAATATGAATAATGATTCGAGTATTGGAATGCATGTTAGAAAACATTGCTTGCCCCCTTAGATGAGATAGAGAAAAAAAAGAAAAGAAATTGTTCCCCTTTACTTTATATGAAATAATTTTATTAATTCATTGTAGTATAAATCATACAAATTTGCACTTTAGAAAATAGATCATCGGGGTGATTGTCATGCAACTACTAGATAAGGCAAAACAATTCGGGAATCAATTAACGGAATGGAGAAGAAAACTTCATCAGAATCCAGAGCTTGGGTTTGAAGAACATGATACGTCAGCTTTTGTAATGGATACGTTACGTGAGATGGGTTATGTGGATGTTGAGCAGGTAGCTAAAACTGGTGTGGTTGCTTTGCTACACGGTAAAGAGCCTGGGCAAACGGTAGCTTTGCGGGCTGATATGGATGCATTACCGATTCCAGATGAAAAGGACGTTACGTATAAATCTACGAAGAATGGTATAGCACATTTATGCGGGCATGATGGACATACAACTATGCTATTAGGTGCGGCAAAACTACTAATCTCTAATCCTCCCAAAAAAGGGTCCATCAAATTGATTTTTCAGCCAGCTGAAGAAGGATTATTTGGTGCGGAAACATTAATAAAGCACGGTGTCTTGCAAAATCCAGATGTTTCGGCAATCGCAGGATTACATGTAAATCCCGACGTACCAACTGGGCATGTAACATGTGCACAGCGCGAAGTATGTGCAGCAGCTGATTTTTTCAAGCTAGAAATTATTGGTGAAGGTGGGCACGCAGCACATCCACATCGGGCAAAAGATTCGATTACCATTGCGGCTGAAGTGGTAAGTAGCTTACAGCAATTGATTAGTCGTGAAATTGATCCACTTGCACCGACAGTAATGACAATTGGACAGATCCATGGTGGTACCGCAGATAATGCGATTGCACCACGAGTAAAAATGGGAGGGACCGTTCGTACGTTAGACAATGATGTAAGATATACAATTGAAGAGAAGATGAATCGCTTAGTTAAAGGAATGACAGAAGCATTCGGCGCAACGTATTCGCTTGAGTATAATTATTTCTATCCTGCTTTGTTGAATGAGCGTACATTGGTGCCAACTGTAAAAGAAGCGGTAACGAAAACACTTGGCGCGGACCGTTTTCAAATAGCGAAGCCATCGATGGGTGGCGAAGATTTTTCTTTCTATGCCAATGAGATTCCAGGAGTATTTTTCCGGTTAGGTGTTAGAGATGAAGAAAAAGATGCGATTTATCCGCTTCATCATCCCAAATTTGATTTAGATGAGGATGCATTACCAAATGGAGCAGCAATATTAGCGCAGTGGGCATTGGATCAGTTGGGGTAGGGAGTTACTCCTTTTCTTCTGGCAATGTCTTTTGATTGGTTCTACGATATAGATCGTATTCCCTTGGGAAATATGTATTATTATGCTTGTCAACTCTTATACCAATTGTTAACAAGAATAGGCAATTCTTCTCCTCAATATATTTAAATATCAATCTGAAATCTGGTGTTGCATCTGGGGTTTGTTGTAAAGCCTTTGAGGAGAAGAACTTAATTTTACGATAACCATAAGTTGATAATTTTGGTTTTAAAAGTGTCTTAGAATTAGTTTTCCAATCTTTTTCTAAATGCTTCAGACAAATTGTAAATTGATTAAGAAACTGTTCAAACTTACTTTCATTCTCTCCAAATATTTTTTCATAAATAAATAGCAATTCATCATTAAAGCGATCATCAGCTATAAAGGAATATTGAGTACTTTGATAAAATTGTTTGTCCATAGTTAAGATATCCTCACTAATTGTCCGTTTCTTTTTTATTTGATTTTGTATAAACTACTTTTTTTAACTTTGAGGTAATATCCTCTGGAGATGATCCCACTATTAAATCAGAATTGCCATCTTCAAACCTTTCTGCCCGACTAGAATATTGTAGAGCAGCTTCGGCATCTTCAAGTAATTCTTCTAATTCTGTATTCCGTTCTTTTAATCTTTTCATTACTTCAATCATTTCTTTATATTTTGACCAATTCATTAATGCTAATTGTAGTTCATTATTGACAATTAACCCAACTTTGTCATGTTTTAATGTTTTTTCTACCCATTGTGATTGAGAAAGTTTTCTTAATTGGTTTCCAGGAATTAAGGTTTCCTCTTCCAAATAATCACTATACGTCACACCATTCTCTTTGATAATCATATAACCCCTCATTTCGTTATTTGTACATTTAAATGTACAAATATTTGTATATTATAATGTATTATAATTATAACATATTTGTGCTCGTATTATACAAATATATCGAACAACTATATCTTCCTAAAAATTTATATTGTGAACCTTATACATTTTTAATGAAATGTATTACAATAATGACATATTGACTATATGCAATAATAATGGAGGTACATACATGAACGGATTAATGAATGGAAAAAATATCGTTGTTATGGGTGTAGCAAATAACCGTAGCATCGCATGGGGCATTGCAAAGTCTCTACATAACGCAGGAGCAAACCTCATTTTTACTAACCGTCAAGAGCGCTCGAAAAAGAAATTGGAAAAGCTATTAGCTGATAATGACATGGAAGCAAAACAATTAGTTGCCTGTGATGTTTCAGATGACGAAAGTATTGCGAAAGCGTTCCAAGAAATTGGTGAAAAAGTTGGTGTCATTCACGGTATCGTGCATTCTGTAGCATTTGCTGATCGGGATGATTTAAACGGAGAGTTTGTAAACACATCACGTAGTGGTTACTTGATGGCACAAGACATTAGCTCTTATTCACTCGTTGCAGTTGCTCG
The DNA here is from genome assembly GCF_055329585.1 of Virgibacillus sp. GM2-2. Taxonomy (NCBI): domain Bacteria; kingdom Bacillati; phylum Bacillota; class Bacilli; order Caryophanales; family Bacillaceae; genus Virgibacillus; species Virgibacillus sp. GM2-2. Next base: position 8,693 of record NZ_JBUZWC010000012.1, on the reverse strand, counting down.
TGAAGCACGTAAGTACATGACGGAAGGCGGAAGTATTGTTACGCAATCGTATCTAGGTGCAGAAAAAGTTGTGAAAAATTACAATGTGATGGGTGTCGCGAAAGCAGCACTTGAAGCAAGTGTCCGTTATTTAGCCGAGGATGTTGGACCTGCTGGAATTCGTGTAAATGCAGTATCTGCCGGCCCAGTCCGCACGCTATCTGCAAAAGGTGTATCTGGCTTCAATGATAAACTATCTATTATCGAAGAAAAAGCACCATTACGTAGACACATTGATCATGACCAAGTCGGCGATGCGACATTGTTTTTATTAAGTGAAATGGCTCGCGGTGTTACTGGAGAAGTATTGCATGTAGATTCTGGATTCCACATCATTGCAGGATCCTAATATTAAAAACAGCATGTTGATGAACATGCTGTTTTTTGTTCTTACAAAACGTATGTAAGTTTTCACGCATTGACATAAGAAAAATGCGCAATATTAATGGATTAACGCGCGTTAATTAATAAAAATCGCGCAACATACGAGCTGTTGAGCGATTACGCCTTGATACTGCGCGTATTCGCATAGACTACGCGATTTCAACTGATTGCTGCGCGAATTCTTCAACAACAACTAGGTTTTTGTCAAATGCAAGCTAAACAGTTTTCCCAAAGGTATGCGATTTTATGCATACCTTTTTTTCTGTGTCAAAAAGCTTAGCAAAGATTTGTACTTAGAATTACACGCAAACATTTGTTCGTATTTTGTGGTTTATTTGCCGATTTTTGTGCTATAATAGCAATTAGATAAGGTTCTTTTAGGCTTGGTCGGCTAACCCTACTAATGAAAAAGGGGGTGACGCCTTTGAGCATTTACGAGGTATTTATGATTCTCTTTGGGTTTGGAACGTTTTTAACTGCTTTGTTGACCCTCGTAGAAAAAATGATCAATAAAAAATAGACCTCCCTATTAACCCTCATTACAGTTGATTGGGAAAGGTCTATTCAGATTGGATAGCTGATCCCCTGGGGGAACGCTTATCGATAGGCCACAGTTGCAGCTGTGGTCTAATTATTATATGCACATTTCTACCTATAGTATACCACAAACTAACCAGTTGAAAAGAATATTAAGTCGAAATTTTACGTTAACCTGTCCTAAATAACTATTTTTGACAAAAATGTCACAAAATGTTCAAATTTATACACTGTTCTTGAAATTGTATGAAAATCAAAGAAAACTCCTACACCGTTCGACATTATAAGAACCGAATCGACATAATTCATCGCTGAAAGTAACCCGCTAAACGAACTTTCGACACTATTTGCTAACCTGCATCTATATTGACTTACATGAGATAATAAATATAGGTATATAGTATGATGTTTTGATTGGAATAGCTAGTGTCAGGAAAGCAGGGGGAAATGAAGAACTTGAATTTCAACGAGGTTGCTAAGGAATATAAAGATATGATTTATTACCATATCCATCGTTTAAACCTTAAGCGGCCACATGAAGATTATTTCCAGGAGGGATTGTTTGCCCTATGGAAGGCACATCAATCATTTGACGCCAAAAAGGGAAAATTCCCACGGTATGCTAATTATATGATTAAAAACAGGCTTTTGGATATGAAGCGAAAAGAGCGAGTACATATCTATCGAGATATGTACGTGAGACAAACACTTGTAAAGCAAGGAGCAAGTTATATGATGAAACCAGTTCAAGATCCATACTTATGGGAGTCGATTCAATCCAAAATGACAGTAAATCAATGGAAGTGGATTTATCAGCATATTATTCTTGATCAACCAATTAAATCAATTGCAAAAGGTGAAAACACTTCTATTGATGCTGTGAAAAGCTGGGGCAGACAATCCATGAAAAAGTTACGCAGGGATAGAGACATTTTACTATAAAATACTATTAATATGACGCTAGCTGTTAGTCACAATTACCTAAAACTATATACTGCATTACAACATAGATGCGCAAAAATCGTATATTTCCTGGGAAATACTACAAAGTTCCCAAAAATAAGGGCTATGGTACTTACTCTTGTTTCCTCGCTTTTTTGATTAAAATCCCATCTAAAAGGTAAAACAGTGTATATTCACTGGAGACTCCATTCCCCCTGAAGACGTTCGTAATCGATGCGAACGTCTTTTTTCTATACCGGTAGATTTCCCTATTACAGCTTGGCGATGTGCCATGTTGTCTAATAACATCAGAAATTATAAATGATGGTAGACCTATAAAAAAACTTCGACATTCGCTATTAATGACGAGGCGAATACCGGGGTTTTCTAATCTTTTCGAATAATTCTAGGTATTAACTAGTATGTTCAACTATAGAGTTAACTTGCTTGAAGCCATAGTGTTAATAATTTTGTTTAACTTGCCTGATTTGTTATACTATTTAGGACAATAGTAATATTTAAAAAATAGGGAGGGTGAAAGTATGGACTCGTTGCCTTTTGTATCATGGTTTTGGCTGTATGTTCCAATCGCAGCACTAATGATCATTGGAGTTATTACTTTTTTGATTGAAAGGAGACGTGATTAAACAGTGGAAGCTATTATTACTTTTTCTCTTTATTGTATTGGTATGTTAATCATTGGATTGTGGACATATAGTAAAACAAACTCACTTTCCGATTACATACTTGGTGGCAGAAGTTTAAATCCATGGGTAGCAGCACTATCCGCTCAAGCTAGTGACTTTAGTGGTTGGTTATTACTCGGTTTACCTGGTGCAGTTTATGCTTCAGGAATTAATGGTATGTGGATCGGTGTTGGACTTGCGGTAGGTGCTTATCTGAATTGGCAGTTCATCGCGGCACGATTACGTCGGTATACGAAAGTTTCAAAGGACTCTGAAACGTTACCGGAATTCTTTGAAAACCGATTTCGTGATAAAACACACTCCATACGTGTAGTTTCAGCGCTATTTATTCTTATTTTTTACATGATTTATGTAGCATCTGGACTTGTTGCTAGTGGTAAGTTATTTGTATCCATATTTGATGGAATGACGTTCACAACTGGATTGCTGATAGGAGCAATCGTGGTAATTGCTTATACGTTCTTAGGAGGATTTCTTGCAGCAAGTATTACAGACTTTATTCAAGGAACGCTTATGTTCCTAGCATTAGTTATTGCTCCAGTATATGTGATTTGGGGGAAATTAGGAGGTCTTACTGGACTTTGGGAAAAGCTCTCAGCGATTAATCCGGATTTACTCTATGCAACAAGGAGTGTTACCTCTGACTTTGCAAACGGTATTTACTGGGAAAGTGCCGGTGCAGCAGGATTTATTGTGATCATATCATTGCTTGCCTGGGGACTAGGGTATCCTGGACAGCCACATATTGTTGCTCGCTTCATGGGTATTCGCAGTGCAAAAGATGTTCCTAAAGCAAAAATGATTGCTATGATCTGGATTGGTATTTCCTTATGGGGTGCAATTTTTGTGGCACTTGCAGGTATTGTTTACTTCGGAAGTGGAACACCACTTGCTGACCCTGAACAGGTCTTTATACAGCTAATTCCTGCTATATTTGATCCATGGACAGCTGGTTTCTTATTAGCAGCAGTTCTAGCAGCAATTATGAGTACGATGGATTCGCAATTAGTAGTGGCATGTAGTGCTTTGGCGGAAGATTTTTATAAACCGTTTATTCGTAAGAAAGCTTCAGGGAAAGAATTAGTATGGGTTGGAAGGATCGCAACAGTCGTAATTGCATTAATAGCACTAGCAATAGCTTTCTCTGGAAGTCAAAGTGTTCTTGGTATTGTTTCTTACGCTTGGGCTGGATTTGGTGCAGTATTTGGGCCACCTGTTATTTTTGCACTTTGGTGGAGACGTACAACCGGATTAGGCGTATTGTTAGGAATGATTGTTGGTGGCGTTACAGTTATCCTTTGGGAGGTCTATCCAGCAATTGCAACCGCACTTGGTGTGGGTGGATTGTACTCACTTGTACCAGGATTCTTCCTAGCTTGTCTTGTAATCTGGGTCGTAAGTCTTGCGGGCAAACCGCATCCTGAGGTAGAAGAAGAGTTTAATCAAGTCTTAGCTGATTAATTTTGGGAAATATCCAAAGGTAGTATAGTTTACCTTTGGATATTTTTTTCAATACGTTAAAAAATAATAAGGTGTTAGCATAAAAATTGTATCGAGTAATGATCTTTGCGAGAATAGTACTAGAGATTAGATTATGGTTATAGGAGTGAATATAAATGAGAGAAGAAATGATTTATGGTAATACACCATGTTATTTAGGTGGTAAAAAAGTATCACTTGAAGATGGAAGTGCAAATGACCGTGATGTACTAGTTTATGGTGTCCCGTGGGAAGGTTCAGTAACATGGGGTGACTATACTGGGTGTGAGCTTGGCCCAAAAGTGATTCGACTTAACTCAGCACGGTATTCTGGTTATTTACCGGAATTGAATCATATTGATGTAAAAGAACATTATTCATTTGGTGATTTAGGTGATGTGGACGTTGTTCCTGCAGATACGCGTGAAACGATGCGTCGAATTGAACAATTTGCAAGTAAAGTGTGGCAAACGGATAAATTCCCTGTTGCTTTTGGTGGTGACCATGGGATTACATATCCAATCGTTAAAGCATTAAGCGAAGAAGTAGACGGTCAAGTTGGAATTATCCATTTGGATGCACATTACGATAACCATCCAGACTATGAAGGTGATCTTTACGCAAGAAGTACACCGTTCCATCGAATTTATGAAAGCGAAAGCGTACGAAATGAAAGTATTGTTCATATGGGGATCCACGGACCACGCAATAAGCCAGAAACAGGACGTTATGCAGATGAAGTTGGCGCAACAACGATTTCTGCTCGTCAAGTGAGACAGGCAAAAAGCTTGGTTGATTTAGCGCGTGATGCGTATAAAATTGCGAGTGAAGGTACAGAAGCTGTTTATTTAAGTATCTGTAGCGACGTGTTGGATTTCGCTTTCAATCCAGGTGGACCAGTTGATGGAAATGGTTTAACGTCATATGAATTGGTTGAGCTTGTCCATGAATTTGCGAAGCTAGGAATTCGTGGAATGGATTATGTAGAAGTATATCCGCAACAGGATGCAAACGATAATTCATCCCACTTTGTCTCAACAGTCGTTCTTTACGCATTAGCTGGAAAAATTTTAAACGAACAAAAGTAGTAAAATTAATGGACAATCTCCTAGTTGGTGGAGGTTGTCCGTTTTTTTATGAATATCGTCGAGATTCCCGAATACGATCCGAATTTCGTTAAAACGATCGAGATTCATGGAAATACGATCCAGATTACAAAAATACGGTCCGAATCTAGATAAATACGATCCAAATTCCAAAAACATGATCCTCACGACAAATTATGCTAACGAAAATTCAACAGCCTTTTGAACGTGGATATCCAATGTATTGTATATCGGAAGAGGGCTGTCAGCTTGCTTGATAATTAGAGGGATTTCTGTGCATCCAAGGACGATTGCCTGTGCGTCTGCTCTCCGAAGCCCTTCGATCATCGTAACTATTTTTCTTTTAGACGCATCCAAAAACTTTCCCTGGCATAATTCATTAAATATAATTTGATTAAGTTCACTTCGTCCGGTTGCATCAGGAGTTAAAACCTCAATCCCGCGCCTAATCAGTTTTTCCTGATAGAAATTTTCTTCCATCGTATAGCGAGTACCAAGTAGGCCGATTTTTGTAATATGATCCTTATTGATAGCTTCAGCTGTCGCGTCGCCAATATGTATCAACGGTATGTGGATCGACTGTTGCACACGATCCGCAACTTTATGCATTGTGTTCGTACAAATCAACATACAGTCAGCTCCAGCGACCTCTAAATCATTTGCAATATCCTGCAACATATTAGCTGCTTTATCCCACTGACCGGTTCGTTGAAAACTTTCCATTTCATTAAAATTCACGCTATACATCAAGCACTTTGCCGAGTTGAGCCCACCCATTTCCGATGCAATCCTTTGGTTAATTTTTCGGTAGTATTCCAATGATGATTCCCAACTCATTCCACCAATTAGTCCAATTGTTTTCACAGCTCATTCCCCCTTGTAATTCTATTAAGTTTAAATCTCAACATGTAAGCTGTCTAATAGAAAGCCTTAGCTGCACGTATGCTGATACTCATGTCTATATAACAAAAAAATACCATGCGTAGTTTCCACCTACACATGGCATAATTGTTATTTCTCAATCTTAAACTTGTTTACTTGTTCTTGCATTTGCATCGAATAATTTTCCAGTTCTTCCGCAAGATGGTTTAATTGTTCCATTGATGCCGTTTGTTGTTCAACAGAGGCAGAAATTTCTTCCGTTCCAGCTGCTGTCTCTTGGCTTATGGAAGCAATATTTTGCGTATTAGTTGAAATTATTTTTTCTTGTTCAACAATTGTTTTCATCGTGTTTATGACTTTTTCAATTAATTCATTATTCGTTCTGATTGTTTCTTGAATGTTAGTAAATGCTAATTCTGTTTGATCAACTGATTCAGACTGACTTTGGATAACGTTATTCGTTTTACTTACAAGTGATACCGTGTTTTTTGTTTCGTTTTGCATTTCTTCAATTAAGGTAGCGATATCGCCTAATGCACTTTCCGACTGCTCGGCAAGTTTTCGAACTTCATCTGCAACTACCGCAAAACCGCGGCCATTTTCACCAGCACGGGCCGCCTCGATAGCAGCGTTCAATGCAAGTAAGTTTGTTTGACTAGCAATATCCGCTATTTTCGTTACGATATCGTTTATATTTGTTGACTTCGTATCAAGGGATTTAATTGCTTTCACAACTTCAGCTGTCATTTCACCGGTTTCTTTTGATTGTGCGTGAAGCTGTTGAACAGTCTCTGATCCTTTTTCAGATACCTCATTCATGACTTTTGCCTCATCGTAAACTTTTTGGTTATACGTCTCGATTGTTTTGATAAGACTAGAAAGTTTCTCAGTCGCTACCGCATTTTGTTCCATCATTTCAGATTGTTCCCCAGCGCCAGTGGCGATTTGTTCCATCGTAGTCGATACTTCATTAGACGATGCAGTATTTTCTTCTGCACTCGCAACTAATGTTTGCGATGCCTCCGAAACATTGAATGAAACCTTCTTTACATTAACCAACATACTCCGCATCTGCGCTAACATATTTTCAAAGCTACGGGCAAGACTTCCGATCTCATTTTTCGTCTTTATGGAAGATATAGCAATCAGGTTCCCATTTTCAACTTCTTTCATCGTGCTTTCAAGCTGCTTGATCGGTTTGGTAATTCGTTTCGTAGTAAAGTAAGACACGATAACTGCAAGAATGATGATGATGAAAAGTGTTATCCCGATAGGAAGCAAAATGGATTGCGCTTCCTTTTCGAAATCTTTTTCAAATACAGTTTCACCGATTACCCAGCCGGTTTTCGAATTTGTTGTATATCCTAATACACGATTACCGCCATTAGCCTGATAGTTTATAACTCCACTCTCACCGTTTTCTTGAAGCTTTTTGTGAAAAGGCATTTGCTCTGAGCTCGTGCCTAAGAGTTTCTCATCAGGATGGGCGATGAAATTACCACTTTGGTCAAGGATAATCGCATATCCTGATTCACCGACTTTTATTTTACTTGTCATTTCGATTAATGTATCGACATAAATATCAGCACCTGCAACGCCGACTAGCTGACCATTATTATAAAAAGCTTTTGCAGCCGTAACGATCAATTTTTTCGTTGCAGTATCGATATATGGCTTGGTCCATATTACTTCGCCTTTTGCGTCAGCTGCTTTTTTGTACCAAGAGCTAGAACGAGGATCAAAATCGTTTCCCAATTCAACTACGGGATAAATAATTGTTTCACCAGTCTCTCGTATTCCAGCGTATAGGTTAGCAACTGTTGGATTTGCTTCTTTTGTTTCGCCTAAATAATCAATAAGTGCCACACGGTTTTCTGGTTTATAGGAAGTGAACAACTCATTTTCGACGAAACGGTTAATAATGCTTTCTGTATTGGAAAAAAATACATTGAACGTATCATTCAAATTTTCTGTTTGACTCTTAACACTACTAGCCATTTGGTCAACCATTGCGTTTGTACTAAATTTATAGCTCGTATAGGAAATGACCGCACCTGCGATAATTAATAATAATAAAAATGGCAGTAAAATTTGACGTTGCAATGAGCCTTTGGCTTTCTGTTTTACTTTCTTTTTATCTTTGGCTATTTTCAACTTCTGTTGCTTGCTCGCATTCTTGTTCATCTAATTCACCCTTCAATTCTGTCTAGTAAATAAAGTCCCTACATTATTATCGGAAAAAATGTCGAAACCTGTATAGTGCATGCACTGTTTTTTACAACTGGAGGGTAGCTAGCGGACACAGGATTCTTTATTTGTGCAAAATAAGGGTAAATGTGGTTGTTATCGGACTTAGGGTTCCTTATTCGGGTAAAAACAGTTGAAAATCATGTTATTTAGCTGAATAAGGCATCCTGTGTCCGTTAATCCTCAAAACAACCGTAAATAAGGTGAATAAGGCATCCTCAGTCCGATACCAAATAGTGTACTTGAGTTCACAGGTGAAGGAAATTGCGAACTAATGAAAATTCATGTTTATGGTAACAGCAACGTTGATTTCCACTGCGGGCAGTCGCGCACCTTAGGGCGGCTGGTGAGCCTCCTTGCCCCGGCAAGG